>NZ_JODF01000098.1:0-17578 GCF_000717945.1 Streptomyces sp. NRRL S-920
GTTCCCCGCGCCCCTTACGGGGCCACGCTGGGCGCCCCTTCAGGGGCGCGGGGAACTGCGCGCTCAGCCCCCGCGCACCCGCGGACGAGGCACAGGTCAGTCCCCACAAGCCCCGCCCCAGCGCCCCGCAAGCCCCGGCAAGGGGCCGGAACCCGCTAACGTGAGCCGGATGAGCACCGACGAGCCGCCGCACCCCAAGGCCCCCGCCCCCAAGGCGCCGCGCCCCGCGGAGACCCCCCGCTCCCTCGCCGAAGCGCTCCGCTCCCGCGAGGACGACGCCCTCGCTGAGCTGCTCCACGCCCGCCCGGACCTCCTCAGCCCCGTCCCCACCGATCTCACGCAGCTCGCGAGCCGCGCCGGCACCCGGGCCTCCGTGGTCCGCGCCCTGGAGCGGCTCGACCGCTTCACGCAGCAGGTGGCGGAGACCCTGGCGGTGGCCCAGGAGCCGACGACGTACGAGGAAGTGCTCGGGCTCCTCACCGGTGACGAGGGGGACGCCGCCGTCGCGCGGGCCCTGCCGCGCGCCCTCGGCACCCTCCACGAGCAGGCCCTCGTCTGGGGCCCCGACGACCGTCTGCGGCTGGTCCGCACCGCCCGCGAACTCCTCGCCCCCGGCCCCCAGCACCCGTCCCCCACGGGCCTCGGCCCGACCGTCGCCGAGGCCACGGCCGGCATGTCGCCCACCCGCGTCCAGGGCATCGTCGCGGCGGCCGGCCTGCCCACCACGCACGACCCGGTGTCGGCGGTCGGCTCCCTCACCGCCCTGTTCACCGACCGCGCCCGCATGTCGGCCCTCCTGGACGAGGCGCCCGCCGAGTCCGTGGAGGTCCTGTCCCGTCTGGTGTGGGGCCCTCCCTACGGCCAGGTCACCGCCGATCCGGCCCGCCACCTGCGCTGGCTCATGGACCGCGGGCTGCTCCTGCCCACCGCCCCCGGCACGGTCGTACTGCCCCGCGAGGCGGCCCTGCATCTGCGCGCGGGCCGCGCCCACCGCGTGCCCGAGCCGACGCCGCCGCCCGTCGAGGTGGCGCGCGAGCACCGTCCACAGGTTGTGGACGCCACGGCGGCCGGCCAGGCCTACACGGCGCTCGCCACCATCGAGGAGCTGCTCAAGGAGTGGGACGAGGGCGGCCCCGCGGTGCTGCGCGCGGGCGGTCTGAGCGTGCGCGACCTGAAGCGGACGGCGGTGGCGCTCGACCTGCCCGAGCCGACGGCCGCGTTCTGGGTCGAGCTGGCCTACGCGGCGGGTCTGGTGGCCTCCGACGGCGAGGCCGACGAGCGGTACGCGGCGACGCCCGCGTACGACGACTGGCAGGAGCTGCCCGCCCCCGAGCGCTGGGCGGCGCTCGCCGAGGCCTGGCTGGCGGCGACCCGCACGGCGGGCCTGATCGGGGGCCGCGACGGCAAGGACCGCACGCTGTCCGCGCTGGGCCCGCATCTGGACCGCTCGGCGGCGCCCGAGGTACGCCGCCGGGTCCTCGCCCTGCTCGCCGGGCTTCCCGAGGGCGCGTCACCCGACCCCGAGTCACTCCTGGCCCGCCTCCGCTGGGAACGCCCGTCCCCCGCGTCGCGGGACCTCCGCGCCCGCATGGCCCAATGGACGCTGAACGAAGCGGAGTTGTTGGGCGTCACGGGCCGAGGGGCGCTCTCGACGCACGGGCGCGCGCTGCTCGGGCCTTCGGGGGGCGGGGCGGAGGCGGGTGCGGGGGCGGGCCCGGCCGCGCGGGGGACAGCCGACGGGCCCGCGCCCGCGACCGCGCGGGGGACAACCGGCACACCCGACTCCGCCCCCGCCCCCGCGACCGGCGCCGAGCGTGCCCTCGCCACCGCGCGGGCCGCGCGGCTCCTCGCCCCGCTGCTGCCCCAACCGCTCGACCACGTCCTGCTCCAGGCCGACCTGACGGCCGTGGCGCCCGGCCCGCTGGAGCGGCCGCTCGCCGAGGCGCTGGCCGTGCTCGCCGACGTCGAGTCCAAGGGCGGCGCGACCGTCTACCGCTTCACGCCCCATTCCGTACGCCGTGCGCTCGACGCGGGGCAGGCGGCGTCCGATCTGCACGCGTTCCTGGCCGCGCACTCCCGTACGCCGGTCCCGCAGCCCCTCGCGTACTTGATCGACGACGTGGCCCGCAAACACGGCCACCTGCGCATCGGCGCCGCGTCCGCCTACGTGCGCTGCGACGACGAGGCGCTGCTCAACGAGATCCTGGCCGACAAGCGCTCCCAGGGCCTGCGTCTGCGCCGCCTCGCGCCGACCGTGCTCGCCGCGCAGGCGGACCCGGGCACGCTCCTCGAAGGACTGCGCACGATGGGCTTCGCGCCCGCCGCTGAGTCCCCGGAGGGCGATGTCCTGATCACCCGCGCCCACGCCCACCGCACCCCGCCGCGCTCGGCGCCCGAGCCGGTGCCGGACGGGCCTCCGCTGCCCGACGCCACGTTGATCGGCGCGGCGGTGCGGGCGATCCGCGCGGGCGACCTGGCGTCGACCGCGCCCCGCAAGGAGACGCCGCGCACCCCGAGCGGCGGGCTCCCTCGCACGACGTCCGCGGAGACCCTCGCCACGATGCAGGCCGCGGTGATGACGGGGGAGACGGTATGGATCGGCTACGTCAACGCCGAGGGCTCGGCGAGCCAGCGGGTGATCGCCCCGGTTCGGGTCGAGGGTGGCTTCGTCACGGCGTACGACCACACGGCGGACGAGGTCCGCACGTTCCCTCTCCACCGGATCACGGGCGTGGCCGAACTGGCAGACGACTAGCGCCCCGTCAGGGGCGCGGGGAACTGCGCGACCAGCCCCCGCGCGCCCGCACCCGAAGTACCCACCTGAACGGCCGCCCTTCACCCGCGGGCCCGTCGTGGCCGGTCGCGCAGTTCCCCGCGCCCCTTACGGGGCTTCACTCACGCCCCTGAAAATCATTCGCACCCCCACCCGCCCCCCGCCTACGATGCCCCCTTCCCCGGCCTCCCCCGCGGAGCGCCGCCGCCCGGACGGAAACCGGGCGGCAGCACCAGACCACCCCGCTGAACCGCCGGAGGCACCCCGTGCAGGCGCACGATCAGACGACCGACCCCCTCGCCCGTGAGCGGGGGCACCTCGCCGCGTCCCGCTCCGCGTTGCGCGCCATGCGCGCGGACGCCGAGGCCCTGGACATCCGCGATGTCACCGCGAACTGGGTGAACGCCGCCGTCCTGGAGCGCCAGATCGACGAGCGCGTCAAGTCCCTCGCCGACCTCGCCCACACGCCGCTGTTCTTCGGGCGGCTCGACTATCTGCACGCCCCGGGCGCCGAGCAGGCGGAAGGGGCCGGGGGCGAGCAGTTCTACATCGGGCGCCGGCATGTGCACGACGCCGACGGCGACCCGATGGTCATCGACTGGCGCGCGCCGGTCTCCCAGCCGTTCTACCGGGCCTCCAAGAAGGACCCGATGGACATCGCGCTGCGCCGCCGCTTCGGCTACACGGGCGGCGACCTCACCGCGTACGAGGACGAGCACCTCAGCGACCCCGCGGAGGACGAGCGGGCGAGCAAGCTGCTCCAGCGGGAGATCGAGCGGCCGCGCGTCGGGCCGATGCGGGACATCGTCGCCACCATCCAGCCCGAGCAGGACGAGATCGTCCGCGGCGGGCTGGGAGGGAGCGTGTGCGTGCAGGGCGGGCCCGGCACGGGGAAGACCGCCGTCGGCCTCCACCGTGTCGCCTACCTCCTCTACGCCCACCGCGAGCGGCTGGCCCGCACCGGCACGCTCGTCATCGGGCCCAACGCCTCCTTCCTGCACTACATCGAGCAAGTGCTGCCCGCGCTGGGCGAGTTGGAGGTCAAGCAGGCCACGGTCGACGACCTCGTCGCCCATGTGGAGGTGCGCGGTGCGGACGACTCCGCCGCCGCCCTCGTCAAGGGTGACGCCCGCATGGCGCGGGTGCTGCGCGCGGCCGTACGCTCACACGTCACGCTGCCGACCGAGCCGGTCGTGGTCGTACGCGGCTCCCGGCGCTGGCGGGTACCCGCGTATGAACTGGAGGAGATCGTACGGGAGTTGCTGGCGCGGGACATCCGCTACGGCGCCGCCCGCGACGCGCTGCCGCAGCGCATCGCCCACGCCGTCCTCGTCCGCATGGAGCAGGCGGGCGAGGCCCCGGACGACCGGGTGCAGGACGCCGTCGCGCGCAACGCCGCGGTGAAGGCGGCCGTGAAGGCCATCTGGCCGCCGGTCGACCCCGCGAAGCTGGTGCTGCGGCTGCTGTCCGACGCCCAGTTCCTCGCCGCGCACGCCGAGGGTGTGCTGAGTGAGGACGAGCAGAAGGCCATCTTGTGGACGAGGCCCGCGCGCGGCGTGAAGTCCGCCAAGTGGTCAGCCGCGGACGCCGTGTTGATCGACGAGGCCACCGATCTCGTCTCGCGCACGCACTCCCTCGGGCATGTCGTGCTCGACGAGGCGCAGGACCTCTCCCCCATGCAGTACCGCGCGGTGGGGCGGCGCTGCACGACCGGCTCGGCGACCGTGCTGGGCGACCTCGCGCAGGGCACGACACCCTGGGCGACCCGCAGTTGGGCCGAGGCGCTCGGTCACCTCGGCAAGGCGGACGCGGTCGTGGAGGAGCTGACGGCCGGTTTCCGCGTGCCGCGCGAGGTCATCGCGTACGCGTCGAGGCTGCTGCCCGACATCGCGCCGGGCCTGACGGAGGTCGCCTCGGTCCGCGAGTCGCCGGGTTCGCTGGCGGTGCGGCGGGTGAGGGGGCGGGGCGCACCCGCCCCGGACGCGCCCGACCTGGACGCGCCCCACCTGGACGCGGCCTGCCTGGAGGCGTGTGCGGAGTCGCTGCGGCAGGAGGGATCCATCGGCCTCATCGCCGCGGACGCCCGCATCCCCGCGCTGGCGAAGGCGCTGACGGCGGCCGGGGTCACGTACCTCTCCCCCGGCGAGGAGACGACACCGGACACCCGCCTCACGCTCGTACCGGCGTCCCTCGCGAAGGGTCTGGAGTACGACTACGTGGTACTCGACGAGCCCGCCGCCGTGGTCGACGGCGAGCCCGACGAGCGGACGGGCCTGCGCCGCCTGTACGTGGCGCTGACCCGTGCCGTCTCCGGCCTGATCGTCGTCCACTCGGCACCGCTGCCGCCGCAACTGGCCTAGGGCCTGATCCGCCGGACAGGCCCTAGGGCGCGGACACGCCCGAGAGCTTCTCCGCTTCCTTGGGGCCGTCCGCCGGGGCGGCGGTGGACGGCAGGTGGTTCACGATCAGCACGATGCCCGCGAGCGTCACGACGCGGATCGCCGCGTCCAGGCCGTTCCAGTTCTTGGACTGCCACATGGCGAACCACTCGCCGCCCACCCCGATGAACCCCGCCCCGAAGAGGAGCAGGATCATCAACAGTCCGATAGTCCCGAGGCGTTGGGCGCGCGCGAACCCCGTGCGGCGCCGCAGCGCCGCGCCCCACAGGGCCGTCGCCGCGATGAGGACCAGCGCGGCGACGCTCTCCCACACGATGATCGCGATGTACGCGGCGTCCTGGAGCGCGGTGGACTCCACCGCGCGCCACATCAGGTCGTCGTCCTTGAAGGTGGTGTCCATCGCGAGGACATGGCGTACGAATTGCTGGTTGGTGCCGAAGTCGGTGATGTTCCCGAACGCGACGAGCGCGATGTAGAGCGCGACGGTCCCGGTGAGCAGCGCGGCCGCGACGGGTTGCGTACGACGTGCGTGTGCGGTCATTGAGGTCCCCTCCTTGTCCGGCCCAGTTGTATCGCGAGCCCCACCGAGGCGCCCCGTCAGGGGCGCGGGGAACTGCGCGAGCAACCCCCGCGAGCCCGCACACGCAAACCCTCCCGAATCCGCGGTCCGTCGTGGCTGGTCGCGCAGTTCCCCGGGCCCCTGAGGGGGCTATCCCCGCCGCCCCCTATCCCTCCAGGGCCTCCCGCCACTGCGCGACGGCCGCCGAGGAGACCTGGCCCGACCATCCGTCGGGCCTCGCCGCGCCGCCGATGTGGAACGCGTCGATCCCCGCCGCCCGAAGCCGCGGCAAGTGGTCGAGGCGGAGGCCGCCGCCCACCAGGAGTTGGGGGTCGTAGGCGGGCTCCCCCCGGCGGGCCGCCTCGGCGAGCAGTGTCGGCAGGCCCTCGTCGACTCCGCCCGGGGCGCCCGCGGTGAGGTACGTGTCCAGGCCGGGCAGGTCCGCGAGCTGCTTGCGCAGGGCGTCGCGGTCGGCGGCCCGGTCGATCGCCCGGTGGAAGGTCCAGCGGCAGCCGTCGAGGGCGGCCAGCACGGTCTCGACCGCGCCGAGGTCGGGGGCGCCCGCCTCGTCGAGGAAGCCGAGGACGAACTCGTCGGCGCCCTCGCTCCTGAGTTCGCGGGCGCGGCGGACGAGCGCGTCGACGTCGCCCGCGGCGAACCCGTCGGCCAGCCGCAGCATGACGCGCAGCGGGATGTCGACGCGGGCGCGGATCGCGGCGAAGGTCTCCCGCGAGGGGGTCAGGCCGTCCGCGGCCATGTCGGTCACCAGCTCGAGGCGGTCCGCGCCTCCGGCCTGGGCGGCGACGGCGTCCTCGGCGTCGAGGGCGATCACCTCCAGGACTGCACGCTTGCTCATGGATGTCTCTTCCTTCTCGTCGAGGTTCCGGAGTTCCGGAGTTCCGGAGTTCCGGAGTTCCGGAGTTCCGGAGTTCCGGCCCACACAGGTCTAGTCCAATTGTCGGCCAGCCTACGCGCAGAACACCCCGGCGCGAGCCGAGTAGCTCGCACCGGGGTGCGTCGGATGAGCGGACGGAACGCTCACGCCAGCGGCTTGAACCCCCTCAGCCGCAGGCTGTTGCCGACCACGAAGACCGAGGAGAAGGCCATCGCGGCCCCCGCGATCATCGGGTTGAGCAGCCCGGACGCGGCCAGCGGCAGCGCGCCCACGTTGTAGGCGAAGGCCCAGAAGAGGTTCGTCCTGATCGTGCCCAGGGTGCGGCGCGAGAGCCTGATCGCGTCCGCCGCCGCCCGCAGGTCACCTCGTACGAGCGTCAGGTCCCCCGCCTCGATCGCGGCGTCCGTCCCCGTGCCCATCGCGAGGCCCAGGTCGGCCTGGGCGAGGGCCGCGGCGTCGTTCACGCCGTCGCCGACCATGGCGACCGAGCGGCCCTCGGCCTGGAGCCGCTTGACCACGTCGACCTTGTCCTGCGGCATGACCTCCGCGATCACGTGCTCCGGGGAGATGCCGACCTCCGCGGCCACCGATGCCGCGACCGCCTTGTTGTCGCCGGTCAGGAGGATGGGGGTCAGGCCGAGCGCCCGCAGCCGCCGGATCGCCTCGGCGCTGGTGTCCTTCACCGCGTCGGCGACCTCCAGGACCGCGCGGGCCTCACCGTCCCAGGCGACCGCGATGGCCGTACGTCCGGCTGCCTCGGCGTCGGCCTTGGCGCGCTCCAGCTCCACCGGGAGGCGGATCTCCCACTCGGCCAGCAGCGATTCCCGGCCGACCAGGACCGCGTGGCCCTCGACGATGCCCTGCACTCCGCGGCCCGGCACGTTCGCGAAGTCCTCGGGGACGGGCAGCGTGCCCACCTCGGCGGCCGCTCCGGCGGCGACCGCCTGGGCGATGGGGTGTTCGGAGGAGTGTTCCAGGGCGCCGGCCAGGCGCAGCACGTCGGCGGCCGAGGTTCCGGGAGCGGTGCGGGTGGCGAGCAGGGTCATCTTGCCGGTGGTGACGGTGCCGGTCTTGTCCAGGACGATGGTGTCGACCTTGCGGGTGGACTCCAGGACCTCCGGGCCCTTGATCAGGATGCCGAGCTGGGCGCCGCGTCCGGTGCCGACCATGAGGGCGGTCGGGGTGGCGAGGCCGAGGGCGCAGGGGCAGGCGATGATCAGTACGGCGACGGCCGCGGTGAAGGCGGCGGTGAGGCCCGCGCCGTTGCCGAGCCAGAAGCCGAGGGTGGCGAGCGCCAGGCCGATGACGACCGGCACGAAGACCGCGGAGATCCTGTCGGCGAGCCGCTGGGCGGCCGCCTTGCCGTTCTGCGCGTCCTCCACCAGCTTGGCCATGCGGGCGAGCTGGGTATCGGCGCCGACGCGGGTGGCCTCGACGACGAGGCGGCCGCCGATGTTGAGGGTGGCTCCGGTGACGGAGTCGCCCTCGCCGGTCTCCACGGGCACGGACTCGCCGGTGAGCATGGAGGCGTCCACGGCCGAGGCGCCCTCGATGACCTTGCCGTCGGTGGCGATCTTCTCGCCGGGCCGGACCAGGAAGCGGTCGCCGACCCTCAAGTCGCCCACGGGGACGGTCTCCTCGCGCCCCCCGTCGCGCAGCACGGTGACGTCCTTGGCGCCGAGCTGGAGCAGCGCATTGAGGGCGGCCCCGGCCTTCCTCTTGGAGCGGGCCTCGAAGTAGCGCCCGGCGAGGATGAAGGCGGTGACGCCCGCCGCGGCCTCCAAGTAGATGTTCCCCGCGCCGTCGCTGCGGGCGATGGTGAGTTCGAAGGGGTGGGTCATGCCCGGGGTGCCCGCGGTGCCGAGGAACAGGGCCCACAGCGACCAGAGGAACGCCGCCGAGGTGCCGACGGAGATCAGCGTGTCCATGGTGGCCGCGCCGTGCCGGGCGTTGGTGAAGGCCGCCTTGTGGAAGGGCCACGCGGCGTAGGTCACGACGGGCGCGGCGAGGGTGAGGGAGAGCCACTGCCAGTACTCGAACTGGAGGGCGGGGACCATCGCCATCGCGATGACGGGTACCGAGAGCAGCACGGCGGTGATGAGCCGCTCGCGGAGCGGCCGCAGGGCCTCGTCGGCCCGCCGCGCCTCGTCCTCGTCGCCGCCCGACGGCGCGCTCTCGCCCCGGAGGTCCCGGACGTCCCGTACGGGCGTGGGCTCCTGGGCCGTGTAACCGGTGGCCTCGACGGTCGCGATCAGGTCCTGTACGGAGACGTCCTCGCCGCGGTAGCTGACCTTGGCCTTCTCGGTGGCGTAGTTGACGGTCGCCTCGACGCCGTCCATGCGGTTGAGCTTCTTCTCGATCCGGGCGGCGCACGAGGCGCAGGTCATGCCACCGATGGCGAGTTCCACCTCTGCGGTGGAAGCCACCTCGGGGGCGCCCGGAGTGGCGCCGGGCGCGGCGCCGGCAGTGGTGCCTGGAGTAGTGGTGGACATGTCCGCGGGCTCCTCGTGACGAGTGGTCCCGATACCCGGTGCGGGTACCGCTGACGAGATCCATTTATACCCCTGGGGGGTATCGAACGCAAGGACGCCTCCGGCTTGACTTCATACCCCTAGGGGGTATCTTCGAAGGCATCGAGGCCAGCTGGCCGAAGCAGCCGCCGGCCAGGGATCACTCAGGGAGTCGTCATGAACACCGGGCTGAAGATCACCGCATTCGCCACCGCCGTCGCCGCGACCTTCGGTACCGCGTACGGAGTGGGCAAGGTCGTCGACCCCGTCACGGACCGGGCGCCCACGGCTCAGCACGGTGAACACGACGGCGAACGCAAGGGGGAGCACGACGGCGGACACGGGAAGGAAGGCGCCGCCCCCGGCGGCCTCCAGATCTCCGAGCGCGGCTACACCCTGGACCTGAAGACCTCGCGGCTCGACGCGGACCGCGAGGAAGAGCTGCGCTTCGCCGTCGTCAGGGAGTCCACGGGCCGGAACGTCACCGCGTACCAGCGGGAGCACGACAAGGAGCTGCACCTCATCGTCGCCTCACGCGACCTGACTACCTACCGCCATCTGCACCCGGTCCGCGCGGCGGACGGCACCTGGTCCACCCCGGTCGACCTCCCCGAGGCGGGCGGCTACCGCGTCTTCGCCGACTTCCGCCCCGAGGGCGCGAAGGAGGCCCTGACACTCGGCGCGGACCTCGCGGTGGCGGGGAAGTCCACGCCGAGGGAACTGCCCGCGCACAGCACGACGGCGAAGGTGGACGGTTACGACGTGACGCTGAAGGGCGAGCTGAAGACGGGCGCGGGCGGCGACCTCACCCTGGACGTGGCGAGGAACGGCAAGCCGGTGACCGACCTCCAGCCCTACCTGGGCGCCTACGGCCACCTGGTGGCCCTGCGCTCCGGCGACCTCGCCTACCTCCACGTCCACCCGAACGGCGAGCCCGGCGACGGCACGACCAAGGCGGGCCCCGGCATCTCCTTCACGACGACGGCACCGAGCAAGGGCGCGTACCGCCTGTTCCTGGACTTCAAGCACGAGGGGAAGGTGCGCACGGCGGCGTTCACGGTGCATGCGGGCGGCGCCGGGCACGCGGAGAAGGGCAGTGACGGGCACGCCGAGAAGGACGGCACCGGGCACGCGGAAAAGGGCGACGACGGCCACCAGCACTGACCGTCACCGCCCCTGCCACCCGCCCCCGTTACCCGGGGCCCCGAAGGTCAGTCCCCCTCCAGGACAGGCGCGTTCGAGCCCACACCCGGCGCCACCGCCGCCAACTCCTCCACACTGCCCGACATGACAGCCCGCACATGCTGGGTCAGATGCTCGATCGGCCAGTCCCACCAGGCGAGTTCGAGCAGCCGCGCGATGTCCTCGTCGCCGAAGCGGCGCCGGATGAGCCGGGCCGGGTTGCCGCCGACGATGCCGTAGTCCGGCACGTCGTCGACGACCACCGAGCCCGAGGCGATGACCGCTCCGTGCCCGATCCTGACGCCCGGCATGACCGTGGCGCGGTAGCCGAACCAGACGTCGTGGCCGACGACGGTATCCCCGCGCCCCGGCAACCCGGTGATCAGGTCGAAGTGCTCGCTCCACGACCCGCCCATGATCGGGAAGGGGAACGTCGAGGCCCCGTCCATCCGGTGGTTGGCGCCGTTCATGATGAACCGCACGTGCTCCCCCAGGGCACAGAACTTCCCGATCACCAGCCGCTCGGGGCCGTAGTGGTAGAGGACGTTGCGGGTCTCGAAGGCGGTCGGGTCGTCGGGGTCGTCGTAGTACGAGAAGTCGCCGACCTCGATCAGCGGTGAGGTGACGAGCGGCTTGAGCAGGACGACGCGTTCCTGGCCGGGCATGGGATGCAGCACGTTCGGGTCGGCGGGCACGAGGGGGGTACCGGGTGAGGTACCGGGCGGGGTGCCGGGTGAGGTACCGGGTTCGGAGGTCATCCCCCCATGATCCACGTCAGTCGAACAGGCCCAACTCCTTTTCCGTGGCGCCCGCCAGCTCGTATCGCGTCCCCGTCAGCGGCCGCCCCGCGCAGATCCGGATGAGGGTGGGGGCATCGCCGATGTAGCGGGCCGGGGGCCGCCGGCCGTCCGTGGCGCCGAGGACCAGCGGCTCGTCCCAGCCGTCCACGTCGGCGTGGACCGCGAGGCCGGGCGCCGCCGCGCTGAACGGCGACCGGCTGTGCTGCCCGAGGAGTGGCAGCGCGTCCGTGAGCCCGGCACCGGCGTACGCCCCCGGCTTCCCCCACGCCTCGCGTACGTCACCGGCGTGCACCCACTCGCCGAGCGCGATGCCGTCCAGGCGCCCCTTGGCGGCGGCCATGATGGGCCCGACCTCGGACATGCGCTGCTCCAGCTCGTCCACGACACGGGAGTTCGACCGGTCGGCGCGCTCGGCGATGTCCCTTTCGTTGCTCTCCGGGCTGAAGACGCCCTCGCCGTAGCGGCTCTCCACGACCCGCGTCAGCACGGAGGCGCAGTGCGCGATCACATGCCGCACGGTCCAGCCGGGACAGCAGGTGCGGACCGCGAACGCCTCGTCGGGCGCGGACCTCAACAGGGGGATCAGAAGGTCGCGTTCGGCCCGCAGAAGCCGTCCGGCGCGCTCAGGTTCGTACGTCTCTTCGAGTGCAGTCGTCATACCGGAACCCAACCGCCCGACACCCGCACCTGGCAACGGCCGGGCAGGACAGATCGTCCCCGGCGGACGATTGATTACGCTCGCCCCATGGCCCACGACGAGAACCACGAGCTGCGGGAGCGCTGGCTCAGCACGCTGCTGCGCGCCCGGGACACCGACCGTTGCGTCTACGACCCGTACCGGTTCGCCGACAACCTGCTCGCCCGCTGGGCCGAACCCCAGCGCCGCTATCACACGACCGCCCACCTCACGGCGGTCCTGGACCACATCGACGTACTTGAGGACCACGCCGACGACCCCGAACTGGTGCGGCTCGCGGCCTGGTTCCACGACGCGGTGTACGCGCCCGACCGCTCCGAGAACGAGGAGCGCTCGGCCCGCCTGGCGGAGCGGGCCCTCCCCGAAGCGGGCCTGTCCGACCGGCAAACGGCCGAGGTGGCGCGCCTGGTCCGCCTCACCCTCACCCACGACCCCGCCGACGGCGACCACAACGGCGAGGCGCTGTGCGACGCCGACCTGGCGATCCTGGCGGCCGCCCCGGACGCGTACGCGGCCTACGCCGCGGCCGTCCGCGAGGAGTACGGCTTCGTGCCGGACGAGGCGTTCCGCGCGGGCCGCGCGGACGTGCTGCGCCAACTCCTCGCCCTTCCCCGCCTGTTCAGGACCCCGCACGGGTCGGCGAACTGGGAGGGCCCGGCGCGCGAGAACCTCACGACGGAGCTGGCCCTGCTGGACGCCTGAGCCCCCCCCGCCCTCCCCCTCCAGCCCTGAAATCCCGGGGCGCTCCCGCCCGTCTGCCCGTACTCTCTGCGCATGCTGCTCATGGGTGGGGACAGAATCGACGAGGCCGTCGCGCACGCGGCGCGGGTGCTGCGTAAGGCGGTGGACCGCGACTGGGAGGTCAAGGCGGGCGGGCTCGAATGGAGCTGCCTCAAGACGGCGGAGCACATCGCGAGCGATTTCGTCGCGTACGCCGGGCAGCTGACGGGGCGGGCCACCGACGGCTGGGTCCCCTTCGAGATCACGCTCGACGAGGGCACGGACCCGGAGGGCGCGATCCACGTGATCGAGGCGACCGGCCGCCTGCTCGCGGCGACGGTCCGCACGACACCCCGCGGCGTCCGCGGCTTCCACCCCTACCCCTGCGGCAGCGCGGACGCGACGGGCTTCGCCGCGATGGGCGTCGCCGAGGTGCTTCTCCATACGTACGACATCTGCGAGGCGCTCGGCGTCGACGCGGAGCCGCCCGCGGAACTGTGCGGGGCGGTGCTCGGGCACCTCTTCCCGCACGTGCCGCCCACGGGGGGCACGCCGTGGCAGGTCCTGCTGTGGGCCACGGGCCGCGGTGAACTGCCGGGCCGCGCGCGGCTCCCCTCCTGGCGCTGGCACAACTCCCTCTCCCTGCCGGCCGGACCGCTCGCGCTGCGCGAGGTGACCCCCGCGGCCGCCGCGGATCTCGCCGCGGGCGGCACGGGCGGGCTGACGTGGGTCGAGGGCGGCCCCTTCGACGGCACGCGGGGCGCCTCGGGGAAGCTGGCGAAGGCGTACGCCGACGGGGTGCTCCGCCCCGAGTGGGGCGTGTACGCGCTGGTCCGCACCGAGGACGAGCTGGCCGTAGGCGCCATGGGCTTCCACGGCCCGCCGGACGACGAGGGATGCGTGGAGATCGGGTACGACCTGGCGGAGGCGGCGCGGGGTCGTGGCTATGCCACGACGGCGCTGCGGTCCCTCGCCGAGTGGGCGTTGTCCCGCCCCGAGGTCACGTCGCTGCTGGCACGGGTGGACCCGGGAAACACGGCATCCGCGGCGGTCCTGAACCGAACGGGCTTCACCCGCCTGCCGAACCGGGACGACACGCACGTATACGGCTTACGCCTAAGCTGAACGGACCCGCCCCGCAAGGGGCGCGAGGGGTGAGGCGCCCCGCAAGGGGCGCGGGGAGCAAGGCGCCCCGTAAGGGGCGCGGGGAACGGCGCGAGCAACCACAACAAAGCCGCGGGCAGCTAGACCCGGCGAGGCAAGCCCCCCCTCACCGCCCTCCCAGGGCAAGCCGCACCGGCTCCCGACTCCCCGCCCCCTCCGCGAACGCGGAGGCATAAGCCCCCTCACCAAGAACCCCCCGCACAAGGCGCTCCGCCAGAACATGCGCGTCGTGCAGCGGCTTGAGCCCCCCGAGCGCGACGCCCGTCGTCCGCAGAAGCCGCGCCGCCGCCCCGAAGAGGCGAGCCGCATGAGCGTGGTCGCCGGTCGCGGTGGCCGCCCACGCCATCGCCTCCACCCCCCACACCGGCCCCCACCGGTCCCCGATGCCCCGCTGCCGCCGCAGCGAGTCACGGAAGAGGCCGACCGCCCGGTGCGGGTCACCGTGGCGCAGCTCCGCCAGGCCCATCCCCCACAGCCCCCAGGAGTGCGCCCAGCCCGCACCGTGCGCGGCGGCCTCCGTCACGTACTCCCGGCCGGCCGCCAGCGCGTGCTCCCGCTCGCCGAGGAACGCCGCCGCCATGGCCCACATCATGCTCGCCATGTGGGCGTCGCCCACCAGGCCCGCGGCCCGGAACCGGTCCCGGGCCCGCGCGAGGAGCGCCACGGCCGCCGGGTCGCCGTGGGCGAGGAAGGCGAAGGCGCCCTCCATGTACGCGAGTACGCCCAGCGTCTCGCCGTCCGTGGCGCCCTCGCCGAGCCGTACGGCCCCGGCCAGGAAGCGTTCCGCGGCGGGCTGGTCCCCCTGGCACAGGGCGATCCACGCGGCGAGCGCGAGGCCGCCGACCCGCAGCGGGACGGGGGCGTCCGGCGCCAGGTCAAGGGCGCGGGTCAGCCACAGCCGCCCCTCTCCGAGCGAGCTGCTGAAGAACCAGTAGCGCGTACGCGTCAGATTCGCGGCGATCGCGAGACCGGCCGCCGCGTCGCCCTCGCCCGAGACGCTGAAGTCCAGCGCGGCCCGTAGGTTCGGCGTCTCCAGGCGGAGCCGGGACAGCCACGCCACCTCGTCGGGACCGCACCACCGCGCGGCCGCCCGCGCGGCCATGTCCCCGTAGTACGCGCAGTGCCGCCGCCGCAGCGGCACCTCGCGGCCCAGCTCCCCGAGCCTGCTCTGCCCGTACTGGCGCAGGGTCTCCAGCATTCTGTACCGGGCCCGGGAGCCGGTCGTGTCGACGGTGAGGACGGACTTGTGCGCCAGCGCGGCCAGGACGTCCACGACATCCTCGCGGGGGACATCCACGGCATCATCCTCCCGGGGGACATCCACGACTTCCTCCCAGGGCCTGTCCGCGCCGGGGCACACCGCCTCGGCCGCCGCGAGGTCGAAGCCGCCGGAGAAGACGGACACCCCCGCCCACAGCCGCCGTTCGCGCTCGTCGCACAGGTCGTGGCTCCAGTCGACGACGCCGCGCAGGGTGCGCTGGTGGCGGCGCCCCGTCCGCGCCGCCCCCGGCTGGGCCGCCCCCGTGTCCGACAGGAGCCGGAACCGGTCGTCGAGGCGTTCCAGGATCTCCTCCGCCGAGAGCGTGCCGAGCCGCACCGCGGCCAGCTCGATCGCCAGCGGAATGCCGTCGAGACGGCGGCACAGCCGCCCCACGGCGTCCTGGTTGCGCGCGGTGATCCGGAAGTGCGGGGCGCACGCCTCGGCGCGGTCGGCGAGCAGCCGCACGGCCTCGCTGCGCTCCAGTGTCGGCGGCTCGCCCCGGTCCGTGGGAACGGCCAGCGGCGGTACGGGCAGCAGGTACTCCCCCGGAACCCGCAGCCCCTGTCGGCTCGTGGCCAGTACGCGCAGCCCCGGGGCCGCGCACAGCAGGGTGCCGAGGAGGTGGGCGGCGGCCTCGGCGACATGCTCGCAGTTGTCGAGGACGAGCAGCAGCCGGCGTTCCCTCAAGTGTTCGATGAGCACTTCCGTGCCGGGGCGCAGGGACTGATCGGGGATGCCGAGCGCGTCGGCGACCACGCGGTCGAGGAGGCCCGGATCGGTCAGCGGTGCGAGGTCGGCGAGCCAGGCGCCGTGCGGGTACGCCCAGGAGGCCTCGGCGGCCGTACGCAGCGCGAGCCGCGTCTTGCCGACCCCGCCCGGCCCGGTGAGCGTGACGAGGCGGGCGCCGTCCAGGAGTTTGCGGGTCTTCCTGAGCATGGCCTCGCGGCCGACGAACGTCGTCGTCTCGGCGGGCAGATTGCCCTCCGTCCGCGGCCCGTGGGGCGAGTCGGGCGGCGCCGGGGCGGCCAGGGCGGGGTCGGCGGTGAGGATCTGCTGGTGCAGCCGCCACAGCTCGGCGCCCGGGTCGACGCCCAGTTCGTCGAGGAGCAGCGCGCGGACGGTGCTGTAGCAGTCCAGGGCCTCGCCCTGGCGGCCCGCGCGGTAGAGGGCCAGCATCCGCTGTGCCCAGAAGCGCTCCTGCAACGGGTGCGCGGCGGTCAGTTCGCGCAGCCGCGGCAGGACGTCCGCGTGCCGGCCGAGACGGAAGTCGGCGTCGGTGAGCAGCTCCAGGGCGCTCAGGCGACGTTCGTTCAGCGCGGGGACGACTTCTTGGCGCAGCCGCTCGGAGGGCACGTCCGACAGCGGTTCGCCGCGCCACAGCGCCAGCGCCTCGCCCAGCAGCGCCGAGGCCCGCTCGGCGGCGCGGGCGGTCTCGGCGGTGCGGGGGATCTCGGCGGCGCGCGGGATCCCCGCGACCCGTGCCGCGTCGACGAGGGCGTCGAAACGGTGCAGGTCGAGGGCGTCTTCGGGTACGTCGATGGCGTACCCCTGCGCGCAGGTGCGGATGGGGCCTCGGGCGGAGCCGCCCAGGGTGCGGCGTGCCCTGAGTACGTAGTTCTGGAGGGCGTTGCGGGCGCCGTCCGGCGGCTCGTCCCACAGCCGGGCGATCAGGGTGTCGACGGGGACGACCCTGTTGGCGTCGACCAGCAGTGCGGCGAGCAGGGCCCGCTGCTTGGCTGCCCGCACCGCCACGGGCCTGCCGTCGCGGACCACTTCGAGCGGCCCGAGGATCTTGTACTCGAACTTCTCGGACTCCGTGTCCCCCACCCCAACAGTCACGTTCCGTCATGTTTCCATCACCTGGGGTGAGTGTCGAGTGACTGTCGAGTGACCGGCGTGACAGGCCTGCTTGGAAGCATTCGGAGCGACGGAAAGCAGTTCCACTCGCTTCAGAACAGGGAGACCGAACCATGAACAAGCCTCGCCGCTCCACCCGCTCCACCCGCTCCACCCGGGGTGCCCTCAAGCTCGTGACCCTGGCGGCCGCTGTGGCGCTGCCGGTGGCGGGCCTCGCGCCGAGCGCGGCGGCGACCCCGTCGCAGGAGGCGTCCGCGGCCGCCAACATCCTCACGTGCCACACGGATACGGACGGGAGGTGGGGTCACGCGCACTGCAAGAACAACACCAACGTGGTGAAGGCCTTCCGGGTCACGGTGGTCTGCGGCGTCTGGCCCGACACGTCCGGCCCGTGGAAGACCCTGAGGCCGGGCCAGTCCGACGTGTCGAGCGCCCGCTGCAACGGCGGCACGGGGGTGGGGAGCGTCGGCTGGCAGGAGGGCTGAGTCCGCCCCGCCTCTCGGCGGGCAGAGCCACTCTTCTGCTCTCCGGCGCGGCTGACGGGCCCCGCCTCGGCGGCGGGCGGAGCGACAGCACGCCCTCCAGCGGGGCCAACCGGCCCCGCCCCTCGGCGGGCAGAACCACACCACCGCCCACCAGCGCGGCCAACCGGCCCCGCCCCTTCGGCGGGCGGAGCCACTCCCTCGGCTCCCCCGTCGCAGGGGCTCCGCCCCACGGCAGACAGAGCCGCAGCGCGGGCTCCCCCTGCCTCACCGCGCGGC
>NZ_JODF01000099.1:0-17549 GCF_000717945.1 Streptomyces sp. NRRL S-920
GCTACAGCAGCAGCGGAGATGGAAACGACTGCGTAGAAGTCGCCGCCCCCACCCCCCCCCCCATCCACATCCGCGACTCCAAGACCCCCGCCGCCCCCCACCTCACCGTCACCCCCGCCACGTGGTCCCGATTCATCGCGGGCGTACGACCAACGGCCTACTGAACCCCCGCCTCCGGACAGGGGCAACACCGCGCCACGCCTCTTACTCTGAGGCGCATGACCGACACTGGCGTCACTGCCGAGGCCCCCGCCCCGCCCCGCCCGGAGGGCCCCGGCGTCCTGGGGAAGCCCTACCGAGCCCTCAGCATCGGCATCGTCTCCGTCGTCCTCCTGATCGCCTTCGAGGCGACCGCCGTCGGGACCGCGATGCCCGTCGCCGCGCGGGAGCTTGACGGGGTCTCGCTCTACGCCTTCGCGTTCTCGGGGTACTTCACGACCAGCCTCTTCGGGATGGTGCTCAGCGGGCAGTGGGCCGACCGGCGCGGGCCGCTCGGGCCGCTGGCGGGCGGCATCACGCTGTTCGCGGCGGGGCTGCTGCTCAGCGGTACCGCGAGCGTGATGTGGCTGTTCATCGCGGGGCGGGCCGTGCAGGGGCTCGGCGGCGGGCTCGTGATCGTCGCGCTGTACGTCGTCGTCAGCCGGGCCTATCCGGAGCATCTGCGGCCCGCCATCATGGCCGCCTTCGCGGCGAGCTGGGTCGTGCCGTCCGTGGTGGGCCCGCTGGTGTCCGGCACCGTCACCGAACACCTCGGGTGGCGGTGGGTCTTCGTCGGCATCCCCGTCCTCGTCGTCGCGCCGCTCGCCCTCGCGCTGCCCGCGATACGGCGGACCGCCGCCGGGCCCGTCGACGCGTCGGCGCCCGTCGCGGCCTTCGACCGGCGCCGTATCCGCCTCGCGCTCGGCATCTCCTCCGGTGCCGCACTCCTCCAGTACGCGGGTCAGGACCTGCGGTGGTTCTCGCTGCTCCCGGCGGTGCTCGGCGCCGTCGTCCTCGTGCCCGCCGTCCTCGGGCTGCTACCGCGCGGCACCTACCGCGCCGCCCGCGGGCTGCCCTCCGTGGTGCTGCTGCGCGGTGTCGCCGCCGGTTCGTTCATCGCGGCGGAGTCCTTCGTGCCGCTGATGCTCGTCACCCAGCGGGGGCTGAGCCCGACCCTGGCCGGGCTGAGTCTCGCCGTGGGCGGTGCGACCTGGGCGCTCGGCTCGTACGTCCAGTCGCGGCCCCGCATGGAGCCGCACCGGGCGCCCCTCATGGTCGTCGGCATGCTCCTCGTGGCCGCCGCCATCCTCACCGCCCCGGCCGTCCTCATCGAGTCCGTGCCCGTGTGGATCGTCGGGGTCGCCTGGGGCTTCGGCTGCTTCGGCATGGGCATGGTCATCGCCTCCACGAGCGTGCTGCTGCTGCGGCTCTCCCCGCCCGAGGACGCGGGGTCGAACTCGGCCGCCCTCCAGATCTCCGACGGCCTCTCGAACATCCTGCTGCTGGCCGTCGGGGGCGCCGCCTTCGCCGCGCTCGGCGGCGGCACGGTGGGCGCGGGCCACGGGGCGGACGGGGTCTCCGCGTCGCATCCGGCGGCCTTCGTCGCCGTCTTTCTGCCGATGGCGGCGGTCGCCCTTGTGGGAGCCTGGGTGGGGACGCGGCTGAAGGAACGTACTCCGTGAGCGGCCGGTGAGGCGTATGCGCAGGTGGGCGTGTGAGTCCCGTCGCACCCGGCCCGGCCGCCCCCCTGATCTCGCGGGGACGTCAACCCGATCCCGGTAGGGTGGCCCGGTTGTCATACGTGCCGCCGACCCGCGAACCCGGAGACCGTGACTACCACCAGCGCCGCCGCCAACTCCTCCCACCACCTCTCGCCCGCCTTCCCCGGCCGTGCGCCGTGGGGCACCGCCAACAAGCTGCGTGCCTGGCAGCAGGGCGCGATGGAGCGGTACCTCCAGGAGCAGCCGCGAGACTTCCTCGCCGTCGCCACCCCCGGCGCCGGCAAGACGACGTTCGCGCTCACGCTCGCGTCCTGGCTGCTGCACCACCATGTCGTACAGCAGGTCACCGTGGTCGCGCCCACCGAGCACCTGAAGAAGCAGTGGGCGGAGGCGGCCGCTCGTATCGGCATCAAGCTGGACCCGGAGTACAGCGCGGGGCCGCTCAGCAAGGAGTACCACGGCGTCGCCGTGACCTACGCGGGCGTCGGCGTACGCCCGATGCTGCACCGCAACCGCTCCGAGCAGCGCAAGACGCTCGTCATCCTCGACGAGATCCACCACGCCGGTGACTCGAAGTCCTGGGGCGAGGCGTGCCTGGAAGCGTTCGAGCCCGCCACGCGGCGGCTCGCGCTCACCGGTACGCCCTTCCGGTCCGACACCAACCCCATCCCCTTCGTCACGTACGAGGAAGGGAATGACGGCATCCGGCGGTCCTCCGCCGACTACACCTACGGCTACGGCAGCGCGCTCGGCGACGGCGTCGTGCGGCCGGTGATCTTCCTGTCGTACTCGGGCAACATGCGGTGGCGTACGAAGGCGGGGGACGAGATCGCCGCCCGGCTCGGCGAGCCGATGACCAAGGACGCCGTCTCGCAGGCCTGGCGCACCGCGCTCGACCCGCGCGGCGAGTGGATGCCGAACGTGCTCAGGGCCGCGGACAAGCGGCTCACCGAGGTCAGGAAGGCCATCCCCGACGCGGGCGGCCTCGTCATCGCCTCCGACCAGGACTCCGCCCGCGCCTACGCCAAGCTGATCCGCGAGATCACCGGCACCAAGGCGACGGTCGTCCTCTCCGACGACGCCGGGGCCTCCAAGCGCATCGACGACTTCAGCGAGGGCACCGACCGGTGGATGGTCGCCGTCCGCATGGTGTCCGAGGGCGTCGACGTGCCGCGCCTCGCGGTGGGTGTGTACGCGACCACGATCTCGACGCCGCTCTTCTTCGCGCAGGCCGTCGGCCGCTTCGTACGGTCCAGGCGGCGCGGCGAGACCGCGTCCGTCTTTCTGCCGACCGTCCCTGACCTGCTGACCTTCGCCAACGAGATGGAGGTCGAGCGCGACCACGCCCTCGACAAGCCGAAGAAGGAGGGGGAGGAGGACCCCTACGCCGAGTCCGAGCAGGAGATGGACGAGGCGAACAAGGAGCAGGACGAGGACACCGGCGAGCAGGAGCAGTTCTCCTTCGAGGCGCTGGAGTCCGAGGCCGTCTTCGACCGCGTTCTTTTCGACGGCGCCGAGTTCGGCATGCAGGCGCACCCGGGGAGCGAGGAGGAGCAGGACTACCTGGGCATCCCCGGTCTCCTCGAACCCGACCAGGTGCAGATGCTGCTCCAGAAGCGGCAGGCCCGGCAGATCGCGCACAGCAGGAAGAAGCCGGACGAGGAGGCGGACCTGCTTGAGCTGCCCGCCGAGCGGCGGCCCGTGGTCTCCCACAAGGAACTGCTCGGGCTGCGGAAGCAGCTCAACACGATGGTCGGCGCGTACGTCCACCAGAGCGGCAAACCGCACGGCGTGATCCACACCGAGCTGCGCCGCACCTGCGGCGGGCCGCCCAGCGCGGAGGCCACGGCGGGGCAGCTGCGGCAGCGCATCGAGAAGGTGCAGGAATGGGCCACCCGCATGAAGTGACACCCCCCGCGTAACGGGGCAATCGGGGGCGCCGGGGACGTCTCCATGACCGGATTCTGGACGGAGTCTTCCGCTGAGCGGGACGGCCTCGCTACTGTCCCCGCAACGCACACGCCCCGTGGCAGCGCCGCCGCGGAGCGCAGCCGGTGTTCCGACCGGCGGCCTCTGACGCGCGTCGCCACACGGGACCGGCGGCGCAACCGCCGCGTAAAGGGGCCGCCGACCCTCACTTAAGGAGTGGGCGTCGTGACCGCGGAGACATCCCAGACGCTGGATCGAGGACTGCGCGTCCTCAAGCTGCTGGCCGACACCGACCATGGCCTCACGGTCACCGAGCTGTCCAACAAGCTCGGCGTGAACCGCACCGTGGTGTACCGCCTGCTCGCCACGCTCGAACAGCACGCGCTCGTCCGACGCGACCTCGGCGGGCGCGCCCGCGTCGGCCTCGGTGTGCTGCGCCTCGGCCGCCAGGTGCACCCGCTGGTGCGGGAGGCCGCGCTGCCGGCCCTGCGGTCGCTGGCCGAGGACATCGGGGCGACGGCGCATCTGACGCTCGTCGACGGGACGGAGGCCCTCGCCGTCGCGGTGGTGGAGCCGACGTGGACGGACTACCACGTGGCGTACCGCACGGGTTTCCGCCACCCGCTGGACCGGGGCGCCGCCGGGCGCGCCATCCTCGCGGCCCGGCAGAGCCCGGTGACCGACCCCGGGTACGCGCTCACCCACGGCGAGCTGGAGGCCGGGGCGAGCGGGGCCGCGGCGCCCCTGGTCGGGGTGACGGGCATCGAGGGCAGCGTGGGCGTGGTGATGCTGGCCGACTCCGTGCCGGAGAGGGTGGGGCCGCGGGTGGTGGATGCGGCGCGCGAGGTCGCGGACGCGCTGCGCTGAGCTGGGGCGGGGTTTGTCGCCGGCTGCGCCTGGCTCGTCCTCAAGCGCCGGACGGGCTTGATCCCGCCGGCTGCGCCGAGCTTGTCCTCAATCGCCGGACGGGCTGGATATTCCGCGCGCTCGTCCTTGACCGCCGGGCCGGTACCTTTTTCGTCGCGTTAGATTGATCCCGTGGCTTTCTCCTTCCCTCGTTTCACGCGGCCCCAGGCCCTCGCCGTCTGCGCCCTGCCCGTGGTGGCTCTGCTCGCCGTCGCGGCGCTGGCGCCGTTGCCGTTCGCCGTGGCTCAGCCCGGCGGTACGGCGAACGTCCTGGGGAAGCACGAGGGCAAACCGGTGCTCACGATCACCGGCGTGCCCACCCGTGAGCCGAAGGGCGTCCTGCGCATGACGACCATCGTGGCGACGGGGCCGCAGATGGACGTACGGCTCGGTGACGTGGTCGACGGGTGGTTCCGTACCGACCGGGCCGTGATGCCGAAGGACTCCGTCTACCCGACCGGCGACAACGTGAAGGAAGTCCGCGAGCACAACCTCGGCGACATGAAGAAGTCGCAGGACAACGCCACGAAGGCGGCGCTGGCCTATCTGAAGGCCAACGGCTCGGACAACACCGGCAAGGTGAAGGTCCAGGCCGACCTCGGCAAGATCGGCGGCCCCAGCGCGGGCCTGTTCCTCTCGCTCGGCATCATCGACAAGCTGGACGGCGACGGCAGCGGCGGCGATCTCACGGGCGGCCGGGACGTCGCGGGCACCGGCACGATCACCGCCTCCGGCGAGGTGGGCCCGGTCGGCGGAGTGGCCCTGAAGACCAAGGCCGCCCGGCGCGACGGCGCGACGGTCTTCCTGGTGCCGAAGGCCGAGTGCGCGGACGCCGGGGCGGAGCTGCCGAAGGGCCTGCGCCTCGTCCCCGTCACGACGCTGAAGGGAACGGTCGAGGCGCTGCGGGCGCTGAACAAGGGCGGCGCGGTCCCGAGCTGCTGACCAGGCGCAGGCCCAACTCGACGAGGGTCCAGCCGAGTTGAGTACGCAGCCGGGGTCGCCTCCGCCGCGGGGGTGCGGCTCGCCGTAAGTCGGCGGCGCGGTCGTGGTGGAGCCTCAGGTGTATGTCGGGGTGCATGATCCTCCGCCGTTCAGTCGGTGGGGCGCGTCGGAATGAGCTGGGTCTGGATGCGGACAGGGGCCGCTCGTGGGTCGTCCTTGCCGCTCGCCGACTCGCGGTAGCCCTCGATGACCTCGTGGAGCCTGTCCTTCAGCTCGGCGGTCCGTTCGGGGGTCAGGTGCAGCAGGAAGTCGCTCATGTCCGAGGCGGCGATCCACTCCTCGGGCCATTCATGGCGCGTGCCGACCCATGTGGACAGCGCTTCGATGTACAGGGACGCCACCTCGTGGAGGTAGAGCTGGGCGGCCCCGCGCACGGTCGGGTCCGCGTCCCGCAGCAGCGCGTCGTCGAAACTCGTCCCCTGGTGCGCCGCCTGCCACCACCGCTCCCGCCCCTTGCCCCGCTCCGGCGCGTCCTCGACGAACCCGTGCGCCGCCAGCTGCCGCAGGTGGTAGCTGGTCGCCCCGCTCGACTCGCCGAGCCGGACGCCCAGTTGGGAGGCGGTGGCGGGGCCGTCACGCCGCAGCGAACCCAGCAGGCGGATCCGCAGCGGATGAGCGAGCCCGCGCAGAGAGCGGGCGTCCAGCGTGACCTGCTTGTGCGCCTTGGGTGCCTGGGGTGCTGTCATAACCGTCAGCGTAGGCATGCAAAGACTCCGTTGCAACGGTTTTTGCAACGGAGTCTTTGCAACTTCCGGGAGGTCTACTCCCTCACGAACCCCTCCTGGAGCAGCCACTCCTTCGCCACCGCGTGCGGATCCTGGCCCTCCACGTCCACCTTGGAGTTGAGGTCCCGCGCCACCGTGTTGTTCAGCTTCCTGGTGATGGGGGCCAGCACCTCCGCCATCTTGGGGTGTTTCTCAAGGGACTTGCTGTTGATCTCGGGCGCCGCGTTGTAATTGGGGAAGAAGCGCTTGTCGTCCTCCATCGTCGTCAGGTCCATCGCCTTGATGCGGCCGTCGGTGGTGAAGACCTCGCCGTAGGTGCACGTCCCCTTGGACGCCTGCGTGTAGATGATGCCGGTGTCCATCTTGGTGATGTTGGCGGACGGGACGCTCATCCCGTACTCCTTCTGCATGCCGGGCAGCCCGTCCTCGCGGGACGAGAACTCGCTCTCCACGCAGAGCGTGACCGCCTTCGGGTCGGACTTGGCGAGGGACGCCACGTCCGAGAGCGTCTTCGTCTTGTACTTCGCCGCGTTCCGGCCGTTCATCGCCAGCGCGTACGTATTGTTGAGCGTGGCCGGCTCCAGCCAGGTGATGCCGTTCTCCAGGTCCGCGTCCCGCACCGCCCGCCACTGCTTCCGGGGGTCGTCGATGGGCTCGGTGTTGCCCTGGTACGTGATCCAGGCCGTGCCCGTGTACTCGTACATGGCGTCCGCGTCACCGCCCTTGACGGCCTCGCGCGCGCCGATCGAACCCTGGATGCCCGTGCGGTCGAGGACGTCCGCGCCCGCCGCCTGGAAGGCGATGCCCATGATCGCGCCGAGGATCAGCTGCTCGGTGAACTCCTTGGAGGTGACCGTGAGATCGGCACCCTTGAGGGGCAGGCCCTTGCCGACGGTGCCGGGCTTCACGTCGTCCACCATGGGGCTGCCGCTGGTGAGACCGCAGCTCACCAGCAGGGCCCCCGCCATCACGGCGAGCGCACCCGTACGCCACGTAACCCTCATGACCGCACCTCCAACCCCCGTGGACGCAGCACCAGTTCGGCCAGCGAGGCCAGCCAGTCCACCAGCAGCGCGAGCGCGATCGTCAGGATCGAGCCGAGCATCAGGACCGGCATGCGCTGGTTGGTCATCCCCGTCGTGATCAGGTCGCCGAGGCCGCCGCCCCCGCCGAAGGTGGCGAGGGTGGCCGTGCCGACGTTCAGGACGAGGGCCGTGCGGACGCCCGCGAGGATCAGCGGCACGGCGAGGGGGAGTTCGACCCTGCCGAGGACGCCCAGCGGGGACATGCCGATGCCGCGCGCCGCTTCGAGCAGCGTCGGGTCGTTCGCCTTCAGGCCCGCGATCGTGTTGGACAGCACCGGCAGCACGGCGTAGACGATGATGCCGATCAGGGCCGCCTTCTCGCCGATGCCCAGCCAGATCACCAGCAGGGCGAGGAGGCCGATCGCGGGCGTCGCCTGGCCGATGTTGGCCAGGGCCATCGCGGCGGGCGCCGCCCTGCGCAGCTTCCCCCGGGTCAGCAGGATGCCGAGCGGAATGGCGATGATCAGCACGAAGAAGGTGGAGATCGCGGTGAGTTCGATGTGCTGGCGCAGCCTCAGCCACACGTTTCCGTTCGCCAGCGCGTTCTTGGAGATCGAGTCCAGCTCGGTCTGCTGGAACCACCACCAGGTGAGCAGCAGGACCACCGCGAGCACGGCGGGCAGGAACGTCACCTTCTGCCAGGTGACCCTGCGCGGCTGCCGGTCCGGCTCCCGGGGCGGCGGGTCCTCCCCCTCGGGGCGGCGCTCGTCGGCACTCATGCCTTCGCCGCCCCTCCGAGGTCCCCGTGGCCCGCGCCCTCCTGCTCCTCGTGGGTCAGCCGGGCCCGCTGCTCCTCCAGTTCGTGCTGGTGCTCGACGGCATCGAGGCGGTCGGCCTCCAGCATCTCGTGCACGGAGTTCATCAGCGTCTCCATGTCGACGACGCCCGTGTACTCGCCGCGCCGCCCGGTCACCGCGACCCGGCCCGCGTTGTCCGTCAGGACCGCCTCCAGCGCGTCGCGCAGCGTGGCGTCGCGGGTCACCGTGTCGTGGACGAGGGTGCCCGCGCGGGCCAGGGAGCCCTTGGCGCGCATCAGATCGCCGCGGCGCAGCCACTTGTAGGGGCGGCCGCGCTTGTCGAGCAGGAGCAGTTCGTTCACGCCGCTCACACGCAGCTTGTCGAAGATCGTCTGGAGTGGGTCGTCGACGGTCACCGTCGGGATGTCGGCGATCTCCACATCGCGTACGCGCGTGAGGTTGAGGCGCTTGAGGGCCGCCCCCGCGCCCACGAAGCCGGACACGAAGTCGTCGGCGGGGTTGGTGAGGATCGCCTCGGGGGTGTCGAACTGCGCGATGTGCGAGCGCTCCCGCAGGACGGCGATGCGGTCGCCGAGCTTGATGGCCTCGTCGAAGTCGTGCGTGACGAAGACGATCGTCTTGTGCAGCTCGTGCTGGAGCCGGATCAGCTCGTCCTGGAGGTGGTCGCGGGTGATCGGGTCGACCGCGCCGAACGGCTCGTCCATCAGGAGGACGGGCGGGTCCGCCGCCAACGCCCTGGCCACCCCCACCCGTTGCTGCTGGCCGCCCGAGAGCTGGCGCGGATAGCGGCCGTGGAACTCGCCCGGGTCGAGGCCGACCAGGTCGAGCATCTCCTCCACCCGCGAGGCGATCCGCGCCTTCCCCCAGCCGATCATCTTCGGTACGAGGGCGATGTTCTGCGCGACCGTCATGTGCGGGAAGAGACCGGACGACTGGATCGCGTACCCGACCTTGCGGCGCAGCTTCACCGGGTCGATGTCGGTGACGTCCTCGCCGTCGATGCGGATGCGGCCGCTCGTCGGCTCGATGAGGCGGTTGATCATCTTCAGGGTCGTCGACTTACCGCAGCCGGACGGGCCGACGAAGATGACGGTCTCGCCCGCCTTGATCTCCATGCTGACGCTGTCCACGGCCGGCTCGGGGCTGCCCGGGTAGCGCTTGGTCAGGTTGTCCAGCTCGATCGTGGCCCCGGAGGTGGCGGCGGCGGTGGTCTCAGACACGGATACCCCTTGAGATCGTCAGCCGGCCGATCAGGACGTACGCGGCGTCGAAGAGCAGCGCCAGGATGATGATGCCCAGCGTGCCCGCGAGCACCTGGTTGAGCGCGTTCTTGCTGCCGAGCGAGCCGATGCCGCGGAAGATCTCGTTGCCGAGGCCCGGCCCCGACGCGTACGCGGCGATGGCGGCGATGCCCATCAGCATCTGGGTGGAGACCCGGATGCCGGTCAGGATCGGCGGCCAGGCGATCGGCAGCTCCACCTTGAGGAGCCGGGCGACCCTGGACATCCCGATGCCCTTCGCCGCGTCGACGAGCGAGGGGTCGACGCCGCGCAGGCCGACGATGGCGTTGCGCACGATCGGGAGCAGGCCGTAGAGGGTCAGCGCGATGACGGTCGGCGCGACACCGAGCCCGACGACCGGGATCAGCAGACCGATCATGGCGAGCGAGGGGATGGTGAGGATGGTGGAGGTGGCGGTCGTGGCGAGATTGCCCGCCCACTCGCTGCGGTAGGTGAGGACGCCGATCAGCACGCCGATGAGGGTCGCCACGACCATGCACTGGAAGACGGCGCTCGCGTGCTGGTACGCGTCCGTCAGCAACTGTTGGTGCCGGTTGCCGAGGTAGTCCCAGAAGTTCACTGAAGTGCTCACCTCGCCTTTCCCGGAGCGCCTCGCCCGGCGAAGCGCTCAGGGGTCGTCGACTCAGGGGTCTTCGGACGCCTGCTCCACGAGCGGGATGATCCGCAGCGGAACGGGGTTCTCCATGACGATCGCCGTGGAAGCCCGGACGATGCCATCAAAACCCACGACGCGGTCGATCACACGTTGGAGATCGGCGTTCGACCGGGCCACGAGGCGGCAGAGCATATCGCCGTGGCCCGTGATGGTGTGCAGTTCGAGCACCTCGGCGACGGTCGCCAAATGGGCCCGTACGTCCGCGCCCTGGCCCTGCTTGATCTCCAGCGTCGCGAACGCGGTGACGGGGTAGCCGAGCGCCGCCGGATCGACCTCCGGGCCGAAGCCGCGGATGACTCCATTGGACTGAAGCCGGTCCATCCGCGCCTGCACCGTGCCGCGCGCGACACCGAGCCTGCGGGACGCCTCAAGAACCCCGATACGCGGCTCCCGCGCCAGGAGCACGATGAGCCTGCCGTCCAGATGATCGATCGCCATACGCCCTCCGGGGTGGTCATCATGTACAGATAGCCCGGCCATCCTGGCCTGGTGCTGGGCAGTTTGACCACTGAAAACGCGAACTATTGCGCACCTTGTCAATCGGCGGGAGCCTCAGCACATGGCAGCTACTTCGACGAACCCCACCCACACGGCCCCCCACACCGCGCGCGAGGCAGACCCCTTCCCGGTCAAGGGAATGGACGCGGTCGTCTTCGCCGTGGGCAACGCCAAGCAGGCCGCGCACTACTACTCCACCGCCTTCGGCATGAAGCTCGTGGCGTACTCCGGACCGGAGAACGGCAGCCGCGAGACCGCCAGTTACGTGCTGACGAACGGCGCCGCCCGCTTCGTCCTCACCTCCGTCATCAAGGCCTCCACGGAACGGGGCGAGTTCCTCGCCTCCCACGTGGCCGAGCACGGGGACGGCGTCGTCGACCTCGCCATCGAGGTGCCGGACGCGCGCGCCGCGTACGCCTACGCCGTCGAGCACGGCGCGCGCGGCATCACCGAGCCGTACGAGGAGAAGGACGAGAACGGCACGGTCGTCCTCGCCGCCATCGCCACCTACGGCAAGACCCGCCACACGCTGGTGGAGCGCACCGACTACGACGGTCCTTATCTGCCCGGTTTCGTCGCCGCGAAGCCCCTCGTCGAGCCCCCCGCCAAGCGGACCTTCCAGGCGATCGACCACTGCGTCGGCAACGTGGAACTCGGCAGGATGAACGAGTGGGTCGCCTTCTACAACAAGGTCATGGGCTTCACGAACATGAAGGAGTTCGTGGGCGACGACATCGCGACCGAGTACAGCGCGCTGATGTCGAAGGTGGTGGCCGACGGGACGCTGAAGGTCAAGTTCCCTATCAACGAGCCCGCCATCGCCAAGAAGAAGTCGCAGATCGACGAGTACCTGGAGTTCTACGGCGGCGCGGGCGTCCAGCACATCGCGCTCGCCACGAACGACATCGTCGAGTCCGTGCGCACGATGCGCGCGGCGGGCGTGCAGTTCCTGGACACCCCGGACTCGTACTACGACACCCTCGGCGAGTGGGCCGGTGAGACCCGGGTGCCCGTGGAGACCCTGCGCGAGCTGAAGATCCTCGTCGACCGCGACGAGGACGGCTATCTGCTCCAGATCTTCACCAAGCCGGTCCAGGACCGGCCGACCGTGTTCTTCGAGATGATCGAGCGGCACGGGTCGATGGGCTTCGGCAAGGGCAACTTCAAGGCGCTGTTCGAGGCGATCGAGCGGGAGCAGGAGAAGCGGGGCAACCTGTAAGCGGGCGATCGGGCGGCTTGTGGGGTCACCGGGTGCGCCACTGATGGTCGGGCAGGAAGTTCACGTCGTACCGCTCGGGGACCGTGCCGAACTTGCGGGGTTCGGGGATCAGCGGCCGGTGCGGCAGGCCGTGCGCCTGCGTGGGCGCGCCGAGGTTCTCGAAGAACCGCTCGAAGGTGCCGCCGGGGCCCGCTGCGACGCCGACGACCTGGCTGTGGTGGCGCTCCATGCGGTAGGCGTGCGTGCAGTTCTTCGGTACGAAGCCGAAGTCGCCGGGGGTGAGCAGCTTCTCCTGCTGGAGGCCCTCGGTGTCCTCGACGAACAGGCGGACGGCGCCCTGGGTGACGTAGAAGACCTCGTGGGTGTCGGCGTGCACGTGGGCGGGGATGAGGTCGCCCTTGGGGCCCTCCACGGTGAAGAAGTTGAAGGTGTTCTCGGTCTGCTCGCCGCCCGCGTAGACGGTGATCAGATCGCCGAACAGATGGGCGCGGTCCCCCTCGCCCTTTTCGATGAAGTAGGGCTTGCCCGGCTCCGCGGGGATGCGGGAGGCGGGGCGGTACCGCGTGGCGTACTCGATGGTCATGGCTGCTCCTCGGGGCGACAGGAATGTCAGGTAGCCTGACATTACCGAGGGCCGGCGAGCAAGCCGGTGAGCACAGCAGCGAGGAAGAATGCCGTCCGACCAGCGCGACCTGACCCAACTCCTCGGCGAGGCCCGCCGCTGGTTCGAGGAAGGACTCTTCGCGGCCATGGCCGCGGCCGGGGAGACCCCGGTCTCCCCGACGCAGGTGCAGCTCTGCTCCGTACTGGACGACGAGGGCACCACCGTCTCCGAACTGGCGCGGCGCATGGGCGTCACCCGCCAGACCGCCCACCAGGCCGTGCACGGCCTGGTGGGCGCCGGCATCCTCGAACAGGTCCCGGACCCCGCGTCCGCCCGGCAGCGGCTCATCCGGCGCACCCCCGAGGGCGAGCGCGCCCACCGCCGGGCCAGGGCGGCCATCGCCCGCCTGGAGGAACAGCTCGCCGAACGCATCGGCGAGGAGCTGGTCGGTGCCCTGCGCACGGCCCTGGAGACACCGTGGGGCCCGGTCCCGCGCTGAACGCCTACTCCGGATGGTCGATCTGGGGGCTCGCGCCGTCACCAGCGGCGCGGGCTCTCAGCTCCCCGGTGACGCCGTGCGCGCCGGGGCGGTCCGCGTGGACTGCCGGGGCGTGCTCGGTGTGCCGCGGCGCGTCGTCGACCGGCGCGGCGTGACCTGGCGCGACGAGTAACCGGGAGGCGTCACCCGGCGCGGGCTCGTCCACGCCGCCGCCGGGGCCGGGGCGGGCTCCACCGGCGCATACATCTGCTCGGGCCCGCCCTCCGGCGGCTCGCCCAGCGCCTCCATGGCCCGCTTCGCCTCGCGCACGGCCAGCGGCGAGAAGTAGGGGTTGATCCGCAGGGCCTCCCCGATGTGCCGCCGCGCCGCCCCGTACCAGCCGAGCTGCCGCTCGATCTCCCCCCGGTGGTAGGCGAACAGCGCGCTGCGCGGACCGTCCTTCATCGCCTTCGTCACCAGCTTCAGGCCCGCCTCACCGTCCCCGGAGAGGTGCAGCGCCCAGCCCAGCGCGTCCGCCGTCTGCGGATTGCCGTGCCGCTTGTACTCCGCCCTCAGCCGCTCCACCGCCGCCTCGGGGTCACCGTGGTCCGCCTCGAACAGACCGAGGACCCGTTCGTTGTTCACGCCGCCCGCGCTCTCCTGCTTCACCCGCGCCCGCAGCATGTCGTACTGGGCGCGCGCCGCCGGGCGCAGCTTCAGCGACTCGTACAGCTCGCCCAGCTCCAGGGCGTACTCGGGCAGCGGCTGCCTGGCCAGCGCCGAGCGGTAGGCGTGCAGCGACTCCGAGGTGCGGCCGAGAGCGGCGAGCGCGCGGCCCTTGCCCGCCAGCGAGGGGTGGTGGTCGGGGTCGGCGTCGAGGGCCGCCTCGTAGTAGCGCAGCGCCTGGGCGGGCTCGCCCCGCTCCCACGCCAGCTCCCCGACGCGGTGCAGGCCCGCGGCCTTCTCCGCGCGGGTCCGAGCGAGTGCCGCCGCGTCGGTGAGGGCCGCGTTGGCGTCCTCGCGCCACCCGCGGTCGCGGTACACCTGCCCCGTACGCGTCTTGACCGCCGGGGCCGGGCCGAGCTTCTGGAGGGACGCCAGGGCCTTGCCGACGGCCTTGGCGTCACCGAGGCCGGTGTAGGCGTCGATCAGCGCGGGATACACCGTCCACCGCTTCGGCGCCTGCTTGGCCGCCTGCTCGCCCCAGGCGCGGGCCGCGCGGAAGTCGTGCCGGACGTTCGCCAGGGCGGCCAGCCCCGTCAGGGCCTCCGGATTGCCCCGGGGCCTCGCCCTCAGCGACGTACGCAGCGCCTGCTCGGCCTTCGGGTAGTACGCGAAGTCGGCGGTGCGCGCGCCGCGCGCCACATAGGCCGAGCCGAGCACCGCCCAGGAGTGGTCGTCGCCCGGGTGCGCCCGCAGATGCGCCTCGCGCTCCCCGATGAGCGCCGCCAGATCCGGCAGCGCGGCCGGCGCCCCCGCCCCCACGGCCGCCATCGCACGCCCCGCGGGCCCGAGCGCGGGCGGCCTCCCGTCCCCCCGGTCCATCGGCACCAGCACATACGCGGCACCGGCCACCGCCGCCCCCACGACGGAGGCGACCAGCGCCCGCTTCACCGAACGCCGTACGGGGGATTTGTGCGGCCCCATCGGGGATCCGTAGGACCCCATCTGGGACCTGTAGGACCCCATGGGGGGCCCGTAGGACTTCGCGGAGGACCTGTAACGCTTCATACCGCTCACTGTGCGTCAATACGAAGAGCACATCCCGGCACGGGCCGGGCGTCGTACACGGGTTCACACCGATGGCCCCGGGTGCGAGGCTGTGATCATGAGCCGCACCCTCATCGAACTCCTCCACGAGGGCCTCCCCGCCGAGGCGGTCCTCACGGATCCCGACGTCACGTCCGCGTACTCCCACGACATGGCGAGCTTCTGCGAGGCGGGCGTGCCCGCCGTCGTGGTGCTGCCCCGCACCGTCGAGCAGGTCCAGCACGTGATGCGCACCGCCACCGAGCTGCGCGTCCCCGTGGTGCCGCAGGGCGCCCGCACCGGCCTGTCCGGCGCCGCGAACGCCACCGAGGGCTGCGTCGTGCTGTCCCTCGTCAAGATGGACCGCATCCTGGAGATCAGCCCCGTCGACCGGATCGCGGTCGTCGAGCCGGGCGTCGTCAACGCCACGCTCTCCCGCGCGGTCGGCGAGCACGGCCTGTACTACCCACCGGATCCCTCCAGTTGGGAGATGTGCACCATCGGCGGGAACATCGGCACCGCCTCCGGGGGCCTGTGCTGCGTGAAGTACGGGGTCACCGCGGAGTACGTCCTCGGGCTCGACGTCGTCCTCGCCGACGGGCGGCTCATGAGCACCGGCCGGCGCACGGCCAAGGGGGTCGCGGGCTACGACCTCACGCGCCTGTTCGTCGGCTCGGAGGGCAGCCTCGGCATCGTCGTCCGCGCCGTCCTCGCGCTCCGGCCCAAGCCGCCCCAACAGCTCGTCCTCGCCGCCGAGTTCGCGTCGAGCAAGGACGCCTGCGACGCCGTATGCAGGATCATGGAGGGCGGTCACGTCCCGTCGCTGCTCGAACTGATGGACCGTACGACCGTGAAGGCCGTGAACGCGCTGGCGAACATGGGTCTGCCCGAGACCACCGAGGCCCTGCTGCTCGCCGCCTTCGACACCCCCGGCCCGGCGGCCGACCTCGCCGCCGTCGGCGCTCTCTGCGAGGCCGCGGGCGCCACCCAGGTCGTCCCGGCCGAGGACGCCGCCGAGTCCGAACTCCTGCTCCAGGCACGGCGGTTGTCGCTCACCGCGCTCGAAGCCGTCAAGGGCACCACGATGATCGACGACGTGTGCGTCCCGCGCTCGAAGCTCGCGGACATGCTCGACGGGGTCGAGCGCATCGGCGAGAAGTACGGGCTGACCATCGGGGTCTGCGCGCACGCGGGCGACGGCAACACGCATCCGACCGTCTGCTTCGACGCGGCGGACCCCGACGAGGCCCGGCGCGCCCGCGAGTCCTTCGACGAGATCATGGCCCTCGGTCTGGAACTCGGCGGCACCATCACCGGCGAGCACGGTGTCGGCGTCCTCAAGAAGGAGTGGCTGGCGCGCGAGATCGGCCCGGTGGGGATGGAGATGCAGCGGGCCGTCAAGGCGGCCTTCGACCCCCACTCGCTCCTCAACCCGGGCAAGTTGTTCTGACCCTCCCGCCCCTTCTGGCCCGTCCGACCCTTCTGCCCTTTACGACTCTTCCGGCTGTTCTCCGCGGCTGCCCCCGTGGCGGCGCGGCTCACTCACCGTCCTTGGACTCGTCCGAGGGCCACGGGTCGCGCAGCCACAGCTCGTCGCCGCCGAAACGGCCCGCGGCGGGGGCGAGCAGCTCGGCGAGGCCGTCGTCGATGCCGAGCTGCTCGGGCTCAGAACCCGGAGGGACCACCCGCAGGGTCCGCTCCAGCCAGGCGGACACCGCGGCGGCCGGCGCCTCCAGGAGGGCGTCGCCGTCCGGTGAACTGAGCGCCATCAGGACGACGCCGCGGCCGTCCACCTTCGTCGGCCAGACCCGCACATCACCGTGACCGCACGGCCTGAACACCCCCTCGACCAGCAGCTCCCGGGCGAACGTCCAGTGCACGGGGTGCGCCGAGCCGATGTGGAAGGCGATGTGGACGGCGTAGGGATCGGCGGTGCGGTAGGTGAGTCGGGCCGGGACGGGGACGACCCGTTCCGGCGAGAGGATCAGCTTCAGCTCAAGCTCGCGTTCCACCACGGAGTGCATGTCGGTGTGCTTCCTTCCTCGTAGGGGTCCTGGGAGCGGACCCGTACGAGTGGAGAGCGCGGGATCCCCGGAGCATTACGCGGGTTCGGGAAACTTTCTCCGGGCGGCGTCGAAGAGGTGACCGGCGGGGGCGTGGGGTTCGCGGGGAAAGTGTGGGGAGCGTGCCCGGAAAGTGGTCCGAAGGGCGGGAGCCGCCCGGTGGCACATGGAGGTCTGATAGATGTGGACCCCTCAAAAAGCCCCCGAGCAGATACGGGACGACGGACATGAGCGCCCCAACTCCGGCCCCAGGCGACGACAGGCCCCGCGAAGGCTATTACCCCGACCCGTCCATTCCCGGATATGTCCGGTACTGGAACGGCGCCGCCTGGGTGCCCGGTACGAGCCGTCCCGCGCCGTCCGACGGCGAACCGCTGCCCGCTCCTCCCGGCGTGAGTGCGGGCGCCGTGGTGGCGCCTCCCGTGGAGGAGACCGGGCCGCACTTCTTCGACGAGGAGCCGGTGGCGGGCGCCGCCCCGGCGGGATCCGCGGTGGACCAGCACGGCGCCAGGCCCGAGCCCGCCTCCGCCTGGCAGGCCGACGCGGGCCGCCAGACCGGCCTCGGCGGGGAGCAGGAGCGACGGATCTCGTGGGGCGCCCCGGGGCAGACCGACCCGCGCGTGCCGAGCGAGAACGCCGCGCCGCGAGCGGAGGTGGCGGCCCCCGAGCAGCAGGCCTCGCCCGAACCGCCGCGGGACGAGAGCAACCCCGGCACGGTCACGATCCGCGCCATCAAGCCGGGCACACCGAATCCGGCCGCGGCCGAGGGAACGGTGACGTTCCGCCGCCCGACGGGCCCGGTCACGCCGGTCGCCGGGGGTGGGGGTGCGGGGGCAGCTGGGGCTGCGGGGTCTGCCGGGGCTGCGGGGTCCGGGTC
>NZ_JODF01000100.1:0-17211 GCF_000717945.1 Streptomyces sp. NRRL S-920
CCCCCGCAGCCAAGCGGGCCCCCACCCGACACCCCCCGAGGCTCACAGCCAGTCTCCGCGCTAGGAGTCGCCCCAACAGGGCACTATGAACGACGTGGCCCCCACAAGGTCGACATCCGTAGGAACCGTCTCGCCGGGCCCGGCGAGGCGGGCCGCGCGTGCCCTGGGGCGTGCCCTGCACCTGCCGTTCACCGGGACGGCCCGCGGTATCCGCAAGGCGACCCACGCCCACGGCGCGGGCGAGTCCGGCCTCGGCAAGCTGATCGAGCTGCACGCGGTGAACGGCGCGGGCGACGTCATGGTCACCGTCGCCCTCGCCTCCACCGTCTTCTTCTCCGTGCCGACGGACGAGGCCCGCGGCCGCGTCGCGCTCTACCTCGCCATCACGATGGCCCCCTTCACACTCCTCGCCCCCGTCATCGGTCCGCTCCTCGACCGGCTCCCGCACGGCCGCCGCGCCGCGATGGCCGGTTCGATGCTGGCCCGTGCCCTGCTCGCGCTGGTCCTCTCGGGCGCCGTCGCCACCGGCAGTGTGGAGATGTATCCGGCGGCGCTCGGCGTGCTCGTCGCGTCGAAGGCGTACGGCGTGGTGCGCAGTGCCGTGGTGCCGCGCCTTCTGCCACCCCGGTTCTCGCTGGTCAAGGCGAACTCCCGGGTGACGCTCGGGGGCCTCCTCGCGACGGCGGTGGCGGCGCCCGCGGGCGCCGGGCTCCAGGCGATCGGCCCGCGCTGGCCGCTGTACGGGGCGTTCGTGATCTTCGTATCGGGGATGTTCCTGTCGTTCTCGCTGCCCCGCAAGGTCGACTCCGCGAAGGGGGAGAGCAAGGCGCTGCTCGCCGCCGACGAGGAGCACCTGCATCTGCACGCGCGCACCGAGGCCGCCGCCGACACCACCCGCAAGCGGCGCCTCGGACTGCGGACGGTCGGCCCCGCCGTCACCCACGCCCTGGCCGCCAACGCCACGCTGCGCTGCCTCTCCGGCTTCCTCATCTTCTTCCTGGCGTTCCTGCTGCGCGAGCATCCCCTCGGCGGGCAGAGCGCGGCCGTCTCGCTCGGGATAGTGGGCGTCGCGGCGGGCACGGGCAACGCTCTCGGCACGGCCGTGGGCGCCTGGCTGAAGTCACGGGCCCCGGAGTTGATCATCGTGACGGTCGTCGCGGTGGTGCTGGGCGTGGCGATGGCGTCCGCACTGTTCTTCGGGCCGGTGGGCGTGGCCTGCCTCGGCGCGTGCGCGGGCTTCGCGCAGGCCCTCTCCAAGCTGTCCCTGGACGCGCTGATCCAGCGGGACGTCCCCGAGCAGGTCCGCACCTCCGCCTTCGCCCGCTCCGAAACGCTGCTCCAGGTCGCCTGGGTGGTCGGCGGCGCCATCGGCATCGCCCTGCCGCTGAACGGCTCGCTCGGCCTGTCGGTGGCCGCGGGGATCCTCGCCCTCGGCTGGCTCTCGACCGTACGGGGGCTGCTCAGGACGGCCCGCGGCGGCGGCGCCCGCCGCGCCCGGGTGGTGTGACCGCCCCGTGCGCCACACCCCGGCGTATCCACCCCGGTCCGACGGACACGGCACGCCCGCGACCCCCGCGTAACAGGTCCCCACAGCGCGCCCGATAGCCTTCGCCCATGACCTCCCTGCTCCGCGGCGGAGCCGCGAATGTGAACAGCGCGGCGCGCCGCCGCCGCACCGTGGCCGCCCTTGGCGCCGTCTCCGCCGGACTCCTCGTCCTCTCGGCCTGTGACAAGCCGACGCCGCTGGCCACCGTGACGGTCGGCAGCGACTCGGTGAACACCGAGGCCTCCTGCTACAACGACGGCAAGGAGCTGAAGCAGTCGCAGCTCAAGTCCTGTCTCCGGGACAAGGACGTGAAGACCGTCAAGATCGACCCCGATGAGAAGGTCCGCTTCGGTGTCGACCCCGAGGTCGCCGAGAAGGGCTGGACGCTGCTGATGAACGGTCAGCCGCTGACCGAGGCCAGCAAGAAGACGTACGTCGTCATCCCCGGCAGCGTCTTCTTCAACCAGCAGTACGGCGGTGGCGGCAACAAGTCGACCGTCAGCCTCCTGGAAGGCGGCAAGGGCGGCACGCAGAAGGCTACGGGCCTGTGGTCGTTCAAGTTCGAGAAGGACTCCTGACCTTCTCCCCGGTGCCTCACCCGCGCGTCCTCGTCGCCACCGCCGTCCCGGCCGAACGGGACGCGGTGGCCCGCGCGCTGCCCTCGGCGGGCCCCCTCGACGCGCTCGCCGTCGACGCGCTCGCCGTCGGCGTGGGGCCCGCGGCCGCCGCGGCCGGCACGGCGACCGCGCTCGCCCGCGCCGCCGCCGCCGGCAGGCCCTACGACCTGGTCGTCTCGGCGGGCATCGGTGGCGGCTTCCAGCCCGCCGCCCCCGTGGGCTCCCTCGTCGTCGCCGACGAGATCACCGTCGCCGACCTGGGCGCCGAGACCCCGGACGGCTTCGCGCCCGTCACCGAGCTGGGCTTCGGAGCCGTCACCCACCGCCCGCCGCGTTCCCTCGTACGAGATGTCGCCGGTGCCTGCGGTGCCGCGACCGGCACCGTCCTGACCGTCTCCACCGTCACCGGCACCGCCGAGCGTGCCGCCGGGCTGCGGCTGCGCCATCCGCGTGCCCTGGCCGAGGCGATGGAGGGTTTCGGGGTCGCCGAGGCGGCGGCCCTGCACGGCCTGCCCGTCCTGGAGATCCGCGCGGTCTCCAATCCCGTCGGACCGCGCGACCGCGCCGCCTGGCGGATCGGCGAGGCGCTGGCCGCGCTGAGCGACGCGTTCGGGAAGTCCACGCCGGTACTGAAGGGTTGGAACCCGCATGACAGGAACGACTGAGTCACCGCTGCGCATCGCGTACTCGCCCTGCCCCAACGACACCTTCGTCTTCGACGCGTGGGCGCACGGCCGGGTGCCCGGCGCCCCCGCGCTGGACGTGACGTTCGCGGACATCGACATCACGAACGGCATCGCCGAGCGCGCCGCGTCCGCCGCCCCGGCCGCCTCCGACCTCGATCTCGACGTGCTGAAGGTGTCGTACGCCGTGTTGCCGTACGTCCTCGACGAGTACGCCCTGCTGCCCTGCGGCGGTGCGCTCGGCCGGGGCTGCGGGCCCCTCGTCCTGTCCCGTGAGCCGGGGGTGGACCTGGCCGGCCGGACGGTGGCCGTGCCGAGCGAGAAGTCGACGGCGTATCTGCTCTTCCGGCTCTGGGCCGCGGACACGCTCGGCGGCGACGGCGTCGGTGAGATCGTCGTGCTGCCGTTCGACCAGATCATGCCCGCGGTGCGCGACGGGAAGGTCGACGCGGGTCTGGTCATCCACGAGGCGCGCTTCACCTACCAGAACTACGGTCTGCACCGCCTCGCCGACATGGGCGAGCACTGGGAGGCCACGACGGGCCTGCCGATCCCGCTGGGCGCGATCATCGCCAAGCGGAGCCTAGGCCCGGCGGTTCTCGAACAGCTGGCCGCGGCGGCACGTACCTCGGTCCGTATGGCCTGGGACGACCCCGAGCCATCCCGCCCCTACGTACTCGAACACGCCCAGGAGATGGACCCGGCCGTCGCCGACCAGCACATCGGGCTGTACGTCAATGAGTTCACCGCGGACCTGGGCGAGGACGGCTACGCGGCCGTGCGGGGGCTGCTCACGCGGGCCGCGGCCGAGGGGCTCGTGCCCGCGCTGCGGCCGGGCGCGCTGGCGTTCCCGTGAACGCCGGGCGGGCCGGACAGGCCCGCCCGGTACTCGGGTCGTGCGGTACGCGGATGGCGCGGTACCCGGGTGGTGCGGCTATACGTCCAGCTGGTCCGCGACCGCTCTCAGCAGGCCCGCGATTTTCGCGCCCGACGCCTTGTCGGGGTAGCGGCCCTTCTCCAGCATCGGCGTGATGTTCTCCAACAGGGTCGTCAAGTCCTGGACGATCGAGGCGAGTTCGTCCGGCTTGCGGCGCTGCGCGGCCGCCACCGACGGGGTCGGGTCGAGAAGGGTGACGGAAAGGGCCTGGTCTCCGCGCTGCCCCGCGACCACGCCGAATTCCACGCGCTGGCCGGGCTTGAGTGTGTCGACGCCGGCGGGCAGTACGGAGGAGTGCACGAAGACGTCGCCGCCGTCGTCGCGGGAGAGAAAGCCGAAGCCCTTCTCACTGTTGAACCACTTGACCTTGCCGGTAGGCACGTGAAGTCCTCGTCCTCGTCGTACTCGTCTATGCCGGTCCGCCCAGCCGGGAACGACCGGGCGAAAACGGCTCTGGATAGCACTACAGCGGGTCTTCCGACCCGCCGGGACCAAGACTATTGGTCCGGGAGCCGGTGACAAGACGTCCCCGATCTCTTCCTTCGGGTTCCTCCTTCGCGCTGGGAACTACCCTGGTGGGGTGCGTGACAAAACCCAAGCGAATTCGGCCGGGCCCGGCGACGGGATGGTCCGGATCGGAGCAATCGTCTTCTTCGTCGGCGCCGTGGCCACCATGGTCACGGTCGCCCCGCTGTTCCTGGGCACCGACCCCTTCCCGCCGCTCGCCTACGCGGTGTGCATGCTGATGGGCGTCGGCTTCCTCATCGCGGCCGCGGGCGTGCTGCGCGGCATCGCCGTGCAGCGGCGGCAGGCGAGGTCGGCGGCCGGCTAGCGTCCTTGCTCCGGTCGGCCGGAGGGCCCCGCTAGACAGGCCCCGCGGCGGCGTACGCGTCGAGCCAGTCCGCGAACTCCGTCAGCCCGCCGAGGACCACGTCCGCGCCCGCCGCGCGCAGTTCCGCTGCGTCACACGGCCCGGTCGCCACCGCGACGGACAGCGCGCCCGCCGTACGCGCGCCGCGTACATCGCCGGTGTGGTCACCGACGTACACGGACGCCTCGTGCTCGCGCAGGGCCTGCGCCTTCGCCTCCGCCCAGAGCCAGCCGATGACCGCGTCGGCCTCGATGCCGAGGTGGGCCAGGTGCAGCTTCGCGTTCGGCTCGTGCTTGGCGGTCACCACGATCGCGCGGCCGCCGCGCGCCCGGACCGCGGCCACCGCCTCGCGGGCGCCGGGCATCGCGAGCGTCGGCGCGATGGCGTATGTGGGATAGATCTCACGGTAGCGGTCGCCCATCGCCTGGATCCTCTCCTCGGGGAACCAGTTCCGCAGCTCCTGCTCCAGCGGCGGCCCGAGGCGCGTGACGGCCAGGTCGGCGTCTATGTACGTCCCCGTCTCCGCGGAAAGCGCCTGGTAGGCGGCTCTGATGCCGGGGCGGGAGTCGATCAGCGTCATGTCGAGGTCGAAGCCGACGGTCAGCGCGCGTGAGGTCATGCGCCCATTCTGCCGAGGCGGGCACGGCCCCCACCCTTAGACTGTGCGCGCTTAGCCAAGCCTTACCAACGTTCAGCTCCCCGCACTCCGAAACGAGTCCAGCCGATGCGTGTGCCCGTCCGACGCGCTGCCGTGATGACGGCGGCCGTCGTGGCCCTGCTGCTCGCGGTCCTGCTCAGCCTCGCCGTCGGCGCCCGCGCGATCGCCCCCACCGCGGTCCTCGACGCGCTGCTGCACGGCGGGCACAGCGACTCCGCGGAGGTCGTCCGCGAGATGCGGGTGCCGCGCACCGCCATCGGTCTGATGGTCGGCGCGGCGCTCGCGCTGGCAGGGACGGTGTTGCAGGGCATCGCCCGCAACCCCATCGCCGACCCGGGCATCCTCGGCATCAGCCAGGGCGCCTCGGTGGGCGTGGTCACCGCGATCGCCTTCGCCGGGGTGCACACGCTGACCGGATACGTCTGGTACGCCTTCGTGGGCGCCGGTCTCGCGTCGGTCGCCGTGTACGCGATCGCGGCGAGCGGGCGCGGCGGGGCGACCCCGGTGAAGCTCGCGCTGGGCGGCGCCGCCATCAACGCCCTGCTGGTCTCGGTGACCACGGCGATCCTCACCACCAAGGCCTCCGCGCTCGACGAGTTCCGGTTCTGGCAGGTCGGCTCGCTCTCCGGGCGCGACTCCGAGATCGTCGGCCAGATCTGGCCGTTCCTGCTCGTGGGCCTCGTGCTCGTCCTCGCGGTCGCGCGGGGCCTGGACGCGCTGGCGCTCGGCGAGGACGTGGCGAAGGGACTCGGACAGAACGTGGCGACGGTACGGATCGTGGGCGGGCTCGGGGCGACGGTCCTCACCGGCGTCGGGGTCGCCGCGGCGGGACCGATCGCCTTCATCGGCCTGGCCGTCCCGCACATCGCCCGAGCGGTCGTGGGCAGCGACCATCGCTGGGTGCTGCCGATGGCGGCGATGCTCGGTCCCGTGATGCTGCTCGTCTCCGACGTGGTGGGGCGTGTCGTGTTCCCGCCCAGCGAGGTGCCCGCCGGGGTGATGACCGCGCTGATCGGTGTGCCGTTCCTCGTGGCGCTGGTGCGCAGGAAGGCGGTCGCCGCGTGAGTTCCGTGCCGTGTGCCCCGCGTCGGATCCGTCCGGTCCGTCCCGTCGGATACGCCGTCGTACGCGTGGGCCGTGCCGCCTTCCTCCTGCACCGGCGGGCCGCCCTCGTCGCTCTCGGGCTCGGCGTTCTGCTCGCCGCGAGCTGCCTGGCGTTCCTCTGTGTCGGCGAGGCGTACGTCCAGCCCGTGGAGGCGCTGAAGGTCGTCCTCGGGCAGCCCTCCGCCGACGAGCTGGTCGTGGGCACCCTGCGTGAGCCCCGCATGGTCGTGGGGCTCCTCGTCGGCGCCGCGTTCGGGGTGGCCGGGGGGCTCATCCAGACCGTGGCCCGCAATCCGCTCGCCAGCCCGGACATCATCGGCATCAGCCACGGCGCGAGCGCGCTCACGGTCGGCGCGATGACCTTCGGCGTCACCTCGTACGCGGTGCTGCCCTACCTGTCGGTGATCGGCGGCATCGCGGCCGCCGCCCTCGTGTACGTCTTCGCGTGGCGCGGCGGGCTGCACGCCGGCCGGTTCGTGCTCATCGGCATCGGCTTCGCGATCGCCCTGCGTTCGGTGACCACCCTCTTCATGACCAAGGGCGACTACCTCGTCGCCCAGCAGGCGCAGATCTGGATGACGGGCTCCCTCAACGGCCGCGGCTGGGCCGAGGCGGACCCGCTCGCCCTGACGCTGCTCGTACTGCTGCCGGGCGTGTTCTGGGCGGCCCGCGCGCAGCGTTCGGTCGCCCTGGACGACGACACGGCGACCGCCCTCGGGGTGCGCCTCGGCCGCGTACGCCTCGGGCTCGTCCTGCTCGGTGTCGTCCTCGCCTCCGTCGCGACCAGTGCCGCGGGGCCCGTCGACTTCGTGGCGCTGCTCGCCCCGCAGATCGCCCGCAGGATGACCCGCACCGCGCAGATCCCGCTGCTGTGCTCGGCGCTGGCGGGCGCCCTGATCGTGGTCCTCGCCGACCTCCTCGCCCGCCGCCTCTTCTCGCCCACGGAGCTGCCGGTGGGCGTGCTGACGGCGGCCGTCGGTGCCCCGTACCTGATCTGGCTGATCGTCCGCAGCCGTTCCGTCCGCAATGGAGGCACCTCGTGACAGCCGCCCGACTCTCGGCCCGCGAGCTGACCCTCGCCTACGAGGACCGCACGGTCGTCGACCGCCTCGACCTGGCGATCCCCGATGGCAAGGTCACCGTGATCGTCGGCCCCAACGCGTGCGGCAAGTCCACGACGCTGCGGGCGCTCGGCCGCCTCCTGAAGCCGAGGAGCGGCGCGGTCCTCCTGGACGGCGAGGCACTCGCCAAGCTGCCCACGAAGAAGATCGCCCAGCAGATCGGGCTGCTCCCGCAGACGCCCGTCGCCCCCGAGGCGATCACCGTCGCCGACCTCGTCGCACGCGGCCGCCAGCCGCACCAGCACTGGTGGCAGCAGTGGTCCGACGCCGACGAGAGGGCGGTGACGGAGGCCATGGAACGTACCGACGTGGCCGCCCTCGCCGAACGCGCCGTCGACGAGCTGTCCGGCGGCCAGCGGCAGCGCGTGTGGATCGCGATGGCCCTGGCCCAGGACACCGAGCTGCTGCTCCTCGACGAGCCGACGACGTACCTGGACATCTCCCACCAGGTCGAGGTCCTCGACCTGGTGCGCCAGCTCAACCACGACCGCGGCCGCACGGTCGTCGTCGTCCTGCACGACCTCAACCAGGCCGCGCGGTACGCCGATCACCTCGTCGCCATGAAGTCGGGCGAGGTCGTCGCCGAGGGCGCCCCCTCGAAGATCGTCACCGAACAGCTCGTACGCGATGTCTTCGGCCTGGCGTGCGTCGTCGTGGCGGACCCCGTGACCGGCTCCCCCCTCGTCGTCCCCGGGGCGCCGTGGTCCGCGGCCGCGCCCGCCCCCAGCAGCAGCCCCGTGTAACGCATGAAAGGCGTCCCCATGACCCTCCCCACGCACCGCTTCCGCTCCCCGCTGCGCCGCCGCGCGCTCCTCACCGGCTCCCTGGCCCTGAGCGGCGCGCTCGCGCTGTCCGCCTGCGGCTCCTCGGACTCCGACAAGGACTCCGGCTCGGGCAAGACCCGCACCGTCAAGACGGCCATGGGTGACGTGAAGGTCCCCGTCACCCCCGAGCGGGTCGTCGTCCTGGACACCGCCGAGCTGGACTCCGCGATCTCCCTCGGCGTCAAGCCGGTCGGCGCCACGCACGTCGAGGCCGCGTCGGGCTTCCCGGGCTATCTGCCGAAGGACAAGGTCAGCGGCATCAAGGACGTCGGCGCGATGATGACCCCGAACATGGAGGCCATCGCCGCGCTCAAGCCCGATCTGATCCTCACGTCGAAGATCCGGCACGCCGCCAAGTACGACCAGCTGAAGAAGATCGCGCCGACCGTCATGACGGAGACGACGGGCTTCCCCTGGAAGGAGAACTTCCAGGTGCACGCCGACGCGTTGGGCAAGCGGGCCGAGGCGAAGAAGGTCGTCTCCGACTACGAGGCCCACACCAAGAAGGTCACCGAGGCCATCGGCGGCCCCGCGAAGGCCAAGGCGACGAAGGTCAACGTCCTGCGCTTCATCGAGGGCGCCGACATCCGCCTCTACGGCGAGCAGACCTACATCGCGACGCTCCTCAAGGACGTCGGCCTCGGCCGCGCGCCGATCGCCGCGAAGGCGAAGGACGGCTTCTCCTACGACCTGTCGCCCGAGAAGATCGACCTCGCCGATACGGACGTCATCTTCCAGTCCACGTACGGCGACCCGAAGAAGGCCAAGCAGACGCAGACCGTCGGCAGCGGCCTGTGGAAGAACATGAAGGCCGTGAAGTCGGGCAACGTCCACACCGTCGAGGACGAGCTGTGGATCCAGGGCATCGGCTACACCGCGGCCAACAAGATCCTCGATGAGATGCAGGCGGATCTTACGAAGAAGTAGGGCTCCGCGCGTGCGGGGTGCGGGGGGGGGCGGGGGTGGGGCGTGAGGGACGCGGGGGGCGCGAGGGATGCGGCGCTCACGGCCGTTGCTCACGGCCGGCGCTCACGGCTGCCGCTCACGGCCGGCGTCGCTGCGATCTCCACACCAGGAAGAGCGCGGAGGCGACGGCCGCGCCGCGCACCACCCACGGCCACGTCTCGCCGATGGCGCCGCTCATCCGCCCGTCCCGGATCGGGTCGCCCCACCGGCCGTCCGTACGTCCCCACAGCCAGGTGAGCCCGGCGGCCACGGCGAGCGCCGGCATCCCCAGCACGGCCCACTTCGCCTCGGCGCGGGAGAGCCTGCGGGAGGCGTAGGCGATGAGCCAGCCACCGCCGAGCGCCAGCCAGTTGCCGAGGACGGCACCGGCGATGAGCAGGGCGGCGGCGAGGAGGAGCAGGGGGTTGCTGAGGCCGGCGCCTTCGCCGGGGCGGCGGGGGAGGGGCAGGCGGGGCCGCCAGCGGCGGCGGCTCTCGGCCGCCTCGACTTCCTCTTCCTCGGCGTCGGCGCCGGCCTCCGCGGCGGCTTTCGCATCGGCCTCCTTGCCGAGGCGCGGGGGGTTGTCCGGGTCTGGTGGGGGTTTCAGTATTTCGGGGATCTCCACGCCGCCGACGAACCCGGGGACGGTGTCCGCGCCGCCGAAGGGGCTGCTGTCCAGCCGCCACCAGTCCGGCTCGGAACCGCTCGGCCCCAGCTCGTCCGAGCCCGCGAGGTGCGGCGGGGACGGGCGGGGCCCGTCCAGGTCCAACAGGCCCTGCGGCGGCGGGGCCTTGGGGGCGCGGCGGGGCCGGGGCACGAGGCGCCGAAGCCGCGAGGCAACGTCTTCCCCTTGCCCTCCCCCTCCCCCTTCTCCTGATCCTGCTCCTTCTCCGTGCTGGGGAGGTACGGCCGTGGGGACGTCCGGGGTGGCGGGGGTGCCGCCCGCCGCGTCGACGATGTCTTCCGGGGTGCCCAGCCGCGCCAGGATGCGGCGGACGGCGGCGGGGCTGTCGCCGCCCGCGCCCGCGCCGGCCCTGCCCCGGTCGATCTCCTTGCGCAGGTCGGCGACCAGGCGCATGCGGGCGCCCGACGGCAACTGCCGCTGCTGCGCCAGGTCTCCGACCCGGCTCAGATAGTCGTAGACCAGCTGGTCGCTCTCGATCCCCACGAAGTCCCCTCCGGGGCGGCTGCGTTGGTCATCCCCGGGGTCCGACGTTACCGGGTCTGGCGGGGGCGCCTCCAACTACCGGCCCGGGGCCGGCTCCCCTCCTTGCCCGCCGCTTCGCGACGGATGTCCTCCCACCCACCCACCCGTTTACCCGGCGTTGCGAGGCCAGGGGGGGGCAGGGTTCAAGTCCCCGCCCCCCCCCGGCCTTCGGCCGCGTTCTCGCTGGGCAGGCCAGTTCCGGCTTGGCGTGATTCGGGGAGCAGCACACCAGGGCCAGGGACAGGTACGAGGGGCGTTCGAGCTAGAAGCCGTGGGACACGTCCCCGCCCCAACCGAGCCGTTCGGCAGCGGAGTGTACCAGTAGTGCCAGCCGCGTACTGTCGCGTTCGGACTCGGAGGCGAACCGGGGTGCGTACTCGGCGAGCCGTTCCCCGAGCCATTCTGCCGCTTCCTTCGGCTCCTCCCAGGTGCCCCGGATCAGCTTCTCTGGCTTGCTCAGCCAGTACGCCGTCTCCAGCGGCGGGAGGTCCACGATCGGGAACTCCGCCTTCACTTCCTTGTACCGCGCGACCAGCTCCGGCTTATCGGCCGGAGGAGGATCAGGATGCGGGGGCCGTCTCAGCGCCTCGTCGTCGAAACGTTGCTTGGGGCCGGTCCACAGGTAGCCGTGGTGGTGCAACTGTCGTCCCGTTTCAATGCAGGAAGAAGAGGCGCGCCCAACCGGCCCTGTCTCTCGGGGGCGAGTCAAGGCCGGGGGCGCCTGGGATGGCCGTCAGACGGACAGGCCGAAGCGGGCCGGGTCGATACCGGCCGCGTCCAGTTCGGCGGTGGTGAAACGCAACGGCTCCGTACCCGGCCGCTTGCTGTCGCCCAAGGCCCACGCGTCGGGGCCGATCTTCGCCAGCGTGGCGCAGGACTCGCCGTCCGGATGCGTGTTGCCGCCACACGCCTTGGAGAACTCGGCTCCGCCGATAGGCAGGCTGTACAGGTCAGTTCCGGGCATGGGTGTGCCTTCCTGTGAGGTCAATGCTGGAGGGCAGACTCAGAGCCGGTACTGCTTCGACACGTAGATGACACCCGGACCAAGAGCCGTCGCACTCTCCCGAAAGATCTCGTGCAGCATCGACCGGGAGTTCTCGCGCATCGCCTTGGCCAGATTGTCAGCCAGCAAAGCGGCCTCGGACGGGAGCAGGACCATTTCCGTATCTGCCACATGCCGACCGTTCTTCGTCAGCCACACAGGTACGCGAATGTTCCCATCATCATCCCGGTAGGCTGCATGGCTTGGGATTGGGTCCATCCGCCAACCCTGAGGTGCCTTCTGGCTGTCACTATTGAGTTCGGTCGGCATAGGTCCATCTTCGGCCCGCCAATGGGAAACCTCTAGCGTTATGCGCGTTGTCGAATAAAGATCATCGACGGCAGTGTGCCGCCCACGCCGCTAGTTGCTCCCTAGCTTGCTCACCGAAGAGTGCGTGTTCCTCGTACCTGCTGAAGCGGCCAATCAGGTCGCGTACGTCGCGACTGTCGCGGAATACTATGGCTCCGAGGTCAAGTTCAGCGGTCGCAAGTGTCTCGTCGTAGACCGTGAAAGTGTTCAGGGCCCCGGATGTGAAGCGAACACCCATGGGGATTACGCCGAGCCTAATGTTCGGCTGGTAAGTCAAAGAAGCGAGACGGTCAATCTGTATCGCTAGTTCATCAGGCGGGATGAGCGGGTACCTGACGGCCTGCTCAGTCAGAATGAAAGTGAAGTGTTTGGACCGATCGAACAGCACTCGTTGCCTGTCCAGCTTCATGGCGACCGCTTTGGCCTGCTGCTCTGGGGGAGCCTGAGTCAGGCTGGCGCGGACGTACTCAGGTGTCGCCAAGAGCCCCGTGATCATTGACAGAAGGAAGTATCGAAACGTAGTCGATGAAGCTTCGAGGCCGGCTAGCTGTACCTGCTTCTTGTCGAGACCCTTCCTGCGGAGAGTCCTGCCATCCTGCCATTCAGTCTGCGCGATCCTAGCCAGGGCCATTACCTCAGCGGCTAGGACGGGAGAAGCCTCAAGGCCCCGTAGGAGTTGTTCAACGTCCAGCAGTGAAGGGCGAATTTTGTTGCCTTCAATGCGACTGATCTTGGATTGACTCATATTGCAACGTGCGGCAAGCCGGACTCCTGAGAGCCCGGCTTGTTTGCGTAGCTGCTTCAGCATGGCCGCTAGTTCACGGACCGACTGGTCTAGCTGGTCAGGCTCGATGGCCACCGGTTCACGTACTCCCTGAACGGCACCGACTCCGCGAGCGCGATTCTCTGGTACTCGACGTAGGGCGCGGGATCCCCTTCGTACAGTTCCCGGCTGATCTGGGTGCCGTCCTCCGCATAGTTCATGAGGACCACTTCAGACCGGTCGAAAAGCCAGAAGTCCTGAATCCCTCCGAGAGGGTTGGGGCGGTCTGTCACATCGAGAATGCGGATGTCATCCCCGGCGGCTTCATGTACGTCGTAATACATGAATTCAAACCGAAGATAGTCCGTCAGAGGGCGCGTGACGATGTGGACGCGCCCCTTGGACCTTCCCTCTCTCCTGATCCTCCTCAAGCCCTCTGTGTAGCCGGAAGAGTAGTTCTCAGGGTCCAGTCGTTGCCCGGATAGGAAGTCCCGGATATCCCCATCTTCGCTCGGCACCCTGTACCAGGGCAGCGTCTCCAGTCGCCACGCTTCCTGATTGAACCCCTGAACCTTGGCAGTCCAGTCCTCACCATCCAAGAGCACGTACGGCCTCCCTCAACACGTTCTCAGGAATACGGACGAGAGCTTCCCCGGCCGGTGGCCGGAAGGTGGCGTCAGCATCCCCCTGCACCACGAAGGAGCCGTCAGAGGCCCTGTATACGTTCGGGCAGTCGTCGTTGTTGCAGTTGCCGTTCCCGTTGCCGGTAAGTCGGGTCAGTTCCCCACGCGCCATGGCTACGAACCCCCTGCTGCGGGCCCCCTGCGGGCCGGTCTTCACGACGGTACGAGCGGGGTGGGCGCGCCGTCTATGCAGGATCGCGACTATGCGCGTCATTGCATAAAGCCCTTGGCTGAGGCGAGGGAGAGGAGACACGGGACCAGCACCGCGCTTGGAGGGAGGGAAGGTTGGTCACGTGACCCACGCATGACCAACAGCGGTCCGAAACGGCCCGAAACAGGGGGAAGGTAAGACCAACGGCGCTGGTCAAGCCTGCGGCATGTCGACGGCGTTTCCCCAGGTCCGCCGATACCGTCCCCCCGTGAACCCACGCACAGCCACCACCCTGTCACTCTCCGCCCTCACCACCTCCCTCACCTCCCTCCTCGTCCTCTGCCTCCTCCAGCGCGTCCCCATGGCCGACGCCCTCGTCTATCGCGCCGAGGGGGAGGCCGTCGTCCGTGGGGCGGATCTGTATGGGTTCACCGTCACCGAGTGGGAACTCCCGGCCACCTACCCCCCGTTCGCCGCGCTCCTCTTCGTGCCCACCGTCTGGCTCCCCCTCCCCGCGCTCAAGGTCGTCTTCCTTCTCGGCAACACCGCTCTCGTCGCCCTCCTCCTGCATCTCTCCTGCCGTCTCACCGGGCTCCGTCCCCGGCCCCGTCACCTCTGCGCCGCCACGGCCCTCGCCCTGTGGCTGGAGCCCGTCTTTCAGACCGTCGTCTTCGGGCAGATCAATCTCGTCCTCGCCTGCCTGGTGCTCTGGGACCTGACCAGGTCCAAGGGCGTGGTCGGCAAGGGGGTCGGGGTGGGGGTCGCCGCCGGGGTCAAGCTCACTCCGGTGCTGTTCATCGCGTACCTCTTTCTCGTCGGCCGCGTACGCGAGGCCGTCACCGCCCTGGCGGCGTTCGCCGGGACCGTGCTGTTCGGCGCGCTCGTCCTGCCCTCGGCCACCGTCGAGTTCTGGACGCGCCGCGTCTTCGAGACGGGGCGCGTCGGCAAGGCGTGGATCGTCGACAACCAGTCCTTGCAGGGGCTGATCGCCCGCGCCCTGCACGACGCGCAACCCGGTCTCGCGTGGGCGCTGCCCGCCGCCCTGACCGCCGCCGCGGGCCTGTGGTTGATGCGCCGCGCGCCCGCCTACGGGCCCGCAGGCGTACTCCTCGCCGCCCTCACGACCCTGCTGATCTGCCCCATCAGCTGGTCCCACCACTGGGTGTGGTGCGTGCCGCTGCTGGCCTTCCTGATCGCCGAGGGCAGAGCGCGCCTCGCGGTCGCCGTGGCCGTGCTCTTTACGGCCCGCACGTTCTGGGTGCTCCCGCACCAGGGCGACCTCGACCTCGGGCTCCCCTGGTGGCAGCAGCCGCTGGCCTCGCCCTATCCGCTCCTCGCCCTGGCGCTGTTGCCGCTGCTGGCGGGGACGCCGTTGTTGAGTACGTCCATGAGGTTGAGTACGTCCATGAGTACGAGGACCGAGGTGCCGTCCCCGCGCGCCGGGGTTGACTGGCCGCATGGAAGGAGCACGGCCGAACACGGAGACCGCGACCGCCGCCGCACCGGCGCAGGCCGAGACCGCCGCGGAGTCCCGCGCCGCGTGGGCCGCCCGTAACGCCGCCTACGCCGCCGCCCACCCCGTCCCGCCGCCGTCCCGCGTGCTGGCCCTGTCCCTGGCGACCCCCGTCGTACTGCTGCTCCTCGCGCTCGGCTGGCTGATCGTCGCGCTCGACGGGAGCATCGGCGGCGCGTCGACGCCGGAACACCAGGACCTGGTGGCCCGCTACATCCTCGCGGTGTTCGGGGGCCTCGGCTGCCTGGCGGCGGGCTGGCGCACGCCGCGCGACTCGTCCGTGGCATGGCTGCGGACGGCGTTCGCCTGCGCGTCGGTCGCGGTGGTCCCGGCGGCGATGCTGCTGGGGCTCTGAAGCGGGCGCTCTCAGCCGCCGGCGAGCAGTTCGTCCGCGTCGACGATCCGGTACGCGTAACCCTGCTCGGCGAGGAACCGCTGCCGGTGCGCGGCGAAGTCCTGGTCGATGGTGTCCCGCGCGACGACGGAGTAGAAGCGGGCCTCGTGCCCGTCCGCCTTGGGCCGCAGCACGCGCCCGAGCCGCTGGGCCTCCTCCTGGCGCGATCCGAACGTTCCCGACACCTGGATGGCGACGGTCGCCTCCGGCAGGTCGATGGAGAAGTTCGCGACCTTCGACACGACGAGGACGGAGATCTCGCCCTGCCGGAAGGCGTCGAAGAGCTTCTCCCGCTGCGCGTTCGTGGTCTCGCCCTTGATGACGGGCGCGTTAAGGTGCTCGCCCAGTTCGTCGAGCTGGTCGATGTACTGCCCGATGACCAGGGTCTGCTCACCGGCGTGCTTCTTGACCAGCGCCTCGGTCACCTTCCGCTTGGTCGCGGTGGTGGCGCAGAAGCGGTACTTCTCCTCGGCCTCCGCGGTGGCGTACGCGAGCCGCTCGCTGTCCGTCAGATTGACCCGCACCTCGACGCAGTCGGCGGGCGCGATGTAGCCCTGCGCCTCGATCTCCTTCCACGGGGCGTCGAACCGCTTGGGGCCGATGAGCGAGAAGACGTCGGACTCGCGGCCGTCCTCGCGTACGAGCGTCGCGGTGAGCCCGAGGCGGCGGCGGGCCTGGAGGTCGGCGGTGAACTTGAAGACCGGCGCGGGCAGCAGATGCACCTCGTCGTAGATGACGAGGCCCCAGTCGCGCGAGTCGAACAGCTCAAGGTGGGGGTAGATGCCCTTCCGCTTGGTCGTGAGCACCTGGTACGTGGCGATGGTGACGGGCCGGATCTCCTTCCTCGTACCGCTGTACTCGCCGATCTCGTCCTCCGTCAGGGAGGTCCGCTTCACCAGTTCGTGCTTCCACTGGCGGGCGGAGACGGTGTTGGTGACGAGGATGAGCGTGGTCGCCTTGGCCTGTGCCATGGCCCCGGCGCCGACGAGGGTCTTGCCCGCCCCGCAGGGCAGCACGACCACACCGCTGCCGCCGTGCCAGAACCCCTCGACGGCCTGCTGCTGGTAGGGCCGCAGCGCCCAGCCGCTCTCGTCGAGGTCGATCTTGTGCGCCTCGCCGTCGACGTACCCGGCGAGGTCCTCGGCGGGCCAGCCCAGCTTCAGGAGCGTCTGCTTGATCTGGCCGCGCTCGGAGGGGTGGACGGCGACGGTGTCCGGGTCGAGCCGGGCGCCGACGAGCGGCTGGACCTTCTTGGACCGCAGGATCTCTTCGAGCACGGGCCGGTCGGTGGTGGTGAGCACGAGCCCGTGGGTGGGGTGCTTGGAGAGCGTGAGGCGGCCGTAGCGCGCCATCGTCTCGGCCACGTCGACGAGCAGCGCGTGCGGCACGGGATAGCGGGAGAACTCCACGAGGGCGTCCACGACCTGCTCGGCGTCGTGCCCGGCGGCGCGGGCGTTCCACAGGCCGAGCGGGGTGACGCGGTAGGTGTGGATGTGCTCGGGCGCGCGCTCCAGCTCCGCGAACGGGGCGATGGCGCGGCGGCAGGCGTCGGCCTGCTCGTGGTCGACCTCGAGCAGGAGAGTCTTGTCCGACTGGACGATGAGGGGACCGTTCACGCGAGCGCCCTTTCCTTAGGCCAAACGTCCAGTGTGCCGCATGTCGCCCCCGGAGGGGGCGGGCTCTCCCTGGGGCGGGCCAGGGGGGGGAGTTTTTTCGGGTGCGGGGCGGTGGGGGCTGGTCGCGCAGTTCCCCGCGCCCCTTACGGGGCCACGCTGGGCGCCCCTTCGGGGGCGCGGGGACCTCCGCGCTCAGCCCCCGCGCACCCGCGGACGAGGCACAGGTC
>NZ_JODF01000101.1:0-16139 GCF_000717945.1 Streptomyces sp. NRRL S-920
CGTCCGCACGGCCGCGCCCCCCACCCCCCGCACCGGCAGCCCCGTCGCCCTCGTCGCCTCACTCCTCGGCTTCACCGTCATCACCATCGACGTCACCGCCGTGAACATCGCGCTGCCCGACATCCGCGCCACCCTCCACGGCGGCATGGCGGGCCTCCAGTGGGTCGTGGACGCCTACACGCTCATGTTCGCCGCGCTGATGCTCTCCGCGGGGGCGCTGGCCGACCGGGCGGGGGCCCGACGGGCGTACGCATGGGGCGTGGGGCTCTTCACCGCCGCCTCGCTCGCCTGCGCCCTCGCGCCCGGCATCGGCGCGCTGATCGCCGCGCGCGTCGCGCAGGGCGGGGCCGCCGCCATCGTGATGCCCGCCTCGCTCGCGCTGATCCGCCAGGCGTACGACGATCCGCGCCGCCGGGCCCGCGCCATCGCGCTGTGGACGGTCGGCGGCTCCGCGGCCGTCGCGGTCGGGCCCGTACTCGGCGGCATCCTGACGGAAACCGCGGGCTGGCGTGCGGTCTTCCTGCTCAACCTCCCGGTGGGCGCGGTCATCCTCGCCCTCCTCGCCCGTACCGCCCGCTCCCCGCGCCGCCCCGCCCCGCTCGACATCGCCGGGCAGGTCACCGCCGTCCTCACCCTCGCCGGGCTCGCGTTCGCCGTCATCGAGGGCGGGCACCTGGGCTGGACGAGCGCACCCGTCCTCGCCGCGTTCGCCGTCGCGGCCGCCTCCGCCCTCGCCTTCCGCGCCGCCGAGAAGCGGCACCGCGCGCCCATGGTCCCGCTCGGGCTGCTGCGGCAGCGGCAGGTCTCCGTCGCCCTCGCGGTCGGCTTCGCGGTGAACGCCGGGTTCTACGGCGTGACCTTCCTTCTCGGCCTCTATTACCAGCAGTTGCGCGGCATGTCGGGCGTCGAGGCGGGCCTGATGTTCGTGCCGCTGGCCGCGTTCATCACCGGCACGAACCTCGTCTCGCCCCGGCTCGCCGAGCGCGTCGGCCGCCGCCGGGTCGTCGTCCTCGGCCAGGCGATCCTCGCGCTGGCCGTGTTCGCCCTGCTCCCGCTGGCGGCCGACACCCCGCTGTGGCTCGTCCTCGTCCTGCTGATCCCGACCGGCATCGGCGGCGCGCTCGCCGTCCCCGCGCTGACCGCACAGCTCATGGACAGTGTGCCGGGGGAGCGCGCGGGAACGGTCTCCGGTCTGCTCAACTCCCTGCGCCAGACGGGCGGGGCGATGTCCGTGGCCCTCTTCGGCGCGCTCCTCGCGGGCGAGGGCGCCGGGTTCTCCCTGCCGGGCATGCGGACGGGCCTCCTGGTGGCGGGCCTCACCCTGTGCGCGACGACGGCCCTCGCGGCGAGGCTCCTGCCTCGCGGCTGATCCCGGCGCCGGTCCGTGCCTTCGCCCGCGCCTCCCGTAGGGAACTTTCGTCCAATACGGGGCCGTCGAAGTCCGCGACGGTGGTGAAGCCCGCCGCACGACGAAGCAGCATGGAGGGGAACACCCGTGGTGAACGTGAACGAGAACGCGAACCTGAACGCGAACCTGAACACCGAGGCCGAAGCGGCCGACCGCGACCTGATCGTCCGTATCGCGTTCGGCAGCATGGCCGCGCAGACCCTGCGCGCGGCGGTCCGGATGCGGATCGTCGAGCTGATCGGCGACGGGCGGCGCACCGCCGACGACATAGCCGCCGACGCGGGGGCCGAGCCGCAGCCGATGACCCGGCTGCTGCGCGCCCTCACCGGCCTCGGCCTGTTGCGGGAGCACACTCCCGGCACCTTCTCCGTGACGCGGGCGGGTGCGTGCCTCGACTCCACCCGGCCCGGCTCGCTCACCTCGTTCGTGCGGATGTTCACCGAGCCGGTGCTGACCCGCGCCTGGGAGCACCTGGACGGGAGCGTCCGTACCGGAGACATCGCCTTCGACACGGTCTTCGGCACGGACTTCTTCAGTCACCTCGCCCAACACCCGGAGCTGTCCGTCGCGTTCAACGCGGCGATGAGCCAGGCCGCGGGCGAGGCCGCCGCCGCGCTGCCGCGCGCGTACGACTTCGGCCGGTTCTCCACGGTCGCCGACGTGGGCGGCGGCGACGGCACGCTGCTGGCCGGGGTGCTCACCGCCTACCCGGCGCTGAGCGGTGTCCTCTACGACACGGCGGAGGGCCTCGCCCAGGCCCCGCGGACCCTGTCCGGGCACGGGCTCACGGACCGCTGCTCGGTGGTCGCCGGTGACTTCTTCCGCTCGGTGCCGAAGGGCGCGGACGCCTACCTGGTGAAGAGCATCCTGCACGACTGGACCGACGAACAGGCGGTCACGATCCTCGGCCACTGCCGTGAGGTGCTGCCCCCCGGCGGCCGTGTCCTGATCGTGGAGCCCGTGCTCCCCGAGGTCGTCGACCCCGGCCCCGAACCCGGCCTCACCGACAGCGCGCTCACCTACCTGAGCGACCTCAACATGCTGGTGAACGTGGGCGGCAGGGAGCGCACCCGGCCGGACTTCGAGGACGTGTGCCGACGCGCGGGCCTGCGCGTCACATCGGTCACCCCGCTGCCCGACGCCGAGCCGTTCTCCCTCATCGAGGCAGTGGCCTAGCCGGAGGCCGGGAGGCTGGGAGGCCCGGGAGTCCGTGGGACCGGGGGCCTTATTGTTTCGATCATGGGTTTCGACACGAGCTTTCACCCCGTTGACCTGCCGCTCATCGAGAGTCGGTTGCTGCCGTACCTGGCCGGTCAGGGCGGGGACGACGACATCAACGACCTGATCGCCGACGCGGTGCGGATACGCAAGGTCCGCTTCCGGGCCAAGGCGTGGGCGCTGGGTGTGCAGGCGTACGTACGTGAGCACGAGGGGATCGACTTCGAGCCGCACCTGTACGTCTGGGGTCGGCCCTTCTTCCTCGTCGGCGACGGGCCCGAGCGGATCGCGGAAGGCATGCGGCGCTACCTCGCGGCGTCCGCCACCGGTGTGGACGGCACGGGCGTGGACACCACGGGCGTGGACGCCATCGCCGCGGAGATGATCGACCGGCTCGACCCGGCGCTCTCCGGGAGGATCGAGCCCGACGCGGGCGGACGCCTCCCCGACGACGACGCGCTCGCCGCGGGGCTTGCCATGCCGCTGCGCATGCTGCGCGGCTCGGCGGTGGCGCTGCGCGCCGGGCAGCGGCACGTCCGGCGCCCCGAGGACGGCAGGGAGTTCGACGCGGCCGAGCTGCTGACCCGCGAAGTTCCGTACTGCGTCGTGGAGTTCGCCGCCGCACTGATGCCCGGGTGGATGTCCAGGGGGTACACCTGGCCCACCCACCTGTGTGCGGAAGCCGGTATCGGCGCGGTGGGATTCACCGCGCCGACACCTTTGACCGGTCTTCTGCGCGAGGAGTTCCCCGACCTGGAATGGCAGGACCCGGCGCCCACGATCGTCGGCAACTACATGGTGGGCGGGCTGGTGCCCGTCGACCGTGTGGCCGATGCCCGTACGCGGCTGGCGGACCACCGCGACAGGCTGAAGTGCGACGCGCTCGACGTACAGAAGATCGACGAGGCGATGGCCGTGGCCGAGCAGTTCGGCCTCGGCTTCTGCGAGGCCGCAGAGATATACAGCGGCATGGACGGCAACCTCAACTGATCGACCGACCCCGCCGGGAGAGCAACCAAACGATGACTCGCCGCATACCCCCTTGGGCCAGTGTGTCCAGTGTGACCGTGGCCGCGCTGGCCGTGGTCGCGGTCCTCGCGGTCCAGGCCGAGGGGACAGCTTCCCCTCCTGCCGCCCGGACCAAGCCGACGGCAAGCCCCAGTAAGCCCGGCGTCAGTAGGGAGCAGCACCGCACACCCCAGCTCCCCCCGAACGGCTCGGGTGAAGGCAGGCGGGTCGTCTACTCCCTCGGCCAGGACCGGATATGGCTGGTCGCGGGCAGTGGGGACCGGAATCTCGTCACCTTCACCGCGTGGCCCGGCTCGGTGGATCCGAGGGTCGGCCAGCACAAGGTGACCGGGCGCCGCGATGCCACAACAGGCAGCGACGGTGTGCCGGTTGTGCGCGTCGTCTACTTCGACAATCCCGGGGGTGCGGCGACGGCTTTCTCCGCCGCTCGGGACGGATCGTCGCCTGCGCCCGCCCCCGGAAGGAAGACCGGCGCCATTCGCCTCCGGAGCAAGGACTCCCAGAGCCTCTGGGGCTTTGTGGAAGTCGGCACGCGCGTGGTCGTGGTGCGCTGACGAACGACCCGTCGGCTCAGCCCGTGAGGGTGTAGCCGAGCGGGCCGCCGCCGTTGGTCATGCCCTCGCAGTTCGGGTCGTTGGACTCGAACAGCTGGCGCCCGCCGCCGAGGCACCGGTAGAGCGGTGCGCTGGGCACGCCGGGCTGCGGGGCGTCCTGGATCCAGCCGAGACGGGTCACGTACTGCTGGCCCTCGCAGTTGACGTCGGTGGTGAGGAAGTGGTCCCCGCGAACGACACAGAGGTACAGCGGATGGGTGCCGGGCTTCGGCGCGGTGTGGAGGCGGCCCATGCTGCCTTCCCGGTTGTACCCGTCGGGGACGTGCCAGACGCTGCTGAGGTGGTCCTTGCCGGGCTTGAGGTAGCGGTACAGGTCCAGCTGCGCCGCGGCCACCGCCGGTTCCCCGACGCAGGTGACTTCCCGGATCGAGGTCCAGTACCCCCCGACGTGCTCGAAGTCCGTCCCGTTGGTTTCACGGCACTGGGAGGCACTGAATCCGGTGGCCGCCGCCTGGGCCAGGGCCGCCTCGGTGGCGGCGCGCCGCGCGATGTTCTGGGGACCGCCGCCGGTCCCGGTGTAGCGCAGCTGGACCGGCCCGACACCCGTAGCAGCGGAAGCGGAAGCAGCACCCGAAGCGGGGGCGGCCTGCGCTTGGGCGGAGCCGGCCAGGGCGGTGGTGCAGACGACGGCCGCGGCCAGGAGTACGGCCCGTAAGCCTCTTTGACGTCGCATGATGTGCTCCTCCAGGAATCGCTCGGGCGGATGTCCGGGGACTGTCTTGACGCCGAGAAACGTAGCGAGATGCACTGAGTGCTCGGTACCCGTCCATTCAGGGGGGTGCCGGTGGGGGATCTCAACACACGGGGGAGTGGGCGCGTGGGGCTTCGGCGTGCACGGGGGTTCGCTGTGAAGGCCGTCGGGCTCTTTCGGATCGCGCACCTGGTGTACGCGGCCGACGCCGTCGCCACCGGCCCGTCCGACTGGCGGAGCGTCGGCCTTCTGGCCGCCGTGGGCGCCGTCACCCTGCTCCTCTACGGGTCGGCCCTCCTGCGCGGCTGGTTTCATCCGCGGTGGGTCTGGGCCGATGTACTGCTGACCGGCTGTGTGTTCCCGTGGGTCGCCGTCGTCGCGATCGGTGAAGGATCGGCGGTGGAACCGCACGGCTGGCTGATGGTGCAGGCCCTCTCCTCGGCGGCGGCCGCCGTGGTGGCGCTCGGCCTGCGAGGTGCCGCTTGGGCGGTCCTGCTCCTGCTGAGCACGTCACTGAGCGTCTACGAGGTGGTCGCGAGACCCACCTTGCCGGCCCTTTTCGATCACTTCACGGCGGTCGTCGAGGCCGCGGCCCTCGCCGGAGCGGGCTGGTGGTACCTCCGGCGTCAGGGGTCCCGGCTGGACCTCGCGCAGGAACGGGCCGTCGTCGCCGAGACCGCGCGGGCGCGGCAGGCGGAGCGGACCGCGCACCACGCGGCACTGCACGACACCGTGCTCGCCACCCTGACCGCCATCGCCGCCGGCCGGGTGGACGCCAACGCACCCGCCGTCCGCGACCGCTGCGCCCGCGAAGCGGCCTACCTGCGCCGGCTCGTGCAGGCCTACGAGGAACCGCCCCCGCACAGCGGCCTGCCCGCACCCGGCACGATCGCCTGGGCCGCCCTGGAGGAGGCCGCCCGCTCCGCGGAAAGCCTCGGCCTGAAGGTGACCGCGCAGTACGACGCGGTGCCGGAACTGCCCCAGGAGGTCGCCCACGCCCTGGCCGCCGCGGTGTCCGAAGCCCTGAACAACGTCCACAAGCACGCACAGACCCCGCTGGCCTACCTCACCGTCTTCGGCAGCGCCGATGGCATCGAGGTGGCCGTGGCCGACCGCGGCATCGGCTTCGACACATCCGACCAAAGCCACCGCCGTGCCGGGACCGGACTGCGCCGCTCCGTGCACGGCAGGATGGCCGCCATCGGAGGCAGGGCGGAAGTGGACAGCCGGCCCGGTGAGGGAACAGTGGTCGAGCTGCGGTGGCCGGCGTGATCGACATCGCGGTGGTCGACGACGACCGCATGCTCCTCGACGGGCTGCGCGCCTGGCTGTCCGGCCAGCAACGCCTGCGCCTGATCGGAGCCGTGCCGACGGTCGACGCCCTGCTGGCGGGCCCCGCCCGGACGGCCGCCGTGGTGCTCCTCGACCTCGTACTGGGGGGCGGTTCCCGCCCGGAGGCGAACGTACGCCGGGTGCGGGCGGCCGGGAGCAAGGTCCTGGTCATCAGCACGGTCGCCGACCACGCCCGGGTCGTGGCGGCCGTGGCCGCGGGGGCCGACGGCTACCTCACCAAGGACCACGCCCTGGACACCCTGGTGGAGGCCGTGGAGACGGTGGCCGCGGGTGGGACCGCGCATTCACCTGAACTCGCCTTCGGCTGGGTGAAGGACACCACCCCGACCCGGCCGCACCTGGCTCCCCGGGAACGTCAGGTGCTGCGCGACTACGCCTCCGGACTGACCCTGAAAGCCACCGCCCGGCGCGCGGGCATCACCGTCAACACCGCGAAGTACTACCTGGACCAGGTGAAGGAGAAGTACCGACAGGCCGGCCGCCCGGCCCTGACGAAGATCGACCTGGCCCGGCGGCTCGACGAGGACGACGCGTACGGGGGAGGGCTCGGCTGACGCGGTCGGCGTTCGCGTCCGGAGCCGCCCCCCCCCAACACGTCCGCTCAGCTCAGCAGTTGCTCCGCGCCGGCTTCCCCGCGAAGCGGTCCGCCAGCCACTGGGTGGCGTGCGGTGACTGCGTGATCACGCCGCTGACGTGCTCGCCGACCGCGATGGTGTGCCACTCGACGTCCGCGCCCTTCGCGCACCAGTCGGCACGGACCTGCTTGCCGACGCCGTACGGGATGAGTTCGTCGGCCAGCGCGTGGTACAGGTACACCGGCGCGTCCGGCTTGACGGAGCCGACCCGCGACTCGCGCAGGCGCCGCTGCCAGTCGGGCTGGTCGAGGGGGTTCCTCGTGGTCATCGAGTCGATCGACTTGAACGCGCCGAGCACCGCGCCGTCCGCCACGCACGTGTTCTTCATGGCGCCGAGGAGCGTCCTGCCGACCGGGTTCAGGTAGGAGTCGAGGTCCAGCTCGGGGAAGGCCGCGTTCTGGCCGATCGCCGCCATGAAGATCAGCCCCGAGCCGTACGAACCGTCGTTGAAGTCCGCCACCTTCATCAGATCGCCGGGGACGCCGCCGGTGGCCGTGCCCTTGACGTCGAGTTCGGGCGCGTACGAGCCGTGCAGCTCGGCCGCCCAGGAGGAGGCCTGGCCGCCCTGCGAGTAGCCCATGATGCCGACCGGGGTGTCCTTCCCGAGGCCCGCCTCGGGGTGGCGGATCGCGGCGCGGGCCGCGTCGAGCATGGCCTGGCCTGCCGAGCGGCCCACGGTGTAGGTGTGGTCGCCCGGGGTGCCCAGACCCTCGTAGTCGGTGACGGCCACCGCCCAGCCGCGCAGGGTGAGCTGCTGGATGAGGTTGGCCTCCAGCGCGGTGCCCCTCGGGAAGCCCGCGCTGGGCGCGCAGTGGTCGCCCACGCCGACCGTCCCCACCGCGTACGTGATCAGGGGGCGCGGTCCCGTCCTGCCGTCCTGCGGCACGATGACCGTCCCGGAGACGGTGTTGGGTTCGCCCTTGGCCGTCGTCGAGCGGTAGTGGATCTTCCAGGCCTTGGTGCCCGTCGGCTGGCCCGGCAGCGGGTGGAAGCTGCTCGGCTCGGAGCTGACGATGTCGCCGGGGGACGCGGCCGCGCCGCGCTCGTCGGCGTGGGCCGCGCCGAGCGGGGTGAGGGACGACAGGCCTATCGCGGCCACGACGGCCCATGCTCTGACGCTCGTACGGGGGATGTGCATGCGGCTCTCCCAACTGTCCACAGGGGGGGTGGGATGTGCGGGCCTCGACCGTAGTGACGCGTGAGTAAGTAGGGGGCTGACCGGGACGCTCACCTTCGTTGACCGCGTCTGCCTTCCGGGCCTGCGGATCTCCGGGGCCGCGGGGGAAGCGGGGGAAGCGGGAGAAGTGGGCCCTGCTTCAGAGGCGGGTGCGGTACGCCCCCGGCGTCGTCCCCGTCCAGCGGCGGAACGCCCGGTGGAAGGCCGTGTCCTCGGAGAACCCGAGCCGCGCCGCCAGCTCGGCGATCGGCTCGTGGCCCTCCGCCAGGCCCGCGATCGCCGCGTCCCGCCGCACCGCGTCCTTCAGCTGCTGGTACGACGTGGACTCCTCGGCCAGGCGGCGCCGCAGCGTCGCCGGGCTCACCGCGAGCCGCGCCGCGATCTCACCGAGCGAGGGGAGACGGGGCGAGGAGCGCAGGGACCGCGCGAGGGTGCGGCCCACCTGCTCGGCGACCGTCGTGCCGTACTCGCGGCGGGTCAGCAGCTCGAAGGGCGCGCGCCGCAGCATCTCGTCCAGCGCCTCCTCGTCCCTGATCAGCGGCGCGTCGAGCCAGTGCGTGGGGAACCCGGCGCCGGTGCGCTCGGCCCCGAACCGCACGGGGCAGCCGAAGAGCAGCTCGTACTCGTCCTTGTGCGGGGGCGGCGGATGGCCGAACTCCGCCCAGCGCAGCGGTATGCGGCGGCCGACCAGCCAGCTGCACAGGCGGTGCCAGATGATGACCAGGCACTCGGCGAGGAAGTAGTCCTGTTCGAGGTCGCTGCGGACGCCGAACACGGCTTCGTCCCCCCGGCGCTCCAGGACGAGGTCGGGCCCGCCGGGGAAGAGGCCGTAGAAGGTGACGCCCCGCTGCACGGCCGCGCCGAGGTCACGGCAGCCGAGCGAGGCCTGGCACATCATCGCGAACGTGCCCGGCCTGCTGACGGCGGAGCCCAGACCCAGGAACTCGTCCTGCGTGGCGCGGTACAACTCCCTGAAGAGCCGGACGAACTGAGGGGCCGTCACGCGCGCCCGGTCGTCGCCGAGGAGCAGCGGCGGGATCTCGGCGCCCCGCAGCAGCGGGACGGTGTCGATGCCGCGCCGCTCGGCTCCGCGCAGCACGGCCCGCACATGGTGCACGGTGATCGTCCGCCTGGCCATGCCATGAAGGTAGCGCCGCGCTGAGCGCCCCGGCCAGCGCCGCTGACGTTTCGCGTCATCCCGCACGCCGGGCGCGCTCCCTAGCGTCGTACGCATGCAGCAGACGCGGAAGGAACCCCTGACGGCGGCGGAACTCCCTTCTACCCTGGCCCTGTTGACGGAGTGGGCGGCGGACCGTTACGGCACACTGCCCGCCCTGCGCTTTCGCCGCGAGGGGAAGTGGACCGAACTCTCCTACGCCGGACTGCGGGACCGCGCACGCCACGTGGGCCGCGCCCTGCTCGCGCTGGGCGTGCGCCCCGGCGACCGCGTGGCGATCCTCGCCGAGACCTGCCCCGAGTGGACCCACGCCCACTTCGGCATGCTCGCGGCGGGCGCGGTGGTCGTCCCCGTCTACCCGACGGCGGGCGACGAGGAGATCGCGTGGGTCGTGACGGACTCGGGCGCGACGGTGGTCCTCTGCGAGGACGCGCTCCAGGCGGCGAAGATCGAGCGGCTGCGGGGGGAGGAGCGGTTGGCGGGGGTACGGGAGGTGGTCCTGATGCCGGCCCTCACCGGCCCCGCGGAACCGGGCACCTCCGCCACCTTCGGCGAGGCCCCCGATCTCGACGTGCTGCTGGAGCGTGCCGCCGGCCGGGGCGAGGGAGATCTGGCCACCATCATCTACACGTCCGGGACCACCGGCCCGCCCAAGGGATGCCTGCTGACGCACGGCAACCTGCTGGCCGTGCAGCGCGCCTCCGTGCCGCTCGTCGGCGGCGGGCCCGGCGACTCCACGTACCTCTATCTGCCGCTCGCCCATCTCCTCGCCCAGCTCATCGAGTTCACGACGCTCCTCCAGGGCGGCACGCTCACCTTCTTCGGCGGACGCGTCGAGGACGTCGTCGCCGAGCTGGCCGAGGCACGCCCCACCCATCTGCCGTCCGTGCCCCGCCTCTTCGAGAAGGTGCGATCGGTCGTGCTGTCGCTCGCGGAGGCGCAGGAGGGCGGGCGCGAGCGGTTCGAGGAGGCCGTCCGCATCGGCGTCAAGGCCGCCGAAGGCACTCTGCCGCCCGACCTGCGGGACGCGTACGAGGCAGCCGACAAGGCCCTGTACGGCCTGGTCCGGCAGGCGCTCGGCGGCCGGGTCCGCTGGGCGCTCACCGGCGGCGCGCCCATCGCGCCGGACACCGTGGACTTCCTGCGGGCCTGCGGCATCGAGGTCTACGAGGGCTACGGCATGACGGAGTCGGCCGGCGTCCTCACCCTCAACCACCCCGGCGCCGTGCGCTACGGCACGGTGGGCCGCCCGGTCGACGGCGTCGAGATCCGCATCGCGCCCGACGGCGAGGTGCTGGCCCGCGGCGCGATGGTCTTCTCCGGCTACCACAACAACCCCGCCGCCACCCGTGAGGCCATCGACGCCGAAGGCTGGCTGCACACGGGCGACTTGGGCGCGCTCGACGACGACGGCTACCTCACGATCACCGGCCGCAAGAAGGACCTGATCATCACCTCGGGAGGCAAGAACCTCACGCCCTCCCTGAGCGAACTCGCCGTGCAGACCTCGCGGTTCGTCTCCCGCGCGGTCATGGTCGGCGACCGCCGCCCCCACCCGGTCGCGCTGATCACCCTGGACACGGAGGAGGTCACCGGCTGGGCCGCCCGCGAAGGCGTGGAGCTGACCGTGCCCCTCTCCCGCGACCCACGCGTCCGCGCCCTCGTCCAGGAGGCCGTGGACGCCGCCAACGCCACGGTCTCGCGTCCCGCCCGCATCCGGCGGTTCGCCGTCCTGGACGAGGACTTCACAGTGGCGGACGGCCTGTTGACCCCGAGCCTGAAGGTCCGCAGGCGCGCGGTCACCGAGCGGTACGCGGAGGTCGTGGACGCGCTGTACGAGGAGGGGTCAGGCGGCGACGGCGAGGGCTGAGCCGGGGGCCTACGCTCCCCAGTCGTCTGCGCTCCTTTGCCGGTCAGGACACTCCCGCGAGCCGCAGCAGCGCGGTCGCCGCCGCAGCGCCCACCACGACCACCGCGAACGGCGCCCTGCGCCAGGCGAGGAGCCCGCCGACCAGCACCCCGGCGGGCCTGGCCCATCCCGCGAAGCCCTGGCCCTCCATGAGAGCGCCCGTGGCGAGCAGCGCGACCAGCAGGACGGTGGCGCCGACGGTGAGCAGTTCCTGGACGCGTACGGGCAGTTCGACGCGGCCGTGCAGCACGGGCCCGGCCAGCCGGAAGACGTACGTGCCCGCGGCGAGGGCGAGGACACAGGCGAGCGTGGCGTTCATGAGGCGCTCCCGGGAGTGGTGGTGCGGGGACGGCGGCGGAAGGGCCCGCGGCGCGCCGCGAGCAGGCCGAGGAGGGCGAGCAGCACCGGCACCCCGGCGGGCAGCAGCGGCGCCGCGGCGACCGCGATCACCGCGCCGGCCGCCGACGCCCGCCGGGCCGCGCTGTCGCCGCGCAGCGCGGGCAGCACCAGGGCGAGCAGCACCGCGGGGAACGCCGCGTCGAGCCCGAACCGGTCGGTGTCGCCGAGCGCCGACCCGGCGAGGGCGCCCGCGAGCACGCTGAGGTTCCACGCCGCGAACAGTCCGATGCCGGATATCCAGAACGCGGCCTTGCGCTGCCTGCGGCCCTGCTGCGCGAGGACGAACGCCGCCGTCTCGTCGGTGATCAGGTGCGCGCCGATCAGCCGCGCCGTCCAGGTGCGGCCGATGTCGTCGGCGAGGGCCAGGCTGAACGCCGCCGTACGGGAGTTGAGCAGCAGCCCGGTCGCCGCCGCGGCCACGGGACCGCCGCCCGCGGTGAGGATGCCGACGGCACTGAACTGGGAGGAGCCCGCGAACACGAGCAGCGACATGACCACGGGCACCCACAGCGGGAGCCCGCCCGCGACGGCGATCGCGCCGAAGGAGACACCGACGACGGCGTCGGCCAGCAGGACGAGGGCGATGTCGCGCAGCACCCCGGGCGGTAGATCGGAGAGACGGACGAGGCCGGGGCCGGTCTTCTCGTCCGTTCGCTGGGCTGGGTCGTCTGTTCGGTGTGGCGAACGCATGCGTCGTAGGATGGGGTGAGTGGAGTGCGTTCGTCAAGGCGAACGATCGGTCCCCTGTAGCGAACGCGACGCGCGGGGAAGGGCAACGGGAGTGAACGTGATGACGGACGGCACCGGCACCGGCGCGGGCACGGGCATCGGCTCCGGCACGGTCGCGGGCAGCGGCTCCGGCGGCACCCGCGAGGCCCCGCCCGCCCGCATGCCGCGCGAGTGGGTCGCCACCGCGCTGCGCCGCGAGCGCGCGAAGGCCGGGATCTCCCTCTCCGAGCTGGCCAAGCGCGCCGGTATCGCCAAGTCCACGCTGTCCCAGCTGGAGGCGGCCACCGGCAACCCCGGCATCGAGACGCTCTGGGCGCTGGCCGTGGCGCTCGGGGTGCCGTTCAGTGTGCTCGTGGAGTCGCCCAGCCCCGCCGTGACGGTGATCCGCGCGGGGGAGGGCCCGTCCATGCGGGCCGAGAACGCGCCGTACGTGGGCACGCTGCTCTCCGCGGGACCGACCGGCGTGCGGCGCGACATCTACCACGGGGCGATGGAGCCCGGCGCGGCCCGCGAGTCCGAGCCGCACATCCCGGGCTCGGTGGAACACATCGTCATCAGCACGGGCCGGCTCCTCGCGGGCCCGCGCGACGAGACGGTGGAGCTGTCCGTCGGGGACTACATGTCGTACCGGGGAGATGTCCCGCATCTGTACGAGGCGCTGGAGCCGGGCACGACCTTCGTCCTGGTCATGCAGCACACGTAGGCGGTGCGGCGAAAAGGCAGGAGCCCCGCTTCCCCCGCTCGCGCGGAGGAGCAGGGCTCCTTGGGTACTGCATCCATGTCCGGATCAAGCGTCACCGGAGGAATCAACACGCCCCACTGACGTGGGGCGCCCGATTACATCGGGGTGACGTTCTCCGCCTGCGGGCCCTTCGGGCCCTGCGTCACGTCGAAGGAAACGGCCTGGTTCTCCTCAAGGGAGCGGAAGCCGTTCGCGTTGATCGCGGAGTAGTGGACGAAGACGTCCGGGCCGCCGCCTTCCTGGGCGATGAAGCCAAAGCCCTTTTCAGCGTTGAACCACTTCACGGTTCCGGTAGCCATAAGCCCTCCTTGGGCCAAAGGGTTGCCCTGCTCCAGAACCAGCGATTGTTTAAACAACTGCATAAGTCTGAAAAAGACGAGAGCCTACGGGGTCACATGCTCCGCAGGCTCTGTACTGCAAGGGAAACCAAACTGCAACTTGCGGCGAGCTTAGCACGCAGGCAGGGGAATGCAATAGGGGGCAAGATCACGTCACCCGGAGGTTTGACGAGGCTCCCAAGGGGGTTGACGGGGCGCGTATGGGACCCGGCGCCCGCACCGTACCGCATGGGGGCTAGCCTCCCCGATGTGGACAATTCTCCCCTTGACGCCTTCGCGGGGACAGGCGCCGAACAGCTGCCCGACTCCCGTCGCACTCCCCGGCCGCGCGTCGGCCACATCCAGTTCCTGAACTGCATGCCCCTCTACTGGGGGCTCGCACGGACCGGGACGCTCCTCGACTTCGAGCTGACGAAAGACACCCCCGAACGGCTGAGCGAGCAGCTCGTGCGGGGTGAGCTGGACATCGCGCCCGTCACCCTCGTCGAGTTCCTGAAGAACGCCGACGACCTCGTCGCCTTCCCCGATCTCGCGGTCGGCTGCGACGGTCCGGTCATGTCCTGCGTGATCGTCTCGCAGGTGCCGCTGGACCGCCTCGACGGGGCGCGGGTCGCCCTCGGCTCGACGTCGCGCACGTCCGTGCGCCTCGCCCAGCTGCTGCTCTCCGAGCGGTACGGCGTGCGGCCCGACTACTACGCCTGCCCGCCCGACCTGGGCCTGATGATGCGGGAGGCGGACGCCGCCGTCCTCATCGGCGACGCCGCGCTGCGCGCCAACCTGATCGACGGGCCGCGCCTCGGGCTCGACGTATACGACCTGGGCGAGATGTGGAAGGAGTGGACGGGCCTGCCGTTCGTCTTCGCCGTCTGGGCCGCCCGGCGCGACTACGCCGAGCGGGAACCGGAGGTCGTGCGCGCGGTGCACAAGGCCTTCCTCGCCTCCCGCGACCTCTCCCTGGAGGAGGTCACGAAGGTCGCCGAGCAGGCCGCGCGCTGGGAGTCCTTCGACGCCGGCGTCCTGGAGCGCTACTTCACCACGCTCGACTTCCGCTTCGGCGCCGCCCAACTGGAGGGCGTCACCGAGTTCGCACGCCGGGTCGGCCCGACCACGGGCTTCCCCGCGGACGTACGGGTGGAGCTGCTGAAGCCGTAGCGGCTTCGCGGTGCCGGTCCGGAAGGCGGGTCCGAAGGGGCGGGGGAATTCCCCCCGCCGAAATCGGAGACATCGCCCGTCGCTCGCGCACGCATTCCCGGCTGCCCCGGGATATCGCCGCCGCCGAATTGCGGACGGCGAATTGCCGGGGCGCCCGTCGCCGCCCGGCGGGGCTATCAACAGCGGAAAGCGGGCCGGACGTAGAGGGTCAATCAGGTCATTGGTGACATGTGGCGGGGAATGCGGCGGGGGCGGTTCCGCTGGCCGGTCGCGCATTACGCTGACGGGCAGTCGTCTAGCCCGCGTGGGCCGCGTCGGCGGGGTGCGGGGAGGTGCGGCTGTGCGCCGGGGGCAGGCCAGGGTCGTGCGTCGCGGTCGGGGCCGTTCCGCCGGCCGGTTGCGCACTACGCTGACGGGCGGTCGTCTAGCCGCGCGGGCCGCGTCGGCAGGGTGCGGGAGGGTTCGGCTGTGTGCCGGGGGCAGGTGAGTGTCCTGCGTCGCGGTCGGGCCGTTCCGCCGGCCGGTTGCGCACTACGCTGACGGGCAGTCGTATTGCCGCGTGGGCCGCATCGGCAAGGTGCGGGAGGGGTACGGCTGCGCGCCTGGGGGAGGCCAACGTCATGCGTCCGCTCGAAGCCGACGAACCCACCGTGATCGGTCCCTACCGGCTGCTCGGCCGGCTCGGATCCGGCGGCATGGGCCGGGTGTACCTCGGCCGCAGCGAGGGCGGCCGTACGGTCGCGGTCAAGATCGTGCATCCGCACTTCGCGCTCGACGAGGAGTTCCGCGCCCGCTTCCGGCGCGAGGTCGAGGCCGCCCGGCGCGTGGGCGGCGACTGGACCGCACCCGTCCTGGACGCGGACCCGGACGCCCCCGTGCCGTGGGTCGCCACGGGGTACGCGGCCGGGCCCTCGCTCACCGAGGCGGTCCGGGACGGCGCCCCGCTGCCCGCCCACTCCGTACGCGTCCTCGGCGCGGGCCTCGCCGAGGCGCTGGCGCACGTCCACTCCCTGGGGCTCGTCCACCGCGACGTGAAGCCGTCGAACGTCCTGCTCACCCTGGACGGCCCGCGCCTGATCGACTTCGGCATCGCACGCGCCACGGACGGCACGGCCTCACTCACCTCCACCGGCGTCTCCATCGGCTCGCCCGGCTATATGTCGCCCGAGCAGATCCTCGGCAAGGGCGTCACGGGAGCCGCGGACGTCTTCTCACTGGGGGCCGTCCTGGTCTACGGCGCGACGGGGCAGTCCCCCTTCCCCGGCGACTCGTCGGCCGCGCTGCTCTACAAGGTCGTCCACGAGGAGCCCGAACTGGGCGCGCTGGAAGGCGACCTGAGAACGCTCGCGGCGGCTTGCCTCACCAAGAACCCGTCCGCCCGCCCCACCGCCGCGGAACTGACCCGCACCCTCGCCCCCGAGGGCACACCCCGACTCGTGGCGGCAGGTTGGCTGCCGGGGCCCGTCGTGGAGAGGGTGAGCCGCAGTGCGGTGCGGCTGCTCGATCTGGATACGGGGGCGGGGGCGAGCGCGGGGGTGATCGCCGCCGCCCCGGGTCCTGCGCGGCGC
>NZ_JODF01000102.1:0-15858 GCF_000717945.1 Streptomyces sp. NRRL S-920
CACCTTGGAGATGTCCAGGTAGCTGGTGGCCGGAGTGTCACCGCCCAGCGCGAACGCCTCATCGGCCGCCCGCACATGCAGAGCGTCCCGGTCGGGATCCGCGTAGACGGCAACACTCGCGATCCCCGCATCCCGGCATGCCCGGGCAACACGGACAGCGATCTCGCCACGGTTGGCGATCAGGATCTTGTGCACGATGAACTCCCTCGTCCCATGTGGTCGTTGATGGCGGCGACCGCCGCGCGGCGCCGGGCGGCCTGCCCGGCCGTGTCCCGGTCAGCCACCGAACCCGCCTCGCTCGGGCGGGCGTGTCATGCGCTGCGCGGGCGCGCCCCAGCGGCGGCGCGGCCGCGGGCCCGCGGTGTCGCGGCCCGCCGTCCGCTCCGTCAGCAGCGCCGTCACCGCGACCACCACCGCGGCGAGTTCCTCTCCCGTCGGACGGCCTCGCTCCACCCGCAGCCCGGCTGCCTCGTGGGGGGTGGTGACCCCCTCGTCCCGAGCGCTCACAGGGGGATGTTGCCGTGCTTGCGCGGCAGCCGGTGGGCTCGCTTGCCGCGCAGTGTCTCCAGTGCGCCCGCGATGCTCGCCCGGGTCTCGTGAGGCATGATCACCGCGTCCACGTAGCCGCGCTCGGCGGCCGTGTACGGGTTGCACAGCGCCTGCTCGTACTCCTCGCGCAGCCGTGTCCGCTCGGCGGCCGGGTCCTCGGCCTCCGCCACCGCGCGGCGGTGCAGCACGCTCACCGCGCTCTCGCCTCCCATGACCGCGATCTCGGCGGTCGGCCAGGCCAGGTTGACGTCGATGCCCAGGTGCTTGGAGCCCATGACCCCGTATCCGCCGCCGTACGCCTTGCGGGTGACCACGGTGACCATCGGCACGGTGGCCTCGGCGTAGGCGTAGATGAGCTTGGCGCCCCTGCGGATGATGCCGCCCTGCTCCTGTTCGAGGCCCGGCAGGAAGCCCGGCACGTCGACGAAGCTGAGGATCGGCACGTGGAAGGAGTCGCACATGCGGATGAAGCGCGCCGCCTTCTCACTGGCGTCGATGTCCAGGGCGCCCGCCTGGACGATCGGCTGGTTGGCGACCACGCCCACGCTCTGGCCGTTGACCCGCCCGAGGCCGCAGACGACGTTCTGCGCGAACAGCGGCTGTACCTCCAGGAGTTCACCGGAGTCGAGCACGGTACGGATGACCCTGCGCATGTCGTACGGCTGGTTGGGGCTGTCGGGGATCAGCGTGTCCAGGGCCAGGTCCGCCTCGGTGAGGCTCTCGGGCTCGGTCACGTCGTAGTCCGGCGGGTCCTCCATGTTGTTGGAGGGCAGATGGCTGAGCAGCAGCCGGACGTACTCGAACGCGTCCTTCTCGTCCTGCGCCAGGTAATGGGCGTTTCCGGAGACGGTGTTGTGGCTGAGCGCCCCGCCCAGTTCCTCCCGGTCCACCGTCTGCCCCATGACGGTGCGCAGCACCTCGGGGCCGGTGACGAACATGTGGGAGGTCTCCTCCACCATCACCACGAAGTCGGTGATCGCCGGCGCGTACACCGCGCCGCCCGCACAGGGGCCCATCATCAGCGAGATCTGCGGGATGACGCCCGAGCCCTCGACGTGGCGCTTGACCAGCTCGGCGTAGTACGCGAGCGAGACCACGCCCTCCTGGATGCGGGCGCCGCCGGAGTCGTTGATGCCGATGATGGGGCAGCCGGTGCTGAGCGCCAGGTCCATCACCTTGACGATCTTCTCGCCGTACTTCTCGCCGAGGCTGCCGCCGAAGACCGTGAAGTCCTGGGCGAACACGCACACCTTGCGGCCGTCCACCTTGCCGTAGCCGGTGATCACACCGTCTCCGAGCGGCCGGTTGCGCTCCATGCCGAAGTCGTGGCTGCGGTGGCGGGCGAAGGCGTCCAGCTCGACGAACGTCCCGGGGTCGAGCAGCGCGTCGATGCGCTCCCTGGCCGTCATCTTGCCCTTGTCGTGCTGCCGCCTGACCGCGTCGGATCCGGCGTGCGCGGCGAGTTCGTCGCGGCGGCGCCGCAACTCCTCGAGGCGCGCGGCGGTCCCGTTGCGGGGAGGGTTGTCGGGGGTCTCTTCCGATGCCATCAGGCGCTCCGCTCCGCTGCCACGGCAGGCTTCAGTTCGTTGTTCAGGTATCGCTCGCGGCAGGCTCGGCGCTGCACCTTGCCGCTGGTGGTACGGGGCAGGAGGCCGCGCCGTACGACGACGACCTCGTCCGTCTCGAGCCGTTGGCGTTCGTAGACGGCCCGGTGGACCAGGTCCTTCAGTTCCTGCGGTCCCGTGCCGCGCAGGGCCCTGCCGTCGGCCTCGACGACGACGATCAGGCGCTCTTGCTCGCCGTCGTCCACGGAGAACGCCGCGGCGGCGTTCGGGTGCAGGCCCGGTGCCGCGTTCTCGGCGGACAGCTCGATGTCCTGCGGGTAGAAGTTCCGGCCGTTGCGGATGATGACGTCCTTGAACCGGCCGGTCACATACAGCTCCCCGTCGAGCAGGAAGCCCAGGTCGCCGGTGCGCAGATACGTCGCGTCGCCGGGGCCGTCCTGCCCGGCGATGACCGCCCGGAAGGTCTCCTCGCTCTCGCGCTCCCGTCCGAGGTAACCGGCGGCGACGCACGGCCCGTCCACCCAGATCTCGCCGACCCGGCCCTCGGGGCACTCGGTCAGCGCCACGGGGTCGACGATCCGCACCCGGGTGCCGGACACGGCGAAGCCCGACCCCACCAGGGGCTGTGCTCCCTCGGCGCCCGGGGCGCACAGGTCCGCCCGGCCGGCCAGCAGGGCCTCCGCGGCCACCCAGAGCACGGTCGGCTCCTCGCCGAGGCGGCTGCCGGTGGCCTTGAGGGTGTTCTCGGCGAGGCCGTAGCCCGGACTCATGGCGCCGGGGTCGAAACCGGCCGGCGCGAACGTCTCCGCGAACGTGCGGACGGCTCGCCAGCGCACGGGTTCGGCGCCGTTGGCCGCCACCCGCCAGCTCGACAGGTCGATGCCCGCGGCGACCTTGCCGTCCTGCTGGGCCCGTACGCAGAGTTCGTACGCGAAGCTCGGCGCGGCGGCGTGCGTGCCGCGGAACCGCGCTATCGCCTCCAGCCAGCGGCCGGGCCTGCGGATGAAGGCCTCGGGCGCCATCAGATAGGCGGGGATGCCCGAGCACAGCGGCATCAGCACGCCGAAGAGCATGCCCATGTCGTGGAAGAGCGGCAGCCAGGAGACGACCACGCCGTCGGGTCCGGCCGGCCACAGCTCCTCGGTCTCGGCGACGTTGCTCAGGAAGTTGGCGTGGGTGACCATCACGCCCTTCGGGTCGCCGGTGGAGCCCGAGGTGTACTGGAGCAGCGCGATGTCCTCGGGGCCGGGGTCCGCGCCCGTCCACGGGGCGTCCGGCAGCGTCTCGGTGTCGATGAGCGTGAGCCCGGCCAGCTCGGGCAGATCGCCGAACCGTTCCTCCAGGTCCCGCTTGACGGCGCCGGTGGTCAGGACGGTGCTGGTACCCGCGTCGTCCGCGATGCGGCGCAGCCGCTCCACGCCGCGCCGCCGGGTGGGCACCTGGACCGGGGCGCCGGCCACTCGCGCGTACATGCAGCCGAGCAGCGCTCGTACGAACTCCAGACCCGAGGGGTAGAGCAGCACGGCGTTGCCGCCGCTCAGCCCCGCCCGCTCCAGGGCGGCGGCGCGGGAGCCGGCGTCGGCCTCCAGCTGCCGGTAGGTGAGGGACCCGTCGGGCTCCTCACCGTCGCGCAGGAATACGTAGGCGGCTTCGTCGGGCTGCTTCTCGCAGCGCAGGCGGAGCGCCTGGGGCAGAGTCGAGACGTTGCCCGCCCGCACATCCGGTCCGGTCCTGGTCATGATCGTGATACCTCGTTCCGCGAGGAGCATGGGGATTGATGGACAAACACGGCCGGCTCAGGTGTAGGGCAGTTCCACCGGGGCGAGCCGGTCGAAGAGGTCGCCGGGGCCGGGGTTGGCCGCCGGGGTGCGGCCGCCCAGATGGTTGACCACGCCCCACACCGCGTTCAGCGCGGTGGTCACCGCGCCCTCGGCGAAGCCCGCGGTCCAGGAGACGTCGTCGCCGCTGAGGAAGAACCCGCGGTGCGACGCGTCCATCCGGTCCTGCATGAAGTGGGTGAACAGCCGCCGCTGGTACCGGTACTGGCCCGGCAGGTTCGCCTTGAACGCGCCCATGAAATGGGGCTCGTTCTCCCAGGTGACGGTGATCGGCTCATCGATGATGTGCGACCGGATGTCCACCCCCGGGTAGATCTCGCCGAGCCGGTCGAGGAGTACCTCCAGGCGCCGGTCCGGGGAGAGGGTGGAGAACTTCAGTGAGTCGTCGTTCCAGGTGTACGACAGGCACATCACGCCGGGCCGGTCCGGTCCGTTGTCGAAGAGGTACACGCCGCGCGCGATCCGGTCGGTGAGGGTCATGCCCATCGTCTCCCGGCCGGTGCGCGGGTCGATGTCGCGCCAGAACGGGCGGTCCGTGAGGACGAAGACCTTGGAGGAGCCCATGTAGTGCGTGCGCTCCACCGCCGTCCAGTGTTCGGTCGGCAGCAGCCCCGGTTCGCAGTCGATCCGGTTCAGCAGCGTCCACAGATGCGGTGTGAACACCACCGCCGGGTAGGCGCTGACGTCCCCGGACGCGTCCTCGACGACGTAGTCGGATCCCTTGCGCCGCAGTCCCACGACGCCCGGTCGCGGGCCGCCGCCGTGCAGGGAGGAGAGGGAGGTGCCCTCGGGCCAGTGGACCGGTGACGCGGGCCGCCGCTCCCACAGGCCGCGGGGCAGTTGCTGCACACCGCCGACGATGGAGAGCTGGTCGTCGTCGGCCTCGGTGAAGACGACCCGCAGGATCTCCAGGACGGAGTTGGGGAAGTCGGTGTCCCAGCCGCCCGTGCCGAAGCCGACCTGGCCGAAGATCTCACGGTGCCGGAAGGAGTGGAACGAGGACGAGGACGCCAGGAAGCCGTAGAAGGACTGGTCGTCGAGGTCGCGGACCAGGCGGTTCCAGACGGCCTTGAGGGTTGCGACGTCGCGCTGCTGGATCGCGCCGCGCACCGTCGACAGCTCGGCCAGTTCCTGGAGCGTCTTCTCCCAGGCGTCGGCGACCTCTTGGTAGAGCGGCGGCAGGTCGTCCTGTGAACGGGCCCAGTACTGTTGGCCGTTGACGTCGATGAGCGTGCCGGGGGTGTCCGGTGCCAGCGGGTTGGGGAACGGCCGGGTGTCCAGGCCGAGCAGGTCGATGTAGTGGAACAGGGCCCGCGCCGACTTCGGGAAGCGCATCGCTCCGAGTTCGGCGACGTATTCGGGGCGGGCCGCGAAGGGGACGGCCCGCATACGGCCGCCCAGCTCGCCGGCCTCGTACACGACGGGCCGCAGGCCGAGCCGCATCAGTTCGTACGCGGCCGTCAGCCCGGATATGCCACCGCCGATCACGGCCACCGGCGTTCCGGCGCGCTCGGGGGGCAATTCCCCGAGGCCGGCGGGATGGCGCAGCCAGTCGTCGTAGGAGAAGGGGAAGTCCGGAACAAGCATGCTCATTGAAGCCGGGCTGGGTGACGTCATCAGGAATACCCTTCGGGCCGTTTCGGCGATGCTGGTCGGGGAATCAATGGAATTCCGGAGGCTCCGCCCGCTCACGCCGCGCGAGCCGCATGTCGATGCCGTCGGTGTGGCCCGGCCGAATCGAATGGGGAACTGCCGGCCGAGGACCGCCTGCTCCGGCAGGCACACGCTATTTTTCGCCGGGCGGCACAGGCAACCCCTATCCCCCCTGCCTGTGTGACACGCGGTACGGGTCGGCGCGGTGACCGCGGGCCGACCCGTGAACGTCAAGGGGTGTCTACGGGGTTGTCTTAGGGGGCCTATGGGGTGGCCGGGGGCCTGCCCGCCCCCATAGCGTCGGCCATGCTGTCCGCTGGCTGACTGTGGGTGAAATCTGATGGAAGAGAAGACAGCTGTCGTATTTCCGGGGATGGGACCGTCAAGCTTTTCCGCGGTCGGCAAATTCATGGTTCTCGACAGGTACGCGAGGCGCCGCATAGCGGCCGCCGACAAGGCGCTCGGGTACTCGCTCCTCGACCGGTTCCACGGAGCCGAGGACGACTACTCCGAGTACACGCAGGTGGCCTTCCTGGTGAACTCCCTCGCGCTGGCCGACCGCGCCGAGGACCTCCTCGGGATGCGCCCGGACTACTGCGTGGGGCCGAGCTTCGGGCAGAAGGCCGCGGCCTCCTGGACAGGGGCGCTGGACTTCGCGGACACCGTCCGCATGACGGCTGAAATGGCCCGCTGCGAGCAGGAGTTCTTCGCCTCCGAGCATCAGGACGTGGTGACCCACTCCTGTGTACGGGTCCCGGCGGAACCCTTCCAGGAGTATCTGGACGGGCTCACCGCGAACGGCGACTGGTACGACATCTCCGGCCGGCTCGACGAGGGTTTCCTCATGGTGTCGGTGCGGGAGCACCTTCTGGACGGCCTGAAGAAGGCCGTCGGCGCCATGGGCGGCTACTCCATGTACACGATGCGCCCGCCCGTGCACGCCGAGGCGTTCGGCGGGCTGCGCCGCAAGGCCGACGAGGAGGTCTTGTCCCGGTACGAGATCCGGGACCCGAAGCTCACCGTCGTCGCGGACCAGGACGGCAGTGTCGTGCGCACCGCGGACGCCATGCGGACCATGCTGCTCGACACGTTCGACAAGGCCATCGACTGGCCTGAGGTCGTCGATTCACTGCTCGGCCTCGGTGTGCGGAAGCTCTACATCACCGGTCCCGACAATCTGTTCCGGCGGGTGAAGTGCACCACCCGGAACTTCGACGTCGTGGCCGTCGATCCGAAAAGCGTTCTCCGGTCCACTCTGCGGCCCGCGAAAAGCTGATGCGCTGCGGTGCGCAATTCCTGTCCGCCGTCGTCGCGGCATCGAATGCCACCGCATCACCAACCCCCGTACCGGCAATGCCCCAAGGGGTGCGTAGGGGTGTGACCGCCACTCGGCGTCCACATACTCTCGCGTGAAGTCCGGTTTCTTTGAACAGCCATGTCGGCAGAGTTGTGGAGCGAGCGATGGTAGGCCAGTCCGGAGAATTCCGTTCGCAGGCTGAACTGACCGGGCCGGAGCAGGAACACCACCTGCTCGCCTTCGTCACCGGTCTGACCGAGGACGTGCTCAAGAGCGCGGACCGTGAGGTGCCGAACGGCATCGACCCCGAGAGTTCCTTCCTCGAACTGGGCTTCCACTCGCTCGCCGCCGTCGACTTCCACAGCCGGCTCGTCGCGGCCACCGGGCTGCGCCTGCCCGTCACCCTGCCCTTCGACCATCCCACCCCGCGGGCGCTCGCGCGCGAACTCCAGCGCCTCCTGTACGGCTCCGCCGCGGACGCGGGCGACCTGGGCGAGCAGCTGGGCTCCGCCGCGGCCGACGACGAGCCGATCGCCGTCGTCGGCATGGCGGTGCGGCTGCCCGGCGGTGTCAGCACCCCCGAGGAGCTGTGGCGGCTCCTGGCCGAGGGCGGCGACGCGATCTCCGACTTCCCCACCCGCCGCGGCTGGGACCTCGACGACCTGTACTCCCCCGACCCCGACGACGCGGGCAAGAGCTACACCCGCCGGGGCGGATTCCTGCACGACGCCGGTGAGTTCGACGCGGACTTCTTCGGGATCAGTCCGCGCGAGGCGCTCGGCATGGATCCGCAGCAGCGGCTCCTCCTGGAGAGCACCTGGGAGGCCCTCGAACGCGCGGGCATCGACCCCAAGTCCGTCCGCGGCAGCCAGACCGGTGTGTTCGTCGGCGTCGAGAACCAGGAGTACGGCCCGCGTCTCCAGGACGCGGCCGAGGGTCTCGAGGGCTACTTGCTGACCGGCAACGCCGCCAGCGTGGCCTCCGGCCGTCTCGCCTACACCTTCGCCTTCGAGGGTCCCACCATCACGGTCGACACCGCGTGCTCCGGCTCGCTCGTCGCGCTCCACCTCGCCGTCCAGGCGCTGCGCCGCGGCGACTGCCCCCTCGCCGTGGCGGGCGGCGCGGCCGTCATGTCGAGCCCCGGCGGGTTCCTCGCCTTCAGCCGCCAGCGCGGCCTCTCCGCCGACGGGCGCTGCAAGGCGTACTCCGCGGACGCCGACGGCACCGGGTGGGGCGAGGGCGTCGGCATCGTCGTCCTGGAGAGGCTCTCGGAGGCCCGTCGCAACGGCCACCAGGTCCTCGCGGTGGTGCGCGGCACCGCCGTCAACTCCGACGGCGCGTCCAACGGCCTGACCGCCCCGAGCGGTCTCGCCCAGCAGCGCGTCATCCGCCGCGCCCTCGCGGACACCGGCCTCGCGGCGGCGGATGTCGACGCGGTCGAGGGCCATGGCACGGGTACGCGTCTCGGCGACCCGATCGAGGCGCAGGCACTGCTGGCCACGTACGGGCAGGGGCGCGAGGGCGGGGAGCCGCTCTGGCTCGGCTCGCTGAAGTCGAACGTCGGCCACACGCAGGCCGCGGCCGGTGTCGCCGGTGTCATCAAGATGATCCTCGCGATGCGGGAGGGCGTGCTGCCGCGGACGCTGCATGCCGACGAGCCGTCCCCGCACGTGGACTGGTCGGCGGGGAACGTGGCGCTGCTGACCGAGGCACGCGAGTGGCCGAGGACCGGGCGTCCGCGCCGGGCCGGTGTCTCGTCGTTCGGCATGAGCGGCACGAACGCGCACGTGGTGCTTGAGGAGGCGCCGGCCGACGTTTCCGAGCCGGTCTCCGAGACTCCGCTCTCCGAGGCGCCGGTCGTCGGCGGGGTCGTTCCGTGGGTGCTCTCCGGTAAGACGGAGGACGCGCTGCGGGCGCAGGCGGAGCGGCTGCACTCCTTCGTACAGGAGAACTCCGAGCTGCGTCCGGCCGATGTGGGCTACTCCCTCGCCGTGACGCGGGCCCGGTTCGAACACCGGGCCGTGGTGGCGGGCGCGAGCCGCGAGGAGCTGCTGACCGGGCTGGAGGCTCTCGCCGCCGGGGAGGTACCGGGCGGTGCGGTGACCTCGGGGAGCGCGCGCCGCGGGCGGATCGCGTTCCTGTTCACGGGGCAGGGCAGCCAGCGGGCCGGGATGGGCCGCGAGCTGTATGAGACGTATCCGGTGTTCGCCGCAGCCTTCGACGAGGTGTGCTCCTACCTCGACCTGCATCTGGAACGTCCGCTGAAGGAGATCGTCTTCGGCACGGACGAGGCGGCTGCCGGTCTGATCGACCAGACCGCGTACACGCAGGCCGCGCTCTTCGCCATCGAGGTCGCACTGTTCCGGCTGGTCGAGGCGTGGGGCCTCACCCCTGACTTCCTGATCGGTCACTCGGTGGGTGAGCTGGCCGCCGCGCATGTGGCCGGTGTCTTCGATCTCGAGGACGCGGCCATCTTGGTGACCGCGCGGGGCCGGCTCATGCAGGCGCTCCCGGCCGGTGGGGCCATGGCCGCGATCCAGGCCACCGAGGCCGAGGTCCTGGAGACGATCGAGGGCCGCGAGCACGAGATCGCCATCGCCGCCATCAACGGGCCTACCTCGGTCGTGGTCTCCGGTGACGAGACCGCCGTGGTCGAGGTCCTGGAGCACTGGCGCGAGCAGGGCCGCAAGGTCCGCCAGCTGCGCGTCAGCCACGCCTTCCACTCTCCCCGCATGGAACCCATGCTGGAGGAATTCCGCTGGCACGCCCGGGTGATGACCTACTCCGCGCCGCGGATCCCGATCGTCTCCAACGTGACCGGTGAGCAGGCCACCGCGGAAGAGCTGTGCTCACCGGAGTACTGGGTGCGGCACGTGCGTCAGGCCGTGCGTTTCCGGGACGGCGTCACCTGCCTCGCCGAGCGGGGTGTCACCTCCTTCCTGGAGCTGGGCCCCGACGGCATCCTCTCGGCGATGGGCCAGGAGTCCCTGCCCGACGCCGAGGACGTGGTCTTCGCCCCGACCCTGCGCAGGGGCCGCCCCGAGGCCGAGGCGTTCACCTCCGCCATGGCCCGGCTGCACGTGAACGGCGCGGAGCTGGACTGGGACGGGGTCTTCGCGGGCCGCGGCGGGCAGCGCGTGGACCTGCCGACGTACGCCTTCCAGCGCCGGCACTACTGGCTGGAGACGCGCACCCTCTCCGGGGACGCCACGGGCTTCGGGCAGTCGGCGACGGGACATCCGCTCCTGAGCGCGGCGGTCGCGCTGCCGGAGTCGGACGGGATACTGCTGACGGGACGCCTGTCTCTCCAGTCGCACGCGTGGCTCGCGGATCACGTCGTGCTGGATTCGACCGTCGTGTCGGGCTCGACCCTGGTCGAGCTGGCCATCCACGCCGGTGACCAGGTCGGCTGCGGGTCCCTGGAGGAGCTGACGCTCCAGACCCCGCTGGTCCTGCCCGAGCAGGGCGCGGTGGCGCTGCGGCTGGCCGTGGACGCCGCCGATGACGCGGGCCGCCGCCCGGTCCGGTTCTTCTCCCGCTCGGACGAGGCGGTGCCCGGGAGCCAGTGGACGCTGCATGCCACCGGCACGCTGTCGGGGGCCGTGGAGCCCGCGGCGTTCGACCTGTCGGTGTGGCCGCCGCAGGGCGCCGCCTCCCTCGATACGGATGCGGTCTACGAGCGTCTCGCCCAGGCCGAACTGACCTACGGGCCGGTCTTCCAGGGCCTGCGCGCCGCCTGGCAGCTCGGAGACGACATCTACGCCGAGGTCGCCCTCCCCGAAGGCACCTCCACCGACGGCTTCGGACTGCACCCCGCACTCCTGGACGCCACCCTGCACGCCCTGCCCCTCACCGCCGACGAGCGGGCACGCACCACCTCCACCTGGCACAACGTCTCCCTCTACGCCACCGGCGCCACCACCCTGCGCGTCAAACTCTCCACCACCAACGGCACCCTCACCGCCGCCGACGACACCGGCGCACCCGTACTCACCGCCCAGACCATCACCTGGCGCCAGACCACCCCCGACGAACTCACCACCGCACACAGCGGATTCCACAACTCCCTGTACCGCCTGGACTGGCCCGAACTGCCGACGGCGCCCGCCGAGCCGCAGACATGGGCGGTACTGGGCGACGAGCCGGGCCACTTCACCAACGGACCGGCATACCCCAGCCTGGCTGAACTGGCCGCCGCCGACACCATCCCCCAGATCGTCTTCGCCCCGCTGACGGCCTACGACGACACCGACACGGCCGCCGCAGCCCACCAGGCCACCCACCACGTCCTGACCCTCATCCAGGAGTGGCTGGCAGAGGACCTGTTCGCCGGGTCACGCCTGGTGCTGCTCACCCGGGGTGCGGTCGCCGCCCGGCCCGGTGAGGACGTGACCGATCTGGCCAACGCGCCCGCCTGGGGCCTCGTACGCTCCGCGCAGGCCGAGAACCCCGACCGGTTCGTCCTCATCGACACCGACACCGAGTCGCCCGAACTCACCGCTCTCTGGACGCTCCTGGCCTCCGACGAGCCCCAAGCCGCACTCCGCGACGGTTCGGTACGCGTGCCACGCCTGGTCCGGGCGTCTGTCGCCGACGGTGATCCGGCGGACTTCCACCTGGACCCGGCCGGGACCGTCCTCGTGACCGGCGGCACGGGTGCTCTGGGCTCCCTCGTGGCCCGCCACCTCGTCACCGAGCACGGCGTACGCAACCTGCTGCTCACCAGCCGCCGGGGTCTGGACGCCGAAGGCGCCCCGCAGCTCGCCGCCGAACTGGCCGAACTCGGCGCGGACACCGTGGAGATCGCCGCCTGCGACGCCGCCGACCGCAGCTCCCTCGAAACGCTGCTCCACTCGGTCGACGGCGGGCGCCCTCTGACCGCCGTGATCCACACCGCCGGTGTCCTGGACGACGGTGTCGTCAACGCTCTCACCCCCGAGCGCCTCGACGCGGTTCTCCGCCCCAAGGTCGACGCCGCGCTTAACCTCCATGACCTCACCAAGGACCTGGACCTCTCCGCGTTCGTCCTCTTCTCGTCCTCCGCCGGTCTCTTCGGCGACCCGGGACAGGGCAACTACGCCGCCGCCAACACCTTCCTCGACGCCCTCGCCCACCACCGCCGCGCCCAGGGGCTGCCCGCCACCTCCCTCCAGTGGGGCCTGTGGGAGCAGCGCAGCGGCATCACCGGACACCTCACCACCGCCGACATCGAGCGCATCCACCGCTCCGGCATGACCCCCCTCCCCACCACCCAAGCCCTCCAACTCCTCGACACAGCACGCACATCGGGTGCCGCTGTCTCGTCGCCCATGAGCCTGGACCTCGCCGCGTTCCGTGCGCCTTCGGCCACGGTCCCCGCACTGTTGCGCGGGCTTGTCGGCATGCCGGTGCGCCGGGTCGCGGCGAGCGGGGCGGCGGGCGGCACGTCCGCCCTGGCCCGCAGGCTGGCCGGGCTCTCGCCCGCCGAGCGGACGAGTACCTTGCTGGAACTCGTACGCGGTCACGTCGCGTCCGTGCTCGGTCACGGCGACGCGCGGGCGATCGAGCCGGGGCGGGCCTTCAAGGAGGTGGGCTTCGACTCGCTGACCGCGGTCGAGCTGCGCAACCGCCTGAACACCCTCACCGGTCTCCGCCTCCCGGCGACCCTCACGTTCGACTACCCGACCCCGTCGGCGCTGGTGGAGCACCTCCTCGCCGAGACGTTCGCCGACCAGTCCGCCATCGCCGGTCCCGTGGCCCCGGCCGCCGGGCCGCGTCACGACGACGAGCCGATCGCCATCGTCGGTATGGCCTGCCGCTTCCCGGGTGACGTCGCCTCGCCGGACGACCTCTGGCGCATGGTGGTCGGCAAGGGCGAGGGCCTCTCCGCGTTCCCCACCGACCGCGGCTGGGACATCGAGGGCGTGTACGACCCGGACCCGGCGCGCGTCGGCACGACCTACGTCCGCCAGGGCGGATTCGTCTCCGCGGCGGAATTCGACGCCGAGTTCTTCGGGATCTCGCCACGTGAGGCGCTGGCGATGGACCCGCAGCAGCGGCTGCTCCTCGAAGCGTCCTGGGAGTCGCTGGAGGCCGCGGGCATCGACCCGGCGTCCGTACGCGGCAGCCAGACCGGCGTGTTCGCCGGCGTCATGAACACCGACTACTTCCCGAGCCTCCAGTCGGTCCCCGAGGACCTGGAGGGCTACCTCAGCACCGGCACGTCCGGCAGCGTGGCCTCGGGCCGCATCTCGTACGCGCTCGGCCTCGAAGGCCCGGCCGTCTCCGTGGACACGGCGTGCTCGTCCTCGCTCGTCGCCCTGCACCTGGCCGTGCAGTCGCTGCGCCGGGGAGAGTGCTCGCTGGCGCTTGCCGGTGGTGTCACGGTCATGTCGACGCCGGACACCTTCGTGGACTTCTCGCGCCAGCGCGGCCTCGCCCCCGACGGCCGCTGCAAGGCCTTCGCCGGTGCCGCCGACGGCACGATCTGGGCCGAGGGCGTGGGCATGCTGCTCGTCGAGCGGCTCTCGGACGCCGAGCGCAACGGCCACAAGGTGCTCGCGGTCGTCCGCGGCACGGCCGTGAACCAGGACGGCGCGTCGAACGGCCTGACCGCTCCGAACGGCCCCTCGCAGCAGCGTGTCATCCGCCAGGCACTGGCAGGCGCGGGCCTTGAGCCGGGCGACGTGGACGTGGTCGAGGCGCACGGCACGGGTACGCGACTTGGTGACCCGATCGAGGCCCAGGCCCTGCTCGCCACGTACGGCCAGGGCCGCGAGGGCGCCGAACCGCTCTGGCTCGGCTCGGTGAAGTCCAACATCGGCCACACCCAGGCGGCAGCCGGTGCCGCGGGCATCATCAAGATGGTCGTCGCGATGCGGGAGGGTGTGCTGCCGCAGACCCTGCACGTGGACGAGCCGTCACCTGAGATCGACTGGACGGCGGGTGACGTCCGGCTGCTGACCGAGGCCCGCGAGTGGCCGGACACCGGGCGCCCGCGCCGAGTGGGCGTCTCGTCCTTCGGTATCAGCGGTACCAATGCGCATGTGATTCTGGAGCAGGCGCCGGCTGCCGTCGACGAGGCGGGCTCCGAGGCTCCTGTTGCTGGTGGGGTCGTTCCGTGGGTGCTCTCCGGTAAGACGGAGGGGGCGCTGCGGGCGCAGGCCGAGCGGCTGTACTCGTTCCTGCGGGAGAACTCTGAGCTGCGTGCGGCGGATGTGGGGTACTCCCTGGCCGTCACGCGGGCCCGGTTCGAGCACCGGGCCGTCGTCACCGGCTCTGACGTGGATGAACTCCTTGCGGGTGTGCAGGCGTTGGCCGCCGGGGATGCGTCGGGTGCGGTTTCCGCGGGGAGTGTCAACCGTGGGCGGGTCGCGTTCCTGTTCACGGGGCAGGGGAGCCAGCGGGCCGGGATGGGCCGCGAGCTGTATGACACGTATCCCGTGTTCGCCGCTGCCTTTGATGAGGTGTGCGGGCAGTTCGATGGGCAGCTTGAGCGTTCGCTGAAGGATGTTGTCTTCGGTACGGACAAGGCGGACGCTGGTCTGATCGACCAGACCGTTTACACGCAGGCCGCACTCTTCGCCATCGAGGTTGCGCTGTTCCGGCTGGTGGAGGCGTGGGGGCTGACCCCTGACTTCCTCGTCGGACACTCCGTGGGTGAACTGGCCGCCGCGCACGTCTCCGGGGTCTTCACCCTGGAAGACGCGACCAAGCTCGTCGCCGCACGGGGACGCCTCATGCAGGCGCTCCCGGCTGGCGGGGCCATGGCCGCGATCCAGGCCACGGAGGCGGAGTGGAGCACTGGCGGGAGAAGGGCCGCAAGGTCCACCAGCTGCGCGTCAGCCACGCCTTCCACTCGCCGCGCATGGAACCCATGCTGGGCGAGTTCCGTACCATCGCGGCGGGCCTGACCTACGGCACTCCGAGCATCCCGGTCGTCTCCAACCTCACCGGCACACTCGCCTCCCCCGAGGACATCGGCTCACCCGACTACTGGGTCCGCCACGTCCGCCATGCCGTCCGCTTCGCCGACGGCATCACCCACCTCGCCGAGCAGGGCGTCACGTCCTTCATAGAGCTGGGCCCCGACGGCACCCTCTCCGCCATGGCCCAGGAAATCGCGTCCGAAAGCGAAGAAGCGGTCTTCACGCCCGTACTCCGCAAGAACCGCCCCGAAGCCGAAACCCTCACCCAGGCCATCGGCACCGCCCACATCCACGGCGCGGATCTCAACTGGGACGGCGTCTTCGCAGGCCGGGGCGCGCGCCGCGTCGACCTGCCCACCTACGCCTTCCAGCACCAGCACTACTGGCTGGAGCAGACTGCCCCCACCGGCAGCCTTGCCCCTGCCGGCCTGGCGTCGGTCACGCATCCGCTGCTCGGCGCGGCGGTCGCGCTTCCCGCGACGGGAACCATCCTGCTGACCGGCCGTCTCTCGCTGCAATCCCACGACTGGCTCGCGGAGCATGTGGTGATGGGCGTCCCGATGGTCCCCTCGTCGGTCCTGGTGGAGCTGGCGACCCAGGCGGGTGACGAAGCCGGTTGCGGTGCTCTGGCGGAGCTGACGCTCCTGGCTCCGCTCGTACTGCCCGCACAGGGTGCCGTCGCCCTCCGGGTGACCGTGGACAACACCGACGAAGACGGGCACCGGGCCATCGCGATCTACTCGCGCGCCGAAGAGGCCTCGATCGACGAGCCGTGGGTGTGCCACGCCACGGGCCGCGTCACCGGAGAGGCCCAGGAAGCCGACTTCGACCTGTCGGTGTGGCCGCCGCAGGGCGCCGCCTCCCTCGATACGGATGCGGTCTACGAGCGTCTCGCCCAGGCCGAACTGACCTACGGCCCGGTGTTCCAGGGCCTGCGCGCCGCCTGGCAGCTCGGTGACGACGTCTACGCCGAGGTCGCCCTCCCCGAAGGCACCTCCACCGACGGCTTCGGACTGCACCCCGCACTCCTGGACGCCGCCCTGCACGCC
>NZ_JODF01000103.1:0-14614 GCF_000717945.1 Streptomyces sp. NRRL S-920
AGGCGGCCCTCGGGAGGGCGGACGACCCCGGCCGGGACCGCGCGGTGACGTACGGGCGGCCCGGTACGTCAACCGGATGACGTACACCCGCGGTCCGGGAGCTTCCGGACGACCGCGGCCGGGGACGCCGGCACGAGGGGGCCCTCGGCTCCGCCGGGCATGGGTCGGCCCTGCTCCGGGGGGAGGGAGCAGGGGCCGCGGGGGGTGCCGGGAGGTTACCGCCGGGCTTCGGCCGCGTACACGGGCCGTTCGTCCGGGTCGACTCCGTACTCCTCCATGTAGCCCTCGGCGTCCGCCTTGCTGTAGTTGCTCGGGTGGGTGCCGGACTCGATGCCCCGAACGTCTCGCCAGGGGATCACCCGGGCGCCAATCCACGGCACGGTGTCCTCCGTGTCCCCCTCCCGGATGATGACGTGCCACACCCCCCGGAGGATCAGAGCGGAGGGCGTGAACCTCATGTACTGCGTGTTCGCCTCCACGTCTCCGGACTCAAGGGAGATCCGGCACAGCTCCCCTTCGGGGAAGACGCCTTCGAGGTCTGCGGGGTCCATCGGTCCTCTTTCTGTGGTTGCTGGTCGGCCGCGCCAACGCGTTGTTTCCGTCGACGTACTGCCGTTGTGCGCTGGTTTGCTGGTTGCTGGCGCGGTGTCTGTTTTCGACGTGCGCACGCGCGCTTTTTCCGGTGCGCGTCGCTGGTCTGGCGCGGTGCGCGAAAAACGCGACTACCGGAGCGGGTAGATCGTGGCCGTGATGTACGGCGCGCGGTCCGCGGTCGCGGCCAGGGGACGGGCGTGCGCGGGGCAGGTGTACGCGTCCGCCTCGGTCACGTCCCGCCGGAAGCGCACGGCGTGCGTGGCGGTCGCGCGGCACCGCTGGCCGTCCTTCGGCTGGTTGGTGTCCAGCGCTTCGCAGAGCCCGGGCGGCTGGTTGTACCAGACGAGCAGGGAGGTCCCGGTCGAGAGGGACCGGACGATCTGGCACACGTCGTCACGGCGCCGGAGATCCCGCTCGGGGAGCGTCTGGGGGTCAATCGGCTGCACGGCCGCGGCTCCGGCCGGGGCGGTCGGGAGGACTGCCGGCGGATTGGCCGCGGCCTGACGAGCGGGCCGGGGAGCAGCTGCTCGACGCGCGGGCGCGGGTGCGGCCGGGGCCCGACCCCCGAGGGCGGCCAGGATGCCGGCCAGACCACCGCGGGCACCCCCGGGAGGGAAGGCTCGGGCCAAGTCCTCCCGGCCCCCGGTGCGCATCCAGTCGGCCAGGGAGGGCCGTTCCGGCTCGTACGGCTCCGGCTCGTACGGCTCCGGCTCGTCGTCGTCCGGCTCCCACGCGGGCGCAGGGCGGACCCTGGCGACACGAGGCGGGGGCGGCGGCGGGAGGTGCCCCTCGGGGGACGGCCCGGTGTTCTCGGGGGTGCGGTACGGCACGCGTTGCCCGGTGCCGCACTCGGGGCACCGGATGGTCATGCGGTCCTTTGCCCGGGACTGCCAGGTGTGGCCGCAACGGCAGTCGACCCACACCGCGGGCCGGGCCGCGGCCTGTACGGCGCGGGAGGCGGCCCCGGTCAGGTCGGGCGTGATGGGGCCCTCCCATTCCTGGTCTACGCGGACGTGCCGGGAGGTCCGGCAGTGTGGGCAACGGGTGTTCCCGCCCCGGACGGTGGTCCGGTACGGCTCCGCACAGTTGCGACAGACGATTTGCACGGGGACGGTTCGCACGTTCCCCCCTTCCTGCTGGTTCCTGGCGCGGTCTCAAATTCGAGTCTGGCACGGGGGACTGACGAAAACGATCAGAAAATGGAACGGCCCCCGGTCCGGTGTGGACCGAGGGCCGTTCGGGGATCTGGCCAGGTGGCTACGGGGGCGGAGGGTCAGGGCCCTTCCGTGACGTGCCACACGCCCGGCCGGAGCGTGTCCTCCCACACCATCACCGGCCCTTCGTCGTCGTGCCAGACGGACCGCAGGACAAGCACGGGCACGGCGGCCCCGTCGGGTGCGTCTACCTCCAGCGCGGCCAGTTCGTCCGTCGACGCGATGCGGGCCGCGGCCATCTCCGGCCCCTGCGTCAGCTCCCGGCCGGTGCGCTGGCGGTACCAGTCGAGCCAGGTCTCCCCGCCGGTCTGGCCGGTGATCCGGGCGGACTCCAGTAGCTCCGGCACCGCGGCCCACATGCGGGGCGCGATGACGTTGATAGCCACCGTGGACGGCCGGCCGTGCTGCACGAAGGTGCGGCGCCTGAACAGGATCTCCGAGTGGGGTTCGACCCCCAGCTCCCGGCAGATGTCCGGGTCTGCGCAGGACCGGAGCGCGGCCACGTGGTCGCGGCTGGTCTCCGCGTGGCTGTAGTTCGGGCCCCCCCGCTGGATGCGCTTGACCCGCTGCGCGCCGGTCGTGACGACGGACGGACGAGCCAGGACGACGTACCCCTGTCGGGGTTCCGCGGAGACGAGCCCTTCGGCCTCCAACATCCGGTAGGCCCGGAGGGCTGTCGTGTTGGCGACCCCGAACTGTTCGCAGGTGGCGCGGAGCGTAGGGAGTCGTTCACCGGGGCGGATCTGTTCATCCGTGACCACCCGGCGGTAGTGGGCTGCGATGTCTCGGGCCGTGGTCGCCATGATCCCCTCTCATTCTCTGGTTGCGATGTGGTTGCTTACTGCTTGGTCTGTGTTCTACCGTAGCGGCAGAGCGAGCACAACGACAGCTCTCCCCGAACTCCTCAACGGATCGGAGATCAGCCGGTGAGCACACCGACCGCAGCCGCTTCGAGCGGCACGAACGGCAAGAACAACTCTGCGAAGTTCTCGGGTGCCTTTGCCCCCTCGTTCACGCTCAACGTGTCGCAGAGCAAGACCACGAACGGGGGCGGGGGCGGTGGCGGCCGTGGCGCGGTCGCCGCGCAGGGTGGCCGCGGTGGTCACTCCGAGGCCCTGCTCCCCCCGCCCGAGTTCACCTCTCCGGCGGACGTGCGGAACTACTGCAACCACCTGCGGGCCGTCATGGTGCAGGTCTCGTTCGAGGTGGCCATGGGCGCCGAAATCCTCAAGGGCGTGTTGTCCACGGTCCCGGACCCCGAGGGCCGTATCGGTGGCTCGAAGGCTCGGGCGTGGCGCGTCTCCCGGAAGCTCGGCAAGGCCGCGGACTCCGCCGCCGCCGCCGCGAAGAACGCCGCCGCCACCTACGCCGCGTTCCAGCAGGCGTACGAGGAAGAGATCAACCGCGTCCGTCACCGTGCCCGGCGCCCCCAGGGTCCGCGCATGGACTGGGCACAGCAGTAAGGGGCCGGGGCCATGGGTGAGAAGGACATCGAGCAGCAGCACGAGGAACAGCTCAAGGGCGAGTCGGCGTGGTCCGGGGTCGGCAAGTACCTGTTGCACCGGGCCAAGCCGCATCTTCCGCCGTGGCTCGGGGTCGTGGGCGTCGGCGTGGTCGGGGAGGGCGCACACCTGATGTGGGCCGATTCCCCGTGGGGCGCGGCTGGTCTCACCCTGGCCTCGGTCGCACTGACCGGCGCCACCTGGTGGGCGGGCCGGGGCACGAGTGCTCAGCGCCGGTTGCACTCCGCGGTCACGGTCGCGGCCGGGTCCGTGTGGGTCACCGCCGCCGCCCTGTCGGGTCCGATCACGCACCCCGTGATCGACCTGTACGCCATGGGCGGCCCGGTCGTGGCCCTGTCGTGGAACGTCCGGATGGTCATGCGCCGCAACCCCGACGCGGTCGGGGAGTCCTCGGACAAGGGTCTGTTGGAGAAGGTCGGTCTGGCCCGTACGAAGCTGGGCACGGTCAAGGTCGAGCCGAACAAGGTCACGGTGCCCTACGCGCTCCCGGCCGGGGAGGCGACCAACGACGACGTGTCCAAGGCGCTGCCTCGGGTCGCGTCCGCGCTGGACGTGCCGACCACGGCCGTGCGGTACCGGCCCGACCCCGACTCGGCCCGCAAGGGCGAGTTGGTCATCGTCCCGAACGACATGCTTCGGGAGGTCATTTGGTACCCGGGCCCGTCCTCCCCGGGCGGCTCGATTGCCGAACCGCTCGTCATCGGTGTGTACGACGACGGCCGGGAGCTGACGCTCACGCTCCCGCAGGCAATCCACCTGCTCGTCATGGGTGTGACCGGCGCCGGTAAGACCGAGGGCGCGATCGACGTCATGGCGGAGGTCCTGACCCGCCGGGACGCGATCGTGTGGCTGTCCGACCCGAAGCGGGGCCAGGACCTCGGGGAAGCGTTCGGCGGCTGTGACTGGGTGGTGACCACGCAGGACGGGGCCGCGGTGATGATCGCCGCGTTCGAGGCAGTCATCCCGGCCCGTCAGCTCTGGCTCGGTCAGCACTCCTACCGGTCGTGGGAGCCCGCGGCGGCCCGCACGCAGGACGACCCCGCGCACACCTGCCGGGAGGACGGCACGGCGTGCGGATGCCCCGGCATGCCGTACCTCGTGGGGTGGTTCGAGGAAGCGGCCAACACCCTGCGGGCCGTCGATGACGACGCGTTCACCGGCATCGCGCAGGAAGCCCGGTCGGCCGGCGCCTCCCTCGTGGTGTCCATGCAGCGCGCGTCCGGCTACCAGATCAGCACCGACACCCGCGCGTCCCTCCCCTCCGCTCTGTGCTTCGGCGTAGACGAGCGGGACGCCGGTTTCGCCCTCCCGTCCGAAGTGCTGGACGCGGGCGCCAACCCCGGGGCGTGGGGCAACAAGCGGCCCGGCTACTGCTACCTCGTGTCGGCCGGCGTGGACGAGGAACTGTGGTCCACCCCGTCCCGCACCTTCCGGAACAACCCCGTGACGCTCGAATGGGCCGTGCGGGAGTTCGCCCCGGTCCGCATGACCGTGGACGACGTGACGGCCAACGCCGCCGCCTCGGTCGCGGGACAGATCTACACCGACCGCCAGGGCCCGACCGCGGCCCCGGCCCCCAACGGCGGCCCGCAGCGTGCCGCCAGGACGGAAGACGACGACGTGACGACCGGTGAGCCCCTGGTGGACCCCGAGGACGAGGGGATCGACCCCGAGGCGGAACTCCCCGAGGCGGACGACACCCCGATGTTCGGGGCCCCGGCCGGGACCGAGCCGGACGACCCGAGGGCGGCCATGGAGGAGATCCTCCGGGAGTTCGAGGCGGAGGGCCGAATGGTCGTCCAGACGAAGGACTTCATGGAGCACTGCGACAAGCACGGCCGCTCCCGGCCGTGGGTCTCGGCAGAGCTCGGGCGCCTCGGTCGGGAGGGCCGCCTCGTGCCCGCCGGCAAGAACAAGTACCGCATCGTCCCGGCCATGGCGTCAGCCTGACGGCCTGACACCTGACACCAAACCCCCAGGTAGACGCGGTGTCAGAGCGGCTGACATCCCGCTCTGACACCGCCTGACACCGGGCCCTGACAGGGGGCCCTGACACCCACGAAGGAGACCCCGTGAGCAGCAGCAACGAGTATCCCGCACCGGGCCGGGAGGTCGGGCCGGATGACCTGACCCGGTTCCTGATCCCGGACACGCCGGCATCCCTGGTCACCCCGCCCGAGCGGCCCGAGGCGGCCCCGGCCGCGGCCACCGAGCGGCCCGCGATCCCGTCCACCGAGGCCCTGCTCGCCGCGTGGCAGCAGCAGCAGACCGCCGCCGCCCTCGTGCAGTCGGGGGCCCTGCTCCCGCAGTCCGCGGCCCTGGCCGTCCCCGAGCACGACCCGATCGTGCCGCGGTGGGTCTGGCGCGCGTCGGCCGTGACCGCCGCCGTGTCGGCCATGGCCGGGGTGGTCGGGTTCGTCGTGTGGGGTGTGTCGCTCGCCCTGACCGCCGCCGTGTCGGCCGTGTCGGCGGCGGCCCCGTACCTCGGGGGAGCGGTGGTTCTGGCGGTAGCTCTGGCGCTCCTGTGCCGGAAGCGGCCCGGAGCCGACACACTCTCGGTCAAGGTCGTTCAGAGCGTCGTCGTACAGAGCAAGCGGAAGTAGGTCCCGACATGCGGAAGATCAGCACTCGTGCCGTCCTCGTAACCGGCGCGGCCATCGTCGCAACCGTCGCAATGGCTGCGTCGGCCGACACGCTCGCCACGCTCGGCGGCGCGGTCGGGTGGGGACGCGAGATGAAGTGGTCCCTGCCCGTGTCGGTTGACGTGCTCGCCCTCGTGTCGGGTCTGGTCTGGCTCACGGCTGGACTGCCCGAAGCGGCACGGTCCCTCGGTCGGTGGCTCACCCTCGTGACGGTCGGCGGCTCGATGGTCCTGAACGCGATCGGGCATCTCGTGTCGACGAACCACATCGTGGTCGGTCCGCCCCTGGTCATCGCCGTGTCGGCCGTGCCGCCCCTGGCCGCCGCCCTGGCCGTCCACCTGGCCGCCATGACGGCACAGGGCGGACGCGGGCCGAAGAACGACACGGCCCCCGTGTCGGTCCCGGCTCCGGCCGACACGATCCCGGCCCCGGCCGACACACCCCGTGTCCCGGTCCGTGTCGGTGCCGACGCGGGAACCGACACGGCCGACGCGGACGACACGGCCCGGACGGAAACCGACACGGCAGCCCTCCCGGCCGACACGATCCCGGCTCTGGCCGACACGGGAAGCGTGCCGGTTTCGGCTCCGGCCGACACGGTGCCCGAGCGGCAGACGTACAAGCTCGACCCGTTCGCGGAGCGGTACGTGCCGGCCGACACGGAACTGACCGACCCCGGCACGGCCCGGCCGCTCGTCATGCCGGAGACCGGCGGACGGCTCACGGATGCCGAACTCGACGCGGTCGTCGTGCTCCTGATCCGGGAGACCGACCCGCCCCGCTCGTACCGCCAGATGGAGGACCGGTTCCGGGAGCTGGGCTACAGCGCTTCCGCCGCTCGTCTCCGGGCCGCGTGGGGACGCGTGGCCGCCCCCGCCAACTGACCCCGAGGGAGGGGCCGTGTCCGCACCCGAGCAGATCACCCGAGACCGGGCGTTAGAGATCGTGCGCGACTGCTACACCACCGGCCAACCCCAGAGCACGGCCGTTGACCTGACCGGCTACTCCCGGTCGTGGGTCGCGGCGCAGTACCGGGAGCTGAAGGCTCGGGGGATCTCCCGAGTCGCCGGCCAACTGGAACTGTTCGACCTGACCGGCTGATCGCGTTCGGGCCCGGTCCCCACCGGGCCCGTTCGTGGCCGTCCGGCCAACCCCTTCACCCCCCCTTGAATTCAACCGATCACCCGGCATAGTCGGCGGGGAGTCGCCGGAAACGGCGGCTCGTCGCATGGGCCGGGCCCACAGAACGGAAGACGACATGAGCAGCAGCAACGGCACCCCGATCACCCTCGTGGGCAACCTGACCGATGACCCGGAACTCCGCTTCACCCCGAGCGGGGCCGCGGTGGCGAAGTTCTCCGTGGCCGTCAACCGGCGGACGTACGACGCGCAGTCCGGGGAGTGGAAGGACGCCGGCACCGACTTCCACCGGGTCTCGGCCTGGCGGTCCCTGGCGGAGAACGTGGCCGCCACGCTCGCCAAGGGAATGCGCGTCGTGGTCGTGGGCGACCTGCGACAGCGGACGTGGACGGACGAGAAGACGAGCGAGAAGCGTTCGGCGTGGGAGGTCGACGCGTCCGCTGTCGGTCCCGATCTGGCGTTCGCCACGGCCACCGTGAGCAAGACGGCCCGAACGAGCGGGGCCGCCCCGGGGGATGAGGCGTGGGAGACCGCGAGCCGCACCCGTCCGGCCGGAGCCCCGGCCGGCGCCCGGTAGTCACGGCGTATCGATACGTTCCGGTATCGGGGGCCCTCCCCGTACGGTGACCGCGAACGGCCAGGCGGCCCGGCTCCCTCCCCTTCGGGAAAAGCCGGGCCGCCCTCGTACCCCGGAGCCGCCCCTCGGTCCCGGCCGGGAAGGGGAGCGAGCCCTCGGGGGCCGTTGTACGTCACCTAGTTGACGTACCGGCAGAACCGTTGACGTACAGGCGAACCCGGCCGGGACCGAGGGGAGCGACACGCCAGATTCACCCGACGCGGGAGTGGCGCAGGGCAGTTGACGGACCGTATGATCTCCAATACGGACTATCGATAAGGAGTGGTGAGGTGACCGCAACCGCGACCATCGACACGGCGCCCGGCTCCGCGGCCCCGCAGGTTCCTGCGGACTGGCACGTGACCCCCGAGGGCACCGTGGCCGTGACGGAGGTTGCCCGGACCGCGGGCGACTACCCGGCCGTGAACTACACCGTGCGCAAGTGTGGAGTCCCGGTCGTGGGTCGGGAGGGCCGCGGCGGGGGCCGCTACATCCCCGTGTCCGAGGCTCTGCTCCTGGTGGCCGCCGCCGCCCTGGCCGTGGCCGCCGGGGTGGCCCTGGCGCAGATGTACCGGGCGATGAAGGCGAACGGCGCGACCATCGGCGCGGACGCGCTGACCATCCCTCTCCAGTTCGGGAGCTGACCCGGTGACCGCCAGGACGACGACCCCGAGGGAGGTGAGCACCGTGCAGAGCCCTGACCGCCTGTTGGACATGTTCCTTCGCATGACCGAGGAAGAGTTCCTGATCATCTGGCGTTTCGGAGGGTTCCGCGGTCGGCCCCCGCAGGACGTAGACCGGCGCATCGTCGCCATGGTCAAGGGCATGACCCCCCGGGCCCGGCGGTCCGTGGCCCGTGCGTTCGTACGTGCCTTCGCATCGCTCCGGCCGCAGGTCCGGGCCGCCCTGGCGGCTCTCCTGCTCGCCCTCGTGAATCGGCCGGCCGGGATAGCGCTCCCGGCTCCGGCCCCTCGTGCTCTGTCCCCTCAGAGGAGGTGCCACCGGCTCACCCCGGCCCGCGCTCCGTGACCATCCGACCCCGCTTCGGCGGGGGTCACGAGCAGCAGGCACCCACCCCAGAAATGCCGAAAGCCCCGAGATCCGACTCCCGAGGCTTAGGCATCGATCCGTTGCGAGGACCAACGTGTATTCCAAGAGTACCCAGTCAGCACCCGTGCTGACCACAGATCCCCGAGTGACCCCGGTCGGCGGCTCCGGCCGGGTGACGACCGTCACGGACGGAACGACCGCCTACCTGATCTGCCGGACCGTACGCGGTCGCGGCGGGTGGGGGGTCCACACCGCTACCGGTGACCTCGTGTCCTCCGGGTGGCCGACCCTGACCCGCGCCCGGTCCTACGCGGACCGTCTCCTGACGCGGGCGGGGGTCGACTCATGACCGAGACCCTGACGACGACGACCCGGGCCCGGGAGACCGAGGGCGCGGCCCGCATCCCCGGCGCGAAGATCAGCAAAACGGAGTGGTGGTTCCGACCCTCGGACCGCATGGTGTTGCAGGTCGCGTTCATCGGCTCCGGTGACGAACGGATTCCCGTAGGGGAACCGGTCGGCACCGTCCCCCCGGTCACCGGGTGGGTCACGAAGAAGGATGAGGACGGCCAGGACACCACGATCGAGTACCGGCTCAAGGGCAAGTCGGGCCGGTGCGTCGTCGTCTCCGAGGATGACCTAGACCGCGGCACGTGGGCCGGGAAGGTCGGCCAGGAACGGCCCTCGGGCCAGGATGCCAAGCTGGCGTTCGCCCTCGTGATCCGCCAGGAAGCGCGCGACCGGGCCCCCGAGGTCACCGCCGTGCCGTACATGGACGGCGGCGCGATGTTCTTCCCCGAGGCGGACACGCAGAACATCGGTTACCGGCAGCTCGCCGGAGCCGAGGACGACGCGCGCAAGGTATGGCGCACGATCCTCGGGCACGCGATGCGGCACCCCAAGACCCTGCTTGCCCTCGGGTCGTTCATGGCGGGGCCGCTCGTCACCCCGGCCGGGGTGCCCGCGCACATCGTGAACCACACCGGGCCCGGTCAGCAGGGCAAGAGCACGACGCAGGTCGTACAGGCCGGCATGTTCGGCCGGGTAGACGAGGGCGTGCTCCGGTCCTGGAACTCCAGCGCGCAGGGCATCCCGCAGATTCTCCGCAGGGCCCGTTACCTGCCTCTCTGCCTGGAAGAGAACAGCGCCAAGGGCGACGGGGTGGCCAAGACGGAACAGATGATGTCCGCCATGGTCGGGGGTGCCAACCGGTCCATGGGGTCCGCGGACGGCAACGGCGGGACTTCCCTCGGTCGGTGGCGGTCGGTCCTGTCGTCCAGCTCGAACCTGTCGCTTCGGCGGCCCGGGCAGTCCGAAGACCTGGCCTCCCGGCTGTACGAGCTGGGGGCCCCGTTCTGGCCGAACATCTACGTGGACCGGGACGGCCGGGAGGTCCCCGAGGGGACCGCTCGGTGCATGCACCTGTCCAAGTGGGTCAAGCGGGCCGCTACCAACTTCCACGGGTGGCCGCTGGAGTGGGCCATCAAGGGCGGATGGTTCACGGCGGAAGGTCTGACCAAGCTGCAAGACGCGCACGACGCGGTGACGCAGCGAATCGCCCCCAAGGGCGGCGGCATCGCCGGCACGGTCGGAGAGGTCCACGCCCTGTGGGCCGTGGGTGCCCACCTGCTGGGCCTGGCGGTCGGAGTCGAGAACTGCGGGGAGATTGCCGAGGCGGAAGCGGTCCGGCAGCTCCCGGCCGCACTGATCGCGTCCGCATCGGCGGCCCTGACCCCGGCCGAACAGCTCTGGGAGGCCATCACCGCGGCCATGGCGCAGGGTCACCGGTTCCCCGAGGTCGACCTGACCGCGGGTGACCCGGCCGGGACGCTGCGGGCCGTCATGCGGGAGCGTGGCAACGACGTTCACGGGTTCGTGTCCACCGCGGACAACCGGCTGTGGTTCATCCCGGGCAAGCTGCGGGAGGTCGCGGAACGCGCGCACCTGGCCGACACCCTGCACGCGGCCCTCGTGGGCATGCGGGGCGCCGGAATCCTGCCTCCGGGGGACGGGAAGAACCTGACCTCCCTGTGCCCGCGGCCCGTGCGCGGGATCACGGGCCTGGGAACCCGGCTGTACCGGTTCGACCTGACCGTGGCCGGGACGGAGTACGGCGGCCAGGGCGACGACCCCGAGGGCGGCCCGGACGGCTCCGGCCCCGAGCAGGGCGGCCCGCGCGAGTGCAACGGCTACAACTTCGGCAAGCCGTGTGATCTGCCCTTGGACCCGAGGGGGGACTACCCGAACGGACGGCACCCCACCTGTGTCCCGGCCCCGCCTCGGAACGAGTGGCCCGCCGGCACGATCGGGGCCGAGGTGGCGGCCCTCCCGTTCCCCGAGGGCGACCCCGAGCCCGAGGCGGCCCTCCCGGCTCCCCGGCCCGAGGCTCCGGCCCCTGCTCCGGCGCCCGCGGTACGTCAACCGGTAGACGTACCGGCCCCCTCGGGTGACGTTCGCCCGTCCCGGCCGGGAAGGAAGGCGCCCGCCCTGGCGGTCCCGGACGGCCCGCACTCGGAGTTCCTGGCCGCCGCGGTGGCCCGCAAGTCGGTGGCGAACGAGCGGCAGCTCGGGGCCCTGGCCGAACGGCTCGCCCTGCTCGATGACCCGGAGATCGGGGAGGCTCCGGCCCGGCTCCGGCTCCTGTTCGCCATGGAGGGCAACCGGGAGGCGCCCGGGCCGTTCGCTCCGTTCCTGCGTCGCACGTCCCCCCGGTGGCAGCCCGAGCGGCCCGCGGTGATCGATGCCGTACGGGTCATGGACGGCTGGTCGTGGGAGCGGGAGGACTACGACGGCGAAGTGGTCGTGATGGACCGCAACGGCTCATGGCCGACCGCCGTTTCGTCGGTCCGGGTCGTGCACGGGGAGTTCGAGCACACGGGCGCGGTGGAGGACCTGACCGGGCAGGCTCCGGCCCCCGGCTACTACAAGGTGCGGGTGTACCCGTGGACCGAGACTGACCTCCCCTCCCCCCTCGGGAACGAGACCGTGGGCGAGGAACGGTGGATCACCGGCACCCGCATGCACCTGTTGGCAGACCTGGCCGCGGCCGGCCGGTGGCCCGACGCGTCCGCCTCGGACTCGTGGACCGGGACCGCCGTGCGGCTGTCCTCGTGGGCCCACCTGATCGGGGAGTGCCGCCGGTACGCGCTGGAGACGCACGGCCGGGAGTCGGGCGCCTACGACGCGGTGAAGGAAGCGTTCGGCCAGTCCATGGGCCTGATGTACGGGTCCCTTGACGACACGGCCGGCGTGACCCGGCGCAAGTGGAACTGCCGGAGCCGCCGCACGGATTGGGTCCACGCGATCAAGGATCAGGCGTCCGCGACCATCTGGCGCACGGCCGACAAGGTGCGGCAGCTCGGGGACGGCATGGCCCCGGTGTCCCTGCGCAACGTCGATGAGCTTGTCCTCCCGGCCGCGGCCCTGGCGGCGGCCACCGAGGGCGACCGGCCCGCGCTTCGGCTGGACGACTCCGGTACGCAATTCGGCACGTGGAAAGTCAAGGGCACCGAGTCTTGGGGGGATGAGTAATGGCGAAGAAGCGGGACACCGGAGAAGGCGACAAGTACTCGGATGCCGAGGCGGACCGGGTGGCCGACGCAATCGAAGCGGCCTACGCGGATTGGGCGAACACGGCGGAGCCTTCCCGCGTCGACGTGAAAGCGAAAGTCGAATGGGCCGGGCACGTCATGCCCGCCAACAATGGTGTGCGCCGCACTCGAATTGACCTCCCCCCGGAGAAAATGCGGGAAGTCCGTAAGGCAGCGGAGAAAGCCCGGAATGCCTCGGGAAAGCGGCGGGCCGCCAAACCGGCCGCTTCCTATAAGGCCAAGGGGTGGGAAGCGCAGTTCCGGCAGCTCTTTAAGACGGCCAAGGGATACGAGGCCATGAGCAAGGCTGGAGTGTCGGCCACAAAGCAGACCCTTGACCGGTGGCTGACCGGATCGCAGACCCCGAGCAAGGCGAACCGGGAAGCCATCGAGCGGGCCTACGACGGAATGCGCAACCGGCCGTTGACCGAGGCGCGCGACGCTGCACACGCCGCGGCCAGGGAGGCGGCGGACGCGATGACCGAGGCCATGAAGGCGCAGTACGGCGTGAACATCCGGTTCCGGGACATCGAGCACTTCCGGTTCGAGTGACGCCGGCCGGACCGACACCGGGCCCCCGCTCCCCCTTCGGGAGGGCGGGGGCCCGGGTGGTTCCCGCAGGTAAGACCGGTGGTCAACTCCCCGCACGTATCGGCCACTTCCCCGGGGGTAATCGGGCTGATTCCCCCACGTAATGGGCCCCTGACGTGGGAAAATGCAGGGAACGGCTCACCGGAACTTCCCCCCGCGTAACCCCGATCGCACACGAGGACACCCACCATGAGCGACCCCTCCCGGCTCCGCTGGACACCCCCCGACCCGACCCAGCTCCCGGAGTGGCGCGCGCAGTTGCTTGACCACCTGGACGACGACCGGACCCGGACCACGATGCGGGCCGCCCTGCAAGCGGGCCGCTTCACGATCGTGCCCTCGGTCCCCGGCATCGGCGCGTCCGATGAGTCCGTGGCGTCCATCCTGCTCACGAAGTGCGAACGGCGGCGGCTGGAGTCGGCAGAGCTGTACTACGCGACCCCGGACATGACCGCCCTTGCCCTGGCCGCCGCGCACACCCCGCCCACGGAGCCGGTGACACTCTCCCGGCTCCCCTCGGAATCGGGCCTGATCGTGTTCGGGGAACCGATCGGCGGATACACCGAGGACGCCGGGGCCGCCCTGGCGAACACCCCCTTCGGCCGGCCCAACGCGTCCGCCGTGATCACAACCCCGATCGTGGCCGCCTCGTGGTCCGTGTGGGACCCCGGGGAGGTCAATCTCGACCGGGGGGAGGTCCGTTGGTTCCACAAGGGTGCGGGGTCGTCCGGCCTGATTCCGGCCGACTGGTCGGGGGTGTGGATCACCTTCTACAGCCCCCGCGGCCTGTTCTCCGGACTGCCACCCGAGACCGTGATCGGGACCATGCGGGACGGCATGGTGATGACGGCCGGGATGATCGATGCCAACCGGGAGGCCAGCGGGCCGCCCCTCGGGTGGGACAACGAGATGTTGCTCCGGGAGGGCGCCCCGTTCGGCCCTCCCGTGCCGGACACGACCGACCGGTGGGCCCACGTGCTCTACACCGCGTGGCAGCTCATGGCACAGCAGGGCAAGAGCCGTTGGGCCGAAGTGGACGAGATCCCCCGGGCCCGCTCGGGCGCGAAGCGGGACCGCCGGCAGGGTGTCACCGGCTCGTCCGCGGTCCGGGTCGTCCGGGTCCACTCCACCCACCGACCGCCCCCGCAGGCCGCGCAGGACGACGCGCAGGCCAGCACCGGGCGCCGTGAGCCGCAATGGTCCTGCCGGTGGCCCGTGCGCCCGTACCGCCGGTCAACGTGCATGGACCCCCGCGCGCATGCCGAGGGCGGGTGCCGGCACGAGGACCGGATCGTCTCCGGCCACATCAAGGGCCCCGAGGGCGCCCCGCTCCGCACCGGGGAGACCGTGCACCTGTGGGACCAGCAACCGGCCGACTGACCGCCGGAGTTCGAGCAGGGCCCCCGCTCCCCCGGGAGGGCGGGGGCCCTGTCGCGTCCCCTGTCGCACGGCCTGTCACGCCCCCTGTCACACGGGCGCCTGTCACGCGCCCCGACCTGCGACGGACCCCCCCGGCACTCCCCCTCGGGGCCGGGCGTGACGGGCAGCGTGACACCCCGGACCGCGGGTGTACGTCATCCGGTTGACGTACCGGGCCGCCCGTACGTCACCGCGCGGTCCCGGCCGGGGTCGTCCGCCCTCCCGAGGGCCGCCT
>NZ_JODF01000104.1:0-14295 GCF_000717945.1 Streptomyces sp. NRRL S-920
CCCCCCAACCCCAGCCACCCACCGGCCCGCACACACGCGACGAGCCCCCACCCCCTTGGGAGTAAGGGCCCGCCGGAGGCAGAAAATCGTGAAGCTCAGCCCCTCGTCAGAACGGGTCGCTGGCTGGCTTCGGCGTCGCTGGGGACGGGCTCGTTGTGGGCTGGGGCACGATGACCGGAGTTTCCTCCGCGGGCGCGGCCGCCGGGTCGTCGCCGGTTTCCACGGTCTCCTTCTCGTCGTCCTCGACCGGTTCCTCCTCGACCTCCGGAGGTTCCTCCTCCCAGCCCTCGTACTCGGCGGCGTCGTCCGGCTCGCGTTCCGGGGTCGCCTCGATGGCCTCGACGTCCTTGCGGGCCGGCGGCGGGGTAAAGGGGAGTTCCTTCGTGAGGTCGACCGGCGGTTGCTGCTCGACCACCTCGTTCTGCTCTGCCTCCGGCACCGGGTACCGCGGGGCAAGAGCCATCTGCACCGTCTGGGAAGAGTCCTCCGGGTGACCGATGGCGACGATGGCCTCGCCAACACCGAGTTCCCGTAGCTGGTTCGGGTGGACCTTGAAGCGGTCGACCTGGCGCAGGGAGCCGACTCCGGACCCGGCCGTGGTCGAGCCGAGAACGCCGATGTCCTCCTGGACCTGAAGCGTCTCCTCCCACCCCTCGTACGTCCCCAGCAGTTCGGAAACCTGCTCCGCGGACGCCTTGGTGCGGTGCAGGATCAGCACGTCCGCGTTGGTGAGCACGGCCGCCAGGAACGCGTCGGACACGTCGGCCAGGTCCGCCAGGTCCTGGGTGCACACGAACAGACCGCCGCCGGCGGCACGCAACCGCTGGAACAGCCCCGTCATCGTGCTGCCCCCGAGCCCGCTGAACTCATCGACGCCCGCGATGAACAGTCCCCCGTTCTCCCCGAAGTTCTCCGTCAGCAGCCGGTCTCCGACCGATCCGAGGTCGGTCAGGAACAGGTTGCCGATCTGCCGCGCCGCCTTCGCGTCGGTGTTCGCCGCGAGGGAGAACAGGACGATGTCGCCGCGCTTGACCGACTCGTAGAGGTCGACACCGTCCGGCGTCTCGATCAGGACGCGGCCGGCGTCGCCCGACACCAGGTTCCGGATACGGGTGGCCAGGCCCGGGATCGACCGCTTCAGATCCTTGGCCTCGGTGTTGAGGTAGTTCAGGTAGTCGCCCAGTTCCTTCTGCAGTCGAGCCGAGAAGTGGTTCGTCCGGGAGCCAAGAGACTTCAGCGTCAGCAGACGGGCCAGGTCGGGAAGGTCGCGGCGCCAGGCCCTCGTCGTCCCGTCGGGGAACAACTCGGTGACGCTTCCGCGAACCAGGTCGTCCAGGGCCCGGACGGCGTACAGCAGGAACTCTTCAGCCGCCTCTCGGTGGTGCGGCTCCGAGAACCCGCCGCCGGCCACCTGGTCCAGGCACTCCACGATCCGGCTCCGGATCTGCTCGGCGGAACCGTGCCGGATGGGGTTGTACGTCGTACCCGCCCCGGTGACCGTGACCAGTTTGAACCGGCGCCCCGCGTGATGCGCCCCTCCGGCCATAGCCTCGATCAGCATGGGGTCCGCCTTCATGTCGGCGAACAGAAACCCGATACCCAGGGGCCGCGCGTGCGAACTGACCACCAGCTCGTACACCAGTTGCTCGATCGTGCGGGATTTTCCGTATCCGGACGCTCCGGGGATGAATCCGTGTCGCCTCATCGCACGGCCGCTGATCTCACATGCTTCGCCGGTCATCTTGTCGACGCCCAGCCGGATACGCAGGTCGTCCAAACTCTGCGCCGGGGGACGGTCATCGTTCTGCGCGAGCTCCCGCAGCTTCGCCTCGATCCGCTTCTGCGGCACCGGGTCCTTCACCGTCCGCCACTCCGCCGTGAACTTCGCTCGCCGGATAAGCCAGGCTCCGCCGACCCCGGCCGCGACGGTCACGCTGAACGGAATCTGGTTGCCCACCCAGCTCGCCCAGTTCTCCTGGGCGAGTTCTGCCAGTGCGGTCCGGTTCGGGCTGTCCCAGATCGCCGTCCCCAGTTCGCGGTACGGCACTAGGTACCACCGGAAGAATCCGATCAGCGCGCCGACGACTACGGCACCCCACCCGGCCCAGCACACCCAGTGCCGGGCCCGCGGCGGGAAGCGGCGGCCGGCCGCGACCAGGACCAGCACGAGAATCGCCGCGACCGGGTTCAGGACGGCCAGGATCACCCCTGCCGCCCTCGCCACGGCCTCACCGGAGTTTGGGTTGATGGGCTGCGAACCCTGCCACTTCGTCGTAGGTCCGCCTGCGATGTTCCCTCGTGCTCGCTGGCTCCGTGGCGTACTCACTCTGCTCCCCGTTCTTCTACATCCCAGACGCGGACGAAGATCTTCTGTCCCCGCCCCAGCTCGACGGCTGAAGCGTTCGCTTCCTCCGCGGCCGACTCCACGTTCTTCAGCAGTTTGGGAAAGGCCCAGTACATGGCGTAACTGATGTGATCGGCGTTGACGTACAGCAGCATGTTCCTCACGAGACGCGGACGCGCCTTCTGGGTTCGCTCCAGCTCGTGGGCCCACACGGTTCCGTCCGGACGTAGACCCACCAGGTCCGGGTAACGGCGGCCGTGCCCGTTCTCCCCGGTCGACACCGCATAGGTGGGCTCCGTGCTCGCGTACTGGTTCGGGGTATCGCGAGCACGGATCTCCCGCTCGGTCACCAGCTCATCGTCCGGCCTGATGCTGCTGATGTACTGAGCCAGGTCGACCACGGCCAGGTCGTGGTTGTACTCCTTGATATTCGGCGTCACTGCGTTCCCAGGAATGTTCAGCAGTTCCGTCGCAGACTTCGTCAGCCAGAACACCTGAGCGCGCCGTCCTGGGAGCTGGCCGGCTGACAGCAGACCCATCGACGTCAGCGCTCGGAGCCTCCGGTACACCACCTGACGAGACGGCAGAACTCCGCCGTCTCCCGTGAACTGCCGCGTGACCTGCTCTGCCGTTACGCCGAACCACCGGCCGATCCACTCCAGAACCGGCACGTCCCGCTCAGTAAGCCGCCAGTTCTTACCCTTGGGCACCACCACTTCGCGGACTACAACCTCCACGACAACCAACTCCCACCGTGACTTACGAACGCGCGCCGTGCGGCACACGGCAAAACTCTGAGGTTCAAACCGGCCTCGCCCGCCCGCAGGGGCCGAGGAACGAGAGCCCCTGCCGTGGTGGCCGACGTAGGAGGCCACCACCAGATCAAAGCAGCCGACCCCGCCAGGGGTCGACCAAGGTCCGGCGCCCTGGTGGCAGACCAAAGGCCCCCCGGGGCCGACGTCTGCCACCAGGTGAACGCCGCCGGACCACCAAACGCCGCCCGAAGGGCGCCCACTTCAGTAACCTCGCCCGACTCCGACGGAAACTCTCCGACTCGCCCAGCCACCCACCACGGGGCGAACTCGACAGCTCGCCGCCGACGGAAGCAAGGGGACCAACACCCTCAAGACGCGGAACTCGCCACCGGCGGACAGGGTGCATCACGACGGCACAGATCAGAGCCGATCACCGTCCGCACACCGACCCACCTCCTGGTGGCACCCTCCTGGTGGCACCCTCCCGGCGAACCCACCGCCCCCCGCCGGAGCAAGTACCCCCACCGGCTTCAAGTTTCGCTGCCCATCCCCGCCCAGTAACTCGCCAGCGACAACTTGCAGATACCACTCCTCCGTACCACCCACCGGCCCACCCTAGTTCTTAAAATCTTCTCTCTCTTCTCTTGTCTTTCGTCTTTGTCTTTCTCTTTTGTCCTTGTCTTTGTCTTTCGTCTTTGTCTTTCACTCTCTCTCACTCACTCTCACTCTCCTCCTCTCAGTTCCTCTTCTACCTCCACCACACTCAACCTGTGCTCCCCCCACCCCCTCTGATCTGAACCCACGTGCTGCATCCTGACCACCCACTTCCTGAGGGACGATGGGAGTGGGTGGTCAGGATGCAGCACGTGGAAAAGGGCAGGTCAGAGGGGGTGGGGGGAGCACCCTTTGTCACACCCTGTTTTACACATGGTTTTACACCCTGCGGCAAACTCCGAGTTTGCTAGCAGGGTTCGCGTTGCCGAACTGGCGGGCGGCTACCCGGGGATACTCACCTAGGCGGCCGCTCCCCACTTCGCCATGTACCGGCGCTCGCGCAACTCGGTGACCCTGGCCTTCTGCTGGGCCGGCGTCAGCTCACGGAAACGCGCCTTCCACTCGTCTCGACGGCTCTTCCTCTCCTCCGCGGGCAAACTCGCCCACCACTGCTCGCGACGGCTCTGGTCGGCCGCTGCACGCCTCTGGAGAGCCCTCTCCTTCTGCTCCTGCCAACGGCGCTGCAGCTTCTCCCTGGTGGCCTCCCAGGACCTCGCGAAGGCACTTCGCTCGCGCTCGATCCGTGCTGCCGTTGCTGCCTTCCGCTGGGTCATAGAGCGCAGTTCCCGAACGGCCTGACCTGTGAGCTCCCAGCCCTTCCGTCCGGCCTGGGCGATGCGGAGCTTCCTGAGCACCTGGAGGCCGGTCTCCACGTTCTCCAGCTGGGCCCGGGTCGGGGTGGGGGTGGGGTGGTAGCCGCTGAGGGTGTGGAGCTGGGTGACCGTCAGGGGGCCGGGGTGGAGGGCCAGGGTCGTAGCGAGGCTGAACCAGGAGCGGCTGCGGGGGGCGGGGGTGTGACTACAAGGTGGTTCAGAAGTTTCAGCACGGAAGTCCAGGGTCAGCAGGTTCAGGCTGAACTCGTGCGACGCCTTGGGGCCCATGCTCTGGTCGTACGTCCGGGTCCGGATGAGGACTCCGTCCTCCACGAACGCCTCCAGGGCGGCCCGGATGGTGTTCCGGGACTTCCCCGTGTCGTTCTCCAGATCGCGTTCCGGCAGCGGCCGGCAGGCCAGTCCCTGACGCGCCATACGGTCCCCGATGGCCGCGAGGATGTGTTCCCTGCTGTGCCGCGTGGCGGTGGTCCAGTTCGGCCAGTGGAGTTTCCGAACGCCTGCCAGAAGCGGGCCTGTGACCTTCTTCCAGCGCTCGGACGGGGATTTCCCTGTCCGGCTGTTCCGGTGGTCGTCTACGTACTCGACAGCCGCGTTCCAGACGTGCTTCACCCACCACCGGTGGCCGCGCTTGCGGGCACGCGAGAAACCGAGGTGTGCGGGGTCGCTGACCACCTGCCAGACGGCGTCGGCGTCGAACCCCGCGATGATGAGGCGGGCCGTGGAAAGAAGTTCGCTGAGAGACCGGTCCATCCAGTAATCGGTGCCGGGCTTACGAAGACGCTCCCAGAACTCCCCCTCCGGAATCGTGGAGATACGACGCTGCCAGGGAGTTGCCGGAACCTCCTTTCGCAGAGTTGTGACCGGCCGCGTGTACTGGGGCATGTTCATGGCCCACGACGGCAGCGTGTTGGCGGCTCCCTCTACGAACTCGGGGAGGTCGACGCGGCCGCTCTTGCGGTGCGGCGCGGAGAGCGGACGGAGGGTACGGCGCCAGTCGATCTGACGGGCCGTGGCACCCCAGTGCGCGCGGACGGTCTCCACCGTCGTCTTGAACTCGGCGCGGGCGGCCTGGGTACGGAAACACGCGATCAGGTGCCAGCGGCCGGCGCCGCCGCCCGAACGTCGGGTGACGAACCAGCCGTCCAGTTCTCCGGCCCGGCTGGTGAGGTGTTCGAGCGCGCTGGTGCTCCAGTCGTCGTCGTCGCCGTCGATGTCCACGGCGACCGCGCTCTCCCGGAGGGTCGCGACGTAGGAGGCTGCGCGGCCGGTGCGGACGAACTCGGCGGCCTCACTGAGGAACTTCAGCGGCCGGTCAGTGGCCACCTTCGAGTTTCCGCTGTCGATGCAGAAGACGGGGGCAGCGAACAGGAGATCGTCCAGCAGCAGGGCGGCCACGCGGGCTCGCTCGGCTGCGCTCTCGGTGTTGTCCTCCGCCTTCTGCCGGGGCAGCGTCGGAGTGCTGGGAAGGGGGAACAGCGGCTCGGTGGCCGCGGCCCTGTGCGTACGGGGCTCGGCGGTGGGTACTCCCGTGAACGGCGCGCGTGACACACCGCTTTCGGGCAAGGAGGTGCCGGCCCGGGGACCTGTGGCTATGATGGTCTCCAGAACTGAACGACATCAGGCAGCACAAAGCCCGCATCGGGCGATGTCGCCGACGTCGATGGAAGAGGCGCTGGTCAGCTCCCTGGCGACCAACCTGATCGCTGACAGTGCCTTGGGATTCAGTTTTCGGATGGCCCCGCGGGTGAGTCCCCGGGGCGTGTATCAGTTACGTCGATATGCCCCCATGGCGACTACCCCGAGGGAGGGGTGCGTCCTGAGCCGGGTTGGACGGGCGCTGTGCACCCTCGATCCCCTCGATCTCCTTCTTCACCATCTCGGCTGTGCGCTTCCAGTCCAGCGGCACGTCGCCACGCAGCACCAGGTGCTCCACGACGGCGCCGATGAGACCGGCGGCAGCCAGGCGGGGGTGAATCTCCCGCAGCTTCGGGATCAGAGCCTCTGCCACCACCGGCGGCAGGTTGACGGTGATCCGCCAGTTCTCGCCGGAGGCAGGGTCATAGGCGCTCTCACGATTCGTGAGCATCCGCTTGTTCCCAGTCCCGGCCATGATCCGTATCTTGCCATCTCCGACCCCTTCCGTGCATCACGAATCACGCGTGTCGGAGCACTTTTTTCACGTCCGTCCCGCCCTGCTCAGCGCGGAATGTCCGGCCTTCGACCTGTTCGTATTGGCTTGCCACCGTGGCGCCGGCGCGTCAACGACGGCGGGGCTCGTGTCCTTCGCGAGGGTGACGGCTCGTCACCCTCGCTCTCTGTGAGCGTTGGACCGGGTGTCGGCTTCTACGGCAGTGCTGCACGCTGCCCTCGACCTCTCGATGTGGCCGGACATACGACGGCCCCCTCGGTGGAGAGCCGAAGGGACCGGGATGCGCTGCGTCCAGGTCGCACTGCTGGAACGTGGCTGGGACATGCGCAGGGTTCCGCGATGACGTCCCAGTCGTTGAACTCGTAGTGAGGACGACCGGAGTTCCGGGGATCTGTTGGAAGCGCTCGTTCAGGAACCCAGCGCTGACGTGAGTTTCTGAGAACGAACGCTCAGCCGGTCAGTCGCTATCCCTCCGGGAGACGACCAACTGGTGACTGCCGGGCACGTCGGCACGGACGCGCGTGACGAAACCCCGCCTCCGCAGCACCCGGTCGATCGCGGCCGCCATCGCCGCTTCGGTTTCGTCCTGCAGCTGCACGTCGGGATGCTCGTCCTCCTCGCGGTCGATGGCGTCGGCGGCCTGCTTCAGCAACTCCGCGCTGCACGCCCACCCCACGATGACGGCCCCCAGTTCGCGGGACTCTACGACGTCCACGCCGCCGCCGGCGCTGACCGGAGTAGAAGGGAGATCACTCAGGGGAAGGCCCGCGAGCTGAAGCGTGCGGTACACCTCGATGCGCAGGCCCTCAACATCGTCCACCGTGTTCTCCGCTCTTCCCGGCTCCCGTGTGCCGCTGCCGCGGCCCCGGAGAAACGCTACTGGTCACACCGGTTTCTCAGCAGCAGCGCACTGGTGCACGGCTGCGGGAACCAGCCAACCGTCCGGGAAACCCGTTCCCTGTTCGTCGCGGGCGTCCGCCCGGTACGGTCTGCCGTATGCCGGACAACGCCCTCGCGCCCTCCCTGCTCGCCGTCCCCGGCCTGCCCACACCGTGCTGCCTCGACGGCCGCGACCTCATGAAGACCTGGGTCACCGCCTATGGCGCCGCCGTGAACTCCGGGGAAGCGGCCCGGGAGGTGTATGACGCCGAGATCGCGTGGACGACGCACCAACTGGTTGTGCACCGGTTGAATCCGCCCCGGGTGGACGGCTGCCACAACTGCGTGGAGTGGGCGGCGAACCTGGGGCTGGGCCCGGACGATTCTCCGGACCTCGACCACCCCGTAGAGTACGAGGCGGCCGAGCACGCGGTCCGCCATCAGGTCTTCGACCCCATGGTTCGGCACTTCAGCGGCGGCCGTCACACTTTCGTCTGACCAGGACCTGCGACCATGCCAGAATCCACCGCCGCCCGCGATCGGCAGGACCGTACGACGGCGGCCGGACTGACCGGCACCGCCGCGGTGTGCGTCGTCCTCGCGGCCGGCTCGGGACACCGGTGGCTGGTACTCGTCGCGGCTGGTGCACTGATCGGCGCCGTGATGGTGTACCGCCGGGTCATGCGCGGTGCTTACGCGTACTGGGTCGCCTGGGCGGTGTCTCCCGTCCTGAGCCTGCTGCTTCTGTGGGCCCAGCCCTCCGACCTCCGCGATGCGGCCGCACTGCTCGCCCTGCCGTGGGCCGGGCTGAGTGCTGTGGTCGCGCTCGTGCTGTTCGTGCTGTGGCGCTCTCGCCGCGGCGGTCATCTGGACTGGGTGGTGTGGCACCCCGACCTCGGCCTCCTGCGGCGCGAGCAGACGAAGCGGGCGGCCCTCGACTGGGCCCGGTGGCACTACCGCGAGCCGAGCGTGATCGACCGCCTCGACCGGGCGCCGGGACTCGCGCGGCAACGTCCGCTCTACCCGTACGCTGACCGGCCGCTGAAACAAGCCGACCGGCCGCAGGAGTCGCTGTGACCCGGCCTCCAGAGGACGGGGCGAGGGACCGCGCCGGGGCAGGGGTCGCCGCGTTGGGTGCCAGCGCTCCCGACTGGGAGGCGGTGGACGCTCTCCTGCAGCGCCGGGGCCAGGACGCGGCCGTCGTGACCGTGGCCCTGGCGTACCTGACGGCCTGCGCCGAGTGGCGGACCGCAGAGCAGAGCGGCCGCATCGGTGTGCAACTCGACCGGTACATGAGCCGGTGGCAGCGTACCGAGAAGCTGCTCATACACCGGCTGCGCCGCCGGGCCGTGCTCAAGGCTGCCCCGCTCGGTGTCCGGCGGGCGCGGTGGCGGCAGGCACAACGGATCGTGGCCGCGCTCGACGTCCGCGGGCTCGGCGTCTACACGATGGAGCGCGAGGAAGCGCTGCACGCCTGCGGGCTCATCGCGCTCGGGGTCGTCCACCACCTGGTGGCGGGAGCGGCCCTGCCTGCCATCTGCTCGACCAGCACCGAGTGGGCCTGACGGCCAGGGACAGGCGCCCTTCTGTCAGCACCTGCCGGTGGATGGTCACACGTACCGGTGGTCCTTCCGCGTGTCGGGGGCGGGCTCTCTCCCGGCTCGGGCACGGTGGGGTGGTGCGCCGTCTCCTGTCCGCCCTCGTCCTGCTCGCTGTGGGGTGCACGGGGTGCGTCAGCGTCGCCGGGCAGGCTCCGCACCCGGACGGCACACGGCCCCCGGCGAATGCCCGGCCGATGATCTTCCCGGAGACGCCGCTGCCCTCACCTCCACCCGCTCTCGAAGCGCTCGTGGACACCTCCGAGGACTCGGCAGGTTCCGCGACGTCCTCCCCCCGGCCGGCGAAGGAGACCCGGAAGGCGCCGCCACGGTCCCCGGCCTCTCCAGCCCGCGCCGCACCGGCCCCCGCCGAACGCCGCGCGGCTCCGCGTCCGCGCCCCCGGGTCAAGCACGTGACCCCACGGCCGCGTGCGGTGCCAAAGCGGCCTCCGGTTCGTCCCCGCCCTGCCCGTTCGTACGACATGGGTACGGTGTGCGCCATGTCGAAGGGGACCGTCGACCCCTCCCTCTCGCAGCTGTGCGAGTCGACCTATGGCCGGTGAGATCAGCGCCCGGGTCCGATATTCTCGCGTATTAAGACGCGAGAATGGGAGAAGCGATCATCACCACGTCAGCAGCGGAGTCCGAGGGGCCTGCCGAGAACGCGACGCTCAGCAGCGTCGGAGCCGCGATCACCGAAGCTCTCTGCGCGGGGTGGCAGGACATCCGCCGCCATCATCCCGACGTGCCGGACGCCGTGGTGACGATGGGGACTCGGCACGGCAAGCGCCTCTGGGCCCACTTCTGGGCAAAGCAGTGGAGCCTCACCGGCGGCGAGACGGTCCCGGAGGTGTGGATCGCCGCCGAGGGCCTGGCCCGTGGCGCCGCCGACGTGATGGGCAGCCTGCTGCACGAAGCCGCCCACGGGCGGTGTTCCACCCGTGGGGAGGAGGACTGCAACGCTGCCCAGTACCACAACAAGTTCTTCCGGGACTCGGCTCAGGTGCTCGGGCTCTCCGTGGAGCGCTCCGAGCGCAAGGGCTACTCGATCACCTCGATCACGGACATCGCACGGCAGCGCTACCGCGAGCCGATCGCCGCACTGGAGGCGGCGATCCGGGCGGAGCGAACGATCCCGGCCTCGGGCGTCACCGCCAGCGGCAAGACGCGGCGGGACACCAACTACCGGCCGGCGAGCTGCCAGTGCCGTCCCGTGCGCACCCTGCGGGCGGCGGCGGGCACCTGGGAGGGGCCGCCGGTGATCTGCGGCGGGTGCAACAAGCCCTTCGTGATGACGTCCTAAGCCGCGAGACGCAGGGACATGGTCGCGCTCTGCTCCCAGTCCGGGACGCTGTCGACGTACTCCCAGAACGCCCGGCTCTTGGGTGCGTGACGGGAGTGGATGGCGACCTGGTGCGGTGGCTTCTTGCTGCGCAGGGCGGCCTGGATGAACCCGCGCCTCATGCTGTGCCCGGTGATGCGGCGGCCCTGCTGCAGAGCACGGCGGAGGCGGAGCCGCCAGCCGGAGAGGATGCTGCTGGCCTCGGCCTCGCTGTCGGTCGCCGCCGCGGCGGCGACCGCCTCCGCGCGGTCTTCCCAGACCTCGGCGACCGCCCGTTCGTCCTCGTCCTTGATGAGCCCGGCCGCGCGGGCGGCCGTCTTGATGATGGTCCGCACGGTCCGGGCAGTGATGCCGCCCTGGCGGTCGGCGTCGTCGTTGCGGCGGCCGGCGGCGTCCGCGCCGATCTTCCCGTGCCGGTCGATCCGGCGAAGGAGGGGACCGTCCGTGAGCTGCCCGGCGTCGGCGAGGACGTCGAACCACCGCCGCACGGCGGTGACCGGGCACAACTCCGGTGCGTCCAGGGGCGCCAGGATGCGGACGGTCTCGCCCTCGGCGTCCTGGTCCGCCTTGGACTCCCTGACCTCGACCTCCAGCGCGGGAACCTCGTGGATCTCCCCGGTCTCCTCGTCCGTCAGCTCCACGGTGAGGATGCGGATGTCGTGGATGTTGAGGGCGGCCGGCTCGCTGCACCGCCCGGCCATCCACCAGTCGAGCACCAGCGTGACCGCGTCCCGCGCCCCGCGCGGGGTGCTCACGTTCAGGGTGGCGACCATGCGCCGCAGGTCTTCCGGGGTCACGCCGTCCGCCTTCAGCGGGCCGGGACGGACACCCCCGATCCCCTTCGCCTCATGCTTGGCGCGTCCCCGGATGACGCCCTCGATCGCCTTCAATTCCTCGGCGTCCAGCGGCGAACCGTCCAGCGCCCGCATCCCGCGCAGGGTGCCCGACATCGCTTGCAGCGTCTTGACCGGGTGCCCCCGGTCGGCCAGGGCAGCGATGAACGACGCCACGGCGCCGCGCTCGGCGGTGTGCCAGTCGACGTCGCTGCACCACTGCGCGTACTCCTGCCAACGCCAGGCCCGCGCGTCCCGGCTCGACCGCGGGACGCTCTCCTCGAACCACTTGGCGGCGGACGCCGACAGGCGCATTCCGGTCCTGGTGGTCACCGTCTCCATCTGCCGGGCGATGGGGCGAGACGGCGAGAGGGCGATGTCAGTGCTGGTCACGGCAGGGGCCTCCGGGTCTTACTTCCGCTTGGTGCGGGTCGGCGGGAGCATGGCGCGTACGGCGGCCGCCGCGTCCTGGGCGGCCTGGTGGACGGCTTCGGCGCCCGTGCCGGACGCCCGGGTCATCGCCTTCAGCGCGTTCAGCAGCGTGGCGACGGGGTCCGGGGTGCCGTCGAGCGGCTGGGCTCGGTAGACCAGCACGGCTTCGCCCGGGTCGGACGGCAGCGTGGCGGGGAAGATCTCGACCTCCATCCGGCCGGCGCGGTAGGCGAATGCGATCTCCAACCGACGTCGCTCGTCCGGCAGCCCGGTCAGGTCGAACTCCTCGCCGTCCAGCAGCAGTTCCACCAGGGGGAAGACGGCGATGCCGCGTCCGCTCCGCAGGGCGGTGTGGACGCGGGTCTTGATCGCTTCGGCCTCGGGCCCCCACCCCTGGGTGCGGGCCTGCTCGTAGGTCTGGCTCACCGGCCCGTGCCCTCCGTGCCCTGGGTGTCGTTGTTCAGGGTGCGCATCTTTTCCTGCACTTCCGCGGCGGTCAGCCGGATCAGGCGGTCTCCCCGGAAGGGCTCGTCCGGCGGGGAGGGGAGGGGGAGAACTGCGGTGGGAGCATCCGCTGGTACGGCCGGTCTGCCGTACACCGCCTTCAGTGCGTCGGTCAGCGCGTCGTGCCGTGCGGCACCCCGGGCGACGCCTTCGAGACATGCCGTCAGCTTCCGGGCCTGCGCGCTCAAAGGCGCCCCGGCTGCGGCCAGTCGCCCCAGTTCCGCGGCCTCGACGGCAACCTCCTCGGCGAGACGCTGCACATTCCCGGCGGCCGTGGCGATCTGCTCGTCCAGCCGGTCCCGCCCGGCCTCCGCCCGGGTGTACGGGGCGGTCACCGCGCGCCCTGCCGGTCGCGGGCGGCCCGGATCGGAGCACACCGCCCGCAGGTTTTCACCGAGCACACCGGAGCATCCCCCGACCGCCACCGGTACTCGTGACAGTGCTGGTCACGGCCGGTCTGGGGCACCTGCTCCAGGGCGGTCCGGATCGCCTCGCGGGCCTCGTCCAGCGCGGCGGGCCGGCTGGGGGCCTCCTGCAGAAGCTCCAGCGCCCGGCTCAGGGACGCCCTGCCGGACGCCAGGCCGGGCAGCTCGGCGAGCGGGACCAGGTCCCCGCGCTGGGCGTCCGCCGCATCGGCCTCCATGCACCACCGGCCGTACGGCATCCGGTCGCCGGTCACTCGCCGTTCTCCGGCCGCTCGACGGTGAACTCGACCCGCTGGACGCCGAAGTCGTCCGTGACGGCCCGCTCCTCGTACGAGAGGCCGGCGGCGTCCAGTTGGGCCCGCGTCTGGTCGACGGCGCTGGTCTTCCCGCTGTTCAGCGGGCCCAGGATGGCGGCCCCCTCGGCGCCGTCCAGGATCGTCACCGGTCCGCCGCCGAACAGCTCGGGCGACACCAAGGGCTGGACGGACACCGTCTTCTCCTCGCCTCCCCGGGCGATGCCGCGTCGATCGACCACCGTGGTGGTCCACCCGGTGAGGTCGCCCTGCGGATCGGTGTCGACCAGGCCGGTGGCCCGGCCTTCGCGGGCGAGCTGGTCGAGCAGTTCCGGGCCGCTGACGCCGCGGCGGTCGGCTTCGGCCTGAAGCAGCCGCTGGACGTCCTCGGCCGACCGGCCGGGCTCCTCGGTCTCGTCTCGCTCCGGCATCGCCGCCCCCTCCGGTAGTTGTCAGCGCCTGTTGTAGGCGTCTGCAAGCGCGCTGTTTCTGATTTCCGCTAAGGAGACGGTATCGGAAATCAGCCCGCTGGCAGGGGCCTTCGGCGTCGCCCGGACGGGTACTTCGGCTGTCTAACGGTTCTGTGAGAGCGATTCTCCGCTCCGGCGCCCGCGCGGCCGGTGGGCCGGTGCCCGCTCTCGTCGGCGCGCGAGGGGAGAAGGCAGCGACGGCGGCGGCCGGAGGGGCGATCCGCTGTGTGCCGTTCTGCGGGATTCGCTGTCGGACCCAGTAGGCACCTGCACTGAAATGAAACCTCTGTCTCAGATCGGCGTGTGTCGGATCATGCCTGATCAAACCCCATGCCGAATCAATTTCATTGCGTTGCATTGCATTACGTTTCATTACATTGCATTGCGATCTTGAAGCGGGTTCGACTACACTGCGGAGTCGGGTCGGTACACCGGTCTTCGCTGAGAGCCGTCCTGCTGCACATGTTGGAAGTTCCGCACAGTGGCAAAGGGGAGGACAACAAGGTGAAGAACCGCCATCGGTCTGTGAGGCGGGTCGCTACGGCGGCCGCCGCGGCGGGCATTGCCGTACTCGTTGCCGGGTGCTCATCCCAGGACGAAGGGGAGAAGGGCGCATCCGGTGGGGGTGGCGCCTCCGACACCACGGCGGCCGCCGTGCAGGTCGCCCGGACCTACCAGAGCGCGGTCAACGACGACGACTGGGCGAAGGCGTGCGGCCTGCGGACCGAGCGCTACCGGGACGGCTCCGTGAAGGAGTGCGTCGCCGAGAACGCGCCGAAGACCCAGAGCCCGGAGCCGACCGCGAGCGAGTCCGAGGAGTTCCCGCCGCTTCGCCGGGCGGACGGCTCGGTCGTGAGCGGCAAGCCGAAGCCGAGCGCCAGCG
>NZ_JODF01000105.1:0-13814 GCF_000717945.1 Streptomyces sp. NRRL S-920
CATCATCGGGGAGCCCTACGAGATCCACCCCGAGGTGGCCCCGAAGGGCTCGCGCCGCCAGAAGGTCCAGGACCTCCTGGACGTGGTCGGCCTCAACCCCGAATACATCAACCGCTACCCGCACCAGTTCTCGGGCGGCCAGCGCCAGCGCATCGGCATCGCACGCGGCCTCGCCCTCAACCCCGAGATCATCATCTGCGACGAGCCGGTCTCGGCCCTGGACGTCTCCGTCCAGGCCCAGGTCATCAACCTGATGGAGAAGCTCCAGGACGAGTTCAACCTCTCCTACCTCTTCATCGCGCACGACCTGTCGATCGTCCGGCACATCTCGGACCGCGTAGGCGTGATGTACCTCGGCAAGATGGCGGAGATCGGCTCCGACGAGCAGATCTACGACCACCCGACGCACCCCTACACCCAGGCACTGCTCTCCGCGGTCCCCGTCCCGGACCCGGAGGCCCGCGAGGGCCGCGAGCGGATCATTCTGACGGGTGACGTGCCGTCCCCCGCGAACCCGCCCTCGGGCTGCCGCTTCCGCACGCGCTGCTGGAAGGCGGAGGACAAGTGCGCGAAGGAGACCCCGCTGCTCGCGATCCCGCAGCGCTTCGTCGGCCAGGACACCCCGGCGGCTCATGAGTCGGCGTGCCACTTCGCGGAGGAGAAGGACGTCGTGCACGCGGCGTGACGTCACTGGCCTGCGGCCTGTACGACACCTAAGGGGCCGGTACGACACCGAGGGCGCCCCCAGCCGACAAGGCTGGGGGCGCCTTTGTGTGTAACAAGCCGCGGTCACCGAGCGTGTAACTGTCAGAGGCAAGCGAAAGCGCGCGGTACAGACGGGGGAACACGATGGCGACGCGGTCGGAAGGCTCTGCGGATTCCGCGGAGTTCGACGCGTTCTACGCCGCCACCGCCAAGCGCCTGGTCGCCACGGTCTATGCCATGACCGGGGACCTGGCGGAGGCGGAGGACGCGGTGCAGGAGGCGTATGTACGGGCCTGGCAGCGGTGGGAGCGGCTGACCGGGGAGGGCGATCCGCTGCCGTGGGTGCGGACAGTGGCGTCACGACTGGCCATCAGCACCTGGCGGCGGACACGGAACAGGCTGCGGGCACAGCTGCGGCACGGCGCCGCATCGGACGCCCCGGAGCTGTCGCCGGACCGGGTGGCTCTGGTGGCCGCCCTGCGCCAACTGCCGCTCCAGCAGCGACAGGCGGTGGTCCTGCACCACCTCCTGGATCTCCCGGTGGAGCAGGTCGCCCGGGAGACGGGCTCCACCAACGGCGCGGTCCGCACCCGGCTGAGCAGGGCCAGGAAGGTCCTGGGGGAGCGCCTGTCCGACACATCCGCACACACTGCCGAGGGGACGGCCAGCCATGGCTGAGGTCGAGGAACTGCTGGACGAGGTCACGGTACGGATGCCGAGCGGCGCGGAGCTGCGGGCGCGGGGCCGCAGGCGGACGGTGCGGCGGCGGGCGGCTCTGGTGGCCGCGGCGGTGGCGGTCACCGGCGGAGCGCTGGCGACCGCGGCGCTGGCCCGGGGCGGCGAGGGCGGCCGGGACATACGCCCCGCGGCCACACCCACGAAGAACCCCTTCTCGGTGGGCGGCATGGTGCGCCTGCTGCCCCCGGAGCGGATGCCGGCCGACGGGAAGTGGCAGTGGAGGGGCGACGAGGAGGAGACGACGGAGAACCACCCGCTGCCGAGGGTCGGGGGAAGCGACAGCTGCCCCGCGTCGTACGCCCCGCGGTCGGCGCCCGATCAGATCCAGTACGGCACGGAGTACTTCAGCGACAAGGGCGCCACAGCACGGCAGCGCGTCACCTCATACGACAGCGGGGCCGTCGCGCGGCGCGAGGTCGCCCTGCTCGAAGAGGCGCTGACGGAGTGCGGCCTCCGACGCCACGGCAAGGGGGCGGCCGGCTACTGGTCGGGTACGACAGAGTCCTCTTCGTGGCTGCGGGTGGAGTTCGAGCGCTGGGGGAAGTGGGTCTCCGTGGTGGAGGTGGAGGCCGAGGAGTCGGCGAGGGAGGGGGCGTCCTCGTAGCCGCCGGGGCCCACGGCACCGACAGGACCGTCGGCTGCATTGTCGCCGCGCAGGGATGCACGCGCCGCCGGATCCGGACCCGGGCCGAGCTGCCCCGTGCAGCAGGGCTGCCCCGTGCAGCAGGGCTGCCCCGCGCGGCAGGGCTGCCCCGCGCGGCAAGGCCGCCCCGGAACCGGCCCCGCCCCCGCTCGGGTCAAGGGGGAGGGCGGGCCGGTTACGCGACCGGCCTGGCGCGCGGCGGCTGGAGGCGAGGCGGCCGGAGGTGAGGCGGGCCCGGTACGGAGGCCGCTCAGAGGGACTTGCGGGCCGCCGGGACCGTGAGCTGGGCCGAGTCCTCGGGGTAGTGGCAGGCGGTCAGGTGACCGTCGCGGTTGCCGTCGAGCTGGAGCAGCGGCGGGTCGTCGGTCGCGCACTTGTCCGTCGCCTTCCAGCAGCGCGTGCGGAAGCGGCAGCCCGAGGGCGGGTTGACCGGGGACGGGACGTCGCCCGTGAGCAGGATGCGCTCGCGGCGCGGGACGTCGTCCGGGGTCGCCTCGGGGACGGCGGAGAGGAGCGCCTTCGTGTAGGGGTGGCGCGGATTGCCGTACAGGTCCTCGCGGTCCGCGATCTCCACGATCCGGCCCAGGTACATGACCGCGACCCGCTGCGAGAAGTGCCGGACCACCGCCAGGTCGTGCGCGATGAACAGGAACGCGATGTTCAGCTCCTTCTGGAGCTTCTGTAGCAGGTTCACCACCTGCGCCTGGATCGAGACGTCCAGGGCCGACACCGGTTCGTCCGCCACGATGAGCTTCGGGTCCAGGGCCAGCGCGCGTGCCACGCCGATGCGCTGGCGCTGGCCGCCAGAGAACTCGTGTGGGAAGCGGTTGTAGTGCTCGGGGTTGAGGCCGACGGTCTCCAGGAGTTCCCGGACGCGCGCCTCGCGGCCGCCCGCCGGGTTGATGTCGTTGACCTCCATCGGGCCGGAGATGATCTTTCCGACCGTCTGGCGCGGGTTCAGCGACGCGTACGGGTCCTGGAAGATCATCTGGATCTCCGAGCGGACCGGCGCCAGCTCCTTGCGCGAGGCGTGCGTGATGTCCTGCCCGCGGTAGGAGATCTTCCCGCCGGTCGGCTCCAGAAGGCGCGTGATCAGGCGGCCCGTCGTCGACTTGCCGCAGCCGGACTCGCCAACCAGGCCGAGGCTCTCGCCCTCGCCGACGGTGAAGTCCAGGCCGTCCACCGCCTGTACGGCACCGATCTTCCGCTTGAACGGGAAGCCGCCCATGATCGGAAAGTGCTTGGTCAGCCCGCTGACATCCAGGAGAGGAGTGGGAGTGGTGCTGCTCATTGTCGTGAAGTCCCGTCTCTTGTACGTCAGTCGCGTCGGTCGGCGGTGCGCGCGCCGCGCCCGGCGGTGCCCGCGAAGTCCGCGAAGTATTCCGACCGCTGCTCGTCGGTGAGGTGGCAGGCGGCGCCGCGGCCCGCGGTCAGTTCCAGGAGCGGCTGCTCGCCCGAGCAGCGCCCGCCGCCGACCTGCTCGGTGAACGCGCACCGCGGGTGGAAGCGGCACCCGGACGGCGGGTTCAGCAGGCTGGGCGGTGTGCCGGGGATGGGCGACAGGGGCACGTCCACCGGGCCGTCCAGCGACGGCATGGAGCCCAGCAGGCCCCAGGTGTACGGGTGCTGGGGGGAGCGCAGCACCTCCTTCTTCGTGCCGCGCTCCACACACCGCCCGCCGTACATGACGAGGACGTCGTCCGCGATGTCGGCGATCACGCCGAGGTCGTGGGTGATGAAGATGATCGACGTGCCGAACTCCTGCTGGAGGTCCTTGAGCAGGTCCATGATCTGGGCCTGGACCGTCACGTCGAGCGCGGTGGTCGGCTCGTCGGCGATCAGCAGTGTCGGGTTGCAGACCAGCGACATCGCGATCATCGCGCGCTGGCGCATACCGCCGGAGAACTGGTGCGGATAGTCGTCGACGCGCAGGTCCGGCTGCGGGATGCCGACCTTCGTCAGCATCTCGATCGACCGGTCCCGCGCCTCCTTCTTGGAGGCGCCGGTGTGCTTGCGGTACGTCTCGCCGATCTGCCGGCCGATGGTGTGGTACGGCGACAGCGAGGCCAGGGCGTCCTGGAAGATCATCGCCATCTTGTTGCCGCGGAGCTTCTCCAGCTCGCGCTCGGTGGCGGTGAGAAGCTCCTGCCCGTCGAGCAGGATCTCGCCCTCGATGGCCGTGCTGTCCTTGTGGTGCAGGCCGAGGATGGCGAGGTTGGTGACGGACTTGCCGGAGCCGGACTCGCCCACGATGCCGAGGGTCTGGCCCTTCTCCAGGTCGAAGTCGAGGCCGTCCACGGCCTTGACCACGCCGTCCTCGGTGGAGAAGTGGACGCGCAGGTCGCGTACGGAGAGGAAGGGGGTGCTCATGATTTCCGGCTCCTAGGCGAGGCGCACGCGCGGGTCGATGAGGGCGTAGATCGCGTCGACGAGGATGTTGAAGACGACGATCGCCGTGGCGGCGACGAGGACGACACCGAGCAGTACGGGCAGGTCGCTGGTCTGGACCGCTCGGACGGACAGGTCACCGATGCCGTGCAGGGCGAACGTCTTCTCGGTGATGATCGCGCCGCCGAGAAGGACACCCAGGTCGAGGCCGAAGATCGTGACGATCGGGCCCATCGCGCCGCGCCAGGCGAAGCGGAAGAAGACCGAGCGGCCGGAGAGGCCCTTGGCGCGTGCTGTGCGGACGTAGTCCTCGCTGAGCGTCTCGACCATCTGGGAGCGCGTCATACGGGTGTAGTTCGCCGTGAAGATCAGCGACAGGACCATCCAGGGGATCATCAGGCCCGAGAACCAGGCGCTGGGATCCTCGCTGATCGAGGTGTACTGCGGCCGGTCCAGCCACTTGAGCTGGTACGTGAAGAGGTAGACGGCGAAGACGCCGACGACGTAGATCTGGAGCGAGGACGCGACCAGCGAGGCGGACGAGGCGATCTTGTCGATGGCCTTGCCCTGCTTGCGGGCGGCCAGCATGCCGGTGCCCACGCCGAAGACGACGAAGACGAGGGCCGCGCCGAGCGAGAGCGACACGGTGGTCGGGAAGCGGTCCAGGATCGTGCCGAGGACGGGCTCGCGGTTGCGGAACGAGTAGCCGAGGCAGGGCGCCGGGCAGTTGCCGAACGAGGCGTAGTCGCGGCCGACGAACAGACCCTGGAACCAGTGCCAGTACTGCACCGGAAGTGAATCGGCGATCCCCAGGTTGTGCCGCACCAGGTCCAGCGTCTCGGGGGAGCAGACCTTGCCGCAGGCGAGTCGTGCGGGGTCGCGCGGGGCGGCGTAGAAGAGGAAGAAGACGAGAACGCTGATGATCAGCAGGATCACCGCGCCACCGGCGATGCGGCGAAGGAGGAAGCGGAGCATGGCAGTTGGTTTTCCTGACGGATGCCGTGGTTGAGGAGGGGGCGGGGCGGCCCTCCCTGAGGGAGTTCCGCCCCGCCTCTGGGGCCGGTCGTCAGGCCTTGACGTAGGTCTTGTAGATCAGCGTCGCGGCGAACTGCGGGTCGTACTGCGCGCCGCCGACCTTGGAGCCGTGCAGGTAGAAGCGGCGCTGGTAGGTCTCCGGGATGATCGGCACGACCTCTTCCATGATCCGCTTGTCCAGCTCGGCCCAGGCCTTGCCGGCCTTCTTCTGGTCCGTGATGACCGAGTTCTTCTTGATCGCCTCGTTGATCCAGTCAACATCGGTCTGCGAGATGTTGTTCTGGCCGTCGCCGATGGCGTCACCGTCGAAGAGCGGCTGGATCAGGGTGTAGGCGGTCGGCCAGTCCGGGGACCAGCCGAACCACATCACGTCGAACTTGTTGTCGATGCGCTGCGCCTGGTCGTAGTAGTCCGTCGAGTTGAGCGGCTTGATGACCGGGTCGAAGCCGGCGGCCTTCAGCGCGTTCTCGATGACGACCTTGGTCTTGTCGTACGTGGGGCGCTGCGGGAAGGCGTAGACGATCTTCTGCCCGAGCTTGCCGGCCTTCTTGAGGATGGCCTTGGCCCGCTCCGGGTCGCCGGCGGGCTTCTTCAGCTTGCCGAAGACGTCGAACTTCTCGCGCCCGATGATGTCGGGGCTGAGGATGGTCGTCGCCAGGTCACCGGCCGACTCGCCGCCGTAGATGCGGCGGATCTGCTCCAGCGGCCAGGCGATGTTGAGCGCCTTGCGCACCTCGACATCGGTGATGCGCTTGGTGTTGATGGCGTAGTAGTACGTGCCGGAGGACAGGCCGTTGAAGGACCGCTTCTTGACGTCCGGGTTGGTGAGCACCTTCTGCATGCGCTCGGCCGGGATCTGCTCGTAGACGGCGATCATCTGCTGGTCCTTGCCCTGGTCCGCGATGAAGCGGTCGCAGGAGGCGAGGCCCGTGGGGCCGAACTCGAACTCGAAGTTGTCCGGGTAGGCGTTGCGGATCGGGTCGGTCTTCGGGTCCCAGTGCTTGTTGCGCGTGAACGTCAGCGACTTGTCGATGGAGCGGTTCTTGACGATGTAGGGGCCGCAGGAGAAGGGCTTCTTGTCGTACTTCTCCTTGGTGTCGTGCTTCTCGGGCACGGGGGAGTACGAGGTCATCGCCAGCGTGAAGTTGAAGTCCGGGCGGGCTTCCTTCAGCTTGAAGGTGATCGTCTTCTTCTTCTTGTCGGTGACGATCGAGTCCAGGTGGTCGCCGTCGTACGGGCCCTTGTAGCCCTCACGCCACTTGGAGCCCTTGCCCGTCAGCGCCATCTGGACGTACGAGGCGCCCTCGGTGATGAACGGGGCCCAGGAGCGCTCGATGCCGTGGCGGACGTCCTCGACGGTCAGCTCGCTGCCGTCCTGCCACTTCAGGCCGTCCTTCAGCGTGAAGGTCCAGGTCTTGTTGCCGTCGGAGGCCTTGCCCGTGTCGGTGGCGAGGTCACCGACGAGGGTCATCTTGCCCTTGGCGTCGATGTAGTAGCCGGTGAGGGCGCGGGCGAAGAGGTGGGCGACCGAGGAGTTGTACGCGAAGTAGATGCGCTGCGGGTCCATGTGCGACACGTCGTCCTCGGCGACGGCGTATATCGTGCCGCCCTTCTGGGCGCCCGGGACCTCGGGAGCGGGGCCCTTCGAGTCCTCCGCGGTGCCGATCTGGACTTCGGCGCCCGTGTACTCGGTGGCGCCACCGTGGTTTCCGCTCTTGCCGCCGCCGGAACCGCCGCTGCTGCACGCCGAGAGGACCATCGATCCGCCCGCCGCGACCGAGGTCGCGACGACGAAGTTTCTGCGGGAGAGAGACATGTGGCTACCAACCCTGAGTGTCGTGAGAAGAGGAGCGGAGGAAACGGCCCGGCACCGCCCCGTCGCGGGTGCCCGGCCCGGGGAGTGTCAGCGTTTGGTCTTCGGGTCCAGTGCGTCGCGCACCGAGTCGCCGAGGAGGTTGAAGGCGACGACGAAGATCACCATCGCGATGCCGGGGAAGGCCATGTACGTGATGTCCTGCTCGTACACCTCGGAGGCGCGCTGGATCATCACGCCCCAGTCGGGGGTGGGCTCCTGAAGGCCCACGCCGAGGAAGGCGAGTCCGGCCTCCGCGGTGACGAACATCGGCAGGGCGAGCGTGGCCTGGATGAGGATCGGCGTCCACAGGTTGGGGAGGAGTTCCTTGAAGATGATCCGGGCCGGCGAGGCGCCGGTCACCTTCGCGGCCTCCACGAACTCCCGCTCGCGCAGAGCCAGTACCTCACCGCGCAGCAGACGGGCGATGGAGGCCCAGCCGAAGGCCGTCATCACCGCGATCAGGCTGGTGACGGTCAGCCACGTCGGCGTCTTGTCCTCCGGGGCGACGACCACGGAGATCATCACCGGCCAGAAGGCGATGAAGAAGAGCGTCGAGGGGAAGGCGAGGAGGATGTCGATGACCCGGCCGATGAAGTAGTCGGTCTTGCCGCCGAGGTACCCGGCCGTGACGCCGATCGTGATGCCGATGATCGTCACCAGGATCGTGGTGGCGGCGGCGATCAGCAGCGAGTTGCGCATGCCGTACAGCAGGAAGGTCAGCACGTCGCGGCCGAGTGACGGCTCGATGCCGAACCAGAACTCGCCGTCCATGCCGCCGTTCGGCTTGAGCGGGTAGCTGAACTCGTTGAACAGGCTCGGGTCGTTCACCCCGTATGTCGTCCACGGGTCCTTGCCGTAGAGCTTCGAAATCAGTGGCGCGCCGAGCGAGATGGCGAAGAAGAAAATCACCACACATGCGGCGATCACGCCCGACTTGTCCCTCTTGAAGCGGGACCAGGCAAGCCGACCCGGCGAACGGCCCTCGCCGCCCTGGTTCTTGGGCGTGGAAGGGATGCCGTCGGTTTTTTCCGTCACTTCAAGCGTGGCGGCAGCGGCGGGAGTTGGCGAGGTCATGGCGCTCCAGGCCCGGAGGGGTCATCAGGATTCCGCAGGACAACCAGCACCTACGGGGCTATGCGCGACTTTCGCAAGGCGTTTCCCACTCGGTCAATGAATGTTCGGTCGACTTGAGGTGCTCTTGGGATCCTTGACCAGAGCTTTACGAAATGAAGACCTTAGCATTGCCTTGGTGTAATCAAGCGTGATGGACAAGACGTCATCAGATGGGGCAAGACCGGCAATGAGTCCGATATTCGGGCGCGGGCGTCTCGGAATGCGTACATCCGGATGGGCTGGACCTCATACGGGTGGGCCGGGCCTCATACGGGTGGGGTAAATATGCGGTTAATTCCATCCGAGGCGATATTTGGCGATAAGTGAGCCACGGTGTGACAGCCCGGAACAGGAGGACTCCATGCGCGGAGCCACGCACGCCAGGTGGGCCGCATGCGCGGTGGCCGTCGCCCTCGCGGCGACGGCCTGTGGTGGCGGGGGAGGCGGCGGCGGTGGCGGCGGCGACGGCACCGGCATCGTCAGCTCCTCCTGGGGCGACCCGCAGAACCCCCTCGAACCCGCGAACACCAACGAGGTCCAGGGCGGCAAGATCCTCGACATGCTCTTCCGCGGCCTCAAGCAGTACGACCCGAAGACCGGCGAGGCCAAGAACATGGTCGCCGAGTCGATCGAGACGAAGGACGCGCGGAACTTCACGGTCAAGATCAAGGACGACTGGACGTTCAGCAACGGCGAGAAGGTCACCGCCAAGTCCTTCGTGGACGCCTGGAACTACGGCGCGAACCTGGAGAACAACCAGAAGAATTCCTACTTCTTCGCCTATATCGACGGATACGACAAGGTCCACCCCGAGAAGGGGAACCCGAGCGCCAAGACCCTCTCCGGGCTGAAGGTCGTCGACGAGACGACGTTCACCGTCAAGCTCACCCAGAAGTTCTCCACCTGGCCCGACACCCTCGGCTACCCCACGTTCGCACCCCTGCCCAAGGCGTTCTACGACGACCACGACGCCTGGCTCTCCAAGCCCGTGGGCAACGGGCCGTACACCGTGGACTCGTACACCAAGGGCTCGAAGATGTCCCTGCGGAAGTGGGACGCCTACCCCGGCCCCGACAAGGCGAGGAACGGCGGTGTGGACATGACGGTCTTCACCGACAACAACACCGCCTACACCAACCTCATGGCGGGCAACCTCGACCTCGTCGACGACGTGCCCGCCGCACAGCTCAGGAACGCCAAGAGCGACCTCGGCGACCGGTACATCAACACCCCCGCCGGCATCATCCAGACCCTCGCCTTCCCCTTCTACGACGAGGAGTGGAGCAAGCCGGGCAAGGAGAAGGTCCGCAAGGGCCTGTCCATGGCGATCAACCGGAAACAGATCACCGAGACGATCTTCCAGAACACGCGGACCCCGGCCACCGACTGGACCTCCCCGGTGCTCGGCGAGGACGGCGGCTACCGGGCCGGCCTCTGCGGCGACGCCTGCGAGTACGACGCCGCCGAGGCCAGGAAGCTGGTCGAGGAGGGCGGCGGCATCCCCGGCGGACAGCTCAAGGTCACGTACAACGCCGACACCGGCTCGCACAAGGAGTGGGTCGACGCCGTCTGCAACTCCATCAACAAGGCGCTGGAGAAGGACAAGGCCTGCGTCGGCAACCCCGTCGGCACCTTCGCGGACTTCCGCGCCAAGGCCTCCAAACAGGAACTGGACGGCGCCTGGCGCGCGGGCTGGCAGATGGACTACCCGCTGATCCAGAACTTCCTGGAGCCGAACTACTTCACCGACGCCCCCTCCAACGACGGCAAGTTCTCCGACAAGGAGTTCGACAGGCTCGTCAACGAGGCCAACGGCGAGGCCGACAGCGCCAAGGCCGTCGCCAAGTTCCAGGAGGCCGAGAAGATCCTCGCCCGGAAGATGCCGGCCATCCCGCTCTGGTACCAGAACGGCAGCGCGGGCTACTCCGACAAGGTCTCCGACGTCACCCTGAACCAGTTCAGCGTGCCGGTGTACGACCGGATCAAGGTCAACTGAGACGCCGGGAGCGGCCGCGGGCCCCCCGAGGCGCCCCGCGGCCGCTCCCCCTACTCCCGGAGCCCGTCATGGGACGTTATGTGATCCGGCGTCTGCTACAGATGATCCCCGTCTTCGTCGGCGCCACTCTGCTGATCTTCCTGATGGTGAACGTGATGGGCGACCCCGTCGCCGGTCTGTGCGGGGACCGCACGTGCGACCCCGCCACGGCCGCCCGTCTCAAGAAGGAGTTCGGCCTCGACAAGCCGGTCTGGCAGCAATACGCGACCTACATGGGCAACGTCTTCACCGGCGACTTCGGCACCGCCTTCAACGGCCAGAAGGTCACCGAACTGATGTCGGCCGCCTTCCCCGTCACCATCCGGCTGACCGTCGTCGCCATCGTCTTCGAGATCGTCATCGGGATCTCGCTCGGCGTGCTCACCGGCCTGCGGCGCGGACGCCCCGTCGACACCGTCGTGCTGCTGCTCACCCTCGTCGTGATCTCCATCCCGACCTTCGTCACCGGACTCGTCCTCCAGCTGCTGCTCGGCGTCGAATGGGGCCTCACCAAACCGTCCGTGTCCAGCGAGGCGCCCTTCGACGAACTCCTGATCCCCGGCCTCGTCCTCGCCTCGGTCTCCCTGGCGTACGTCACCCGGCTGACCCGCACCTCCATCGCGGAGAACCGCCGCGCCGACTACGTCCGCACCGCCATCGCCAAGGGCCTGCCCCGGCGCCGCGTCGTCACCCGGCACCTGCTGCGGAACTCGCTCATCCCCGTGGTCACCTTCATCGGCACGGACGTCGGCGCGCTGATGGGCGGCGCGATCGTCACCGAGCGGATCTTCAACATCCACGGCGTCGGCTTCCAGCTCTACCAGGGCATCCTCCGCCAGAGCACCCAGACCGTCGTCGGCTTCGTGACCGTCCTCGTCCTGGTCTTCCTGCTGGCCAACCTGATCGTCGACCTCCTGTACGCCGTACTCGACCCGAGGATCCGCTATGCCTGAACCCCATCAGCCGGAGCGGGCCATCGCGGCGACCGGCGCGGGCGGTGCGATGGACCTCGCCGCGAGCGAGGCGGCCTCGCTGGAGAAGCTCCCGGCCGGGCCCGGGGGCGGCGGGCCCTCGGCGCCCGCGCGGAGCCTGTGGTCGGACGCCTGGCGGGACCTGCGGCGCAACCCCGTCTTCATCGTCTCGGGCCTGATCATCGTCTTCCTCGTCGTCATCTCGCTGTGGCCCTCGCTCATCGCCACCGGCAACCCGCTGGCCTGCGACCTCGCCAACGCGCAGAAAGGTTCCGCCCCCGGCCACCCCTTCGGCTTCAACGAACAGGGCTGCGACGTCTACACCCGGGTCGTCCACGGCGCGCGGGTCTCCGTCACCGTCGGCGTGTGCGCCACCCTCGGCGTCGCCCTCCTCGGCAGCGTCCTCGGCGGCCTCGCCGGGTTCTTCGGCGGGGTGTGGGACGCGATCCTCTCGCGCGTCACGGACGTCTTCTTCGCCATCCCCGTCGTCCTCGGCGGCCTGGTGCTCCTGTCCGTGGTCACCAGCTCCACCGTCTGGCCCGTGGTCGGCTTCATGGTGCTGCTCGGCTGGCCGCAGATCTCCCGCATCGCGCGCGGCTCCGTCATCACCGTCAAGCAGAACGACTACGTCCAGGCGGCGCGGGCGCTCGGCGCCTCCGACACGCGGATGCTCCTGCGCCACATCGCGCCGAACGCCGTCGCCCCCGTCATCGTCGTGGCGACCATCGCACTGGGTACGTTCATCGCGCTGGAGGCCACGCTCTCCTACCTCGGCGTCGGGCTGAAGCCCCCGACCGTCAGCTGGGGCATCGACATCTCGGCCGCCTCCCTCTACATCCGCAACGCCCCGCACATGCTGCTCTGGCCGGCCGGGGCGCTGGCGGTCACCGTGCTCGCGTTCATCATGCTCGGCGACGCGGTGCGCGACGCCCTCGACCCGAAGCTGAGGTAGGCGCCCATGGCAACCGCTTCCGAGACACCGGCCACAGCGCCGGCCGCGCTCCTCGAAGTGCGCGATCTGCATGTGGAGTTCCGTACCAGGGACGGCGTCGCCAAGGCCGTCAACGGCGTCGACTACGCCGTCGGCGCGGGCGAGACGCTTGCCGTGCTCGGCGAGTCCGGCTCGGGCAAGTCCGTGACCGCCCAGGCCGTCATGGGCATCCTCGACATGCCGCCCGGCAGGATCACGAGGGGCGAGATCCTCTTCAAGGGCCGGGACCTCCTCAAGCTCAAGGAGGACGAGCGGCGCAAGGTGCGCGGCGCCGGCATGGCAATGGTCTTCCAGGACGCGCTGTCGTCGCTGAACCCGGTCCTGAGCGTCGGCGAACAGCTCGGCGAGATGTACGTCGTCCACCGGGGCATGTCCAAGAAGGACGCCAGGGCCAAGGCCGTCGAGCTGATGGACCGGGTGCGCATCCCGGCCGCCCGCGAACGCGTCGGCCAGTACCCGCACCAGTTCAGCGGCGGTATGCGCCAGCGCATCATGATCGCCATGGCGATGGCGCTCGAACCCTCCCTGATCATCGCGGACGAGCCGACCACCGCCCTCGACGTCACCGTCCAGGCCCAGGTCATGGACCTCCTCGCCGAACTCCAGCGCGAGATGAACATGGGCCTGATCCTCATCACCCACGACCTCGGCGTCGTCGCGGACGTCGCCGACACCATCGCCGTCATGTACGCGGGCCGCATCGTCGAGAAGGCCCCCGTCCACGAGATCTACCGGGCGCCCGCACACCCGTACACCCGCGGCCTGCTCGAATCCATCCCGCGCCTCGACCAGAAGGGCCAGGACCTCTACGCCATCAAGGGCCTCCCGCCGAACCTCATGGACATCCCGCCCGGCTGCGCCTTCCACCCCCGCTGCCCCATGGCGCAGGACCTCTGCGTCACCGAGGAGCCGCCGCTCGCCCGGGTCACGTACGAGGGCCTGGCCGCCGAGCGCAGGAGCGCCTGCCACTTCTGGAAGGAGACGCTCGATGCCGCACGGTGAACACGGGTCCGAACCGGTCCTCGAAGTGCGCGGCCTGGTCAAGCACTACCCGCTGACCCAGGGCGTCCTCATCCGCAAGCAGGTGGGTGCGGTCAAGGCCGTGGACGGCGTCGACCTCGACCTGTACCAGGGCGAGACGCTGGGCATCGTGGGCGAGTCGGGCTGCGGCAAGTCCACGGTCGCCAAGATGCTGGTCAACCTGGAGCGGCCGACCGCGGGCGAGATCCGCTACCGGGGCGAGGACATCACCAAGCTGTCGGGGCGTGCGCTGAAGGCGGTCCGCCGCAACATCCAGATGGTGTTCCAGGACCCGTACACCTCGCTGAATCCCCGTATGA
>NZ_JODF01000106.1:0-11494 GCF_000717945.1 Streptomyces sp. NRRL S-920
GTCGTGGGGGCTGGGGTGAGGGAACGGGCGGGTGCGGGGTCGGGGGCGGGACGGTAACGCAGTATCAGGGAGCGCGGTATCGGGGAGCGCGGTAGGGGATGGCACCCCGGGAAAGGAGGAGAGGCCCCTTAAGGGGCGGGGTCAGCTGTCGCCGCCCTCGTCGATCAGGCGGCGCACCTCGCGGTCGACCAGGCCGAGCCGCGCCTCGGCGACCAGCGGCACAGCCCTCCGCTGCCGCCGCGCCTCGTGGACGTCGATGTCGACCGTCACCAGCGCCGCCTCCCACTTCGGCGCCTGCGCCACCACCGTGCCGCGCGGGTCGACGACGCGGGAGCCGCCCCAGAAGGAGGCCCCGTTCTCGTTGCCGACCCGGTTCACGAAGACGACCCAGCATTGCAGCATGCGGGCGGTGTAGGAGAGCAGCGTGTCCCAGTACAGGCCCGTGTCCATGGCCTCGGGGTCCAGGCTGGCCGCGCTGTTCGTCGGTACGACGATGACCTCGGCGCCGTCCTGCACGGCGAGCCACGGCAGCACGGGCTGCCAGGCGTCGTTGCACACGAGCGTGGCGGCCCGGCCGTGCCCGTCGGGCAGGTCGTACGCGCGCAGGTGCTGGCCGGGACTGACGTGCTTGCGCTCCTCCCAGGCCAGGTAGTTGGGGAGGTACAGCTTCCGGTGCGCGTGCAGGAGCCGGCCCCGCGCGTAGTACGCGGAGGTGTTGTAGGCCCGCAGGGCGGTGTGTTCGTGCAGGCCGACCACGACGTCCGGGCCGCCGGGTACCGCCAGGGCGAGGAGGCGGGGGTCGTCGGTGGTGATGGACGTATCCCGTTCGAGGCCGCCCAGGTGGTAGCCGTGCAGGCTCAGTTCGGGGAACACGACGAGGTCGGCGCCCTGGGCCGCGGCCTGGTCCACCTGGTCCCGCGCGGTCTCCAGGTTCTCGCCGACCTCACCCAGGGCGCAGTCGGTCTGAGCCAGCGCCACTCGCATGGATCGAGCCTCCCAGCGCCCGTCGGGCCGCGCACGCCGGGAGCGTCCGCAAGGGGGCGCCCCGGGGGGCAGGGAGGCGCCGGGGGCGGGGGCGGGGAGGCGCCGGGGGAGCGCGTCCGGGAGGAGGCTCCCGGGGGGAGGCTCCCGGGGGGAGGCGCGGTGCCGCCCGCGTACGCGGATGCCCGCAACCGGAGCCGAGGCGAGCCCCCACCATCAAAGGCGCCCCGCGCCCAAAGCGGCCCGCACCCAAGGCGCCCCGCCAGCAAAGGCGCCCCGCCAGCCAATGTCAGACCCCGATGCCACACTCCCCTCATGACCGACCGCTGGGCCATCACCGCAGTCGAGGGCGGGGGCGCGGACCTCGTCCCCCTCGGCGGCGACGGCCTGCCCGCGGGGCCCGTCGTCCGGGAGGCCGACCTCGCCGAGGCCGTGCGGAAGCGGAGTGACGTCGGACGGTGGGTGTGGCGGTCCACCGCCGCGCTGTACCCCCGCCTGCTCGCCGCGGGCGCCCGCGTCGAGCGGTGCTACGACATCGAGGCCGCCGAGCTGCTGCTCCTCGGCCACGAGGGCCGCCTCGGCGAGCCCCGCTCGGCGGCCGCCGCCCTGGCCCGCCTGCGCAACGCCCCCGTACCCCCCGATCCCCCGCCGCGCGCCGCCGAGCCCGGCTCCCAGGACTCCCTCTTCGAGCCCCGCCCGGGTGGCACCCCCGTCACCCTGGCAGAACTCGTCGAGGTGTACGCGCACCAGCAGCGAAGACACGACGCCGCCGCCCACCCCGGCCGCATGCGCCTGCTCACCGCGTCCGAGTCGGCGGGCATGCTGGTGGCCGCGGAGATGAACGCCTCGGGCCTGCCCTGGCGTGCCGACGTACACCGCGCGCTCCTGACCGAACTGCTCGGCGAGCGGTACGCGGGCGGCGGTGAGCCCCGCCGCCTCGCCGAGCTGGCGGACGAGGTGTCCGCCGCGTTCGGCCGTCGGGTCCGCCCGGATCTGGCCGCCGACGTGGTGAAGGCGTTCGCGCAGGCCGGTATCAGGGTGAAGTCGACGCGGCGCTGGGAGCTGGCGGAGATCGACCATCCGGCGGTGCGGCCCCTGATCGAGTACAAGAAGCTGTACCGGATCTGGACCGCGCACGGCTGGAGCTGGCTCCAGGACTGGGTGCGGGACGGCCGCTTCCGGCCCGAGTACACGCCCGGCGGCACGGTCAGCGGCCGCTGGACGACGAACGGCGGCGGGGCGCTCCAGATCCCGAAGGTGATCCGCAGGGCCGTTATCGCCGACCCCGGCTGGCGGCTCGTCGTGGCCGACGCCGACCAGATGGAGCCGAGGGTGCTGGCGGCGATCTCCCGGGACCGGGGCCTGATGGAGGTGGCGGGCAGCGAGGAGGATCTGTACACGCGGCTGTCGGACCGCGCGTTCTCCGGCGACCGCGAGCACGCGAAGCTCGCGCTGCTCGGCGCCGTGTACGGGCAGACGTCGGGCGACGGCCTGAAGAACCTGGCCGCGCTGCGCCGCCGCTTCCCGCTGGCCGTCGCGTACGTGGACGAGGCCGCGAAGGCGGGCGAGGAGGGCCGGCTCGTACGGACCTGGCTGGGGCGGACGAGCCCGCCGGCGGCCGGGGCCGGTGAGGACGACGAGGCGGGCATTCCCCAGGAGGGCCCGCCGGCCGCGGACGGACTCCCTTCCTCCGAGGGGGAGTTCACTCCCGGGTACGCGTCGACCAACGCTCGCGCACGCGGCCGGTTCACCCGCAACTTCGTGGTGCAGGGCAGCGCGGCGGACTGGGCGCTGCTGATGCTGGCCGCCCTGCGGCAGGCGATCGCCGCGGGCGGGATGCGGGCCGAGCTGGTCTTCTTCCAGCACGACGAGGTCATCGTGCACTGCCCCGCCGAGGAGGCGGACGCGGTGGCCCGCGCGGTGCGCGAGGCGGGGGACCTCGCGGGCCGGATCGCTTTCGGGGAGACGCCGGTCCGCTTTCCCTTCACGACGGCTGTCGTGGAGTGCTACGCGGACGCGAAGTGAGTGGGGTGAGAGTACGGGGCGGTGAGTGGAGGGAGCGAGGTGAGTGAAGTGACCGCAGTGCTCAGTCCGCTGTAAGCAGGGTCCTCAGTTCGTCGGTCACGTCGCTGTCCGTGCCGTCGAGGACCGCCAGCGCCGACCGCCACTGCTCGTACGCCTCTTCGTCGCGCCCCTCCGCCCGCAGGAGGAGCCCCCGCTGGTGGCGTGCCAGGCCCGTCATACGGGCGTCACCTCGGCGTTCGGCGCGGTCCAGCAGCGCGGCGCACTCACGCGTCGCGTCCTGCACGCGGGTCAGGCCACGCAGGGCGCGGACCAGACCGAGACGGGCCTGGGCCTCGCCGTGCCAGTCCTCGTACTCGCCGTGGCCGCGCAGGCTCTCCTCGAAGTGCGCGAGGGCGGCGGCGGGTTCGCCGAGGGTGAGGTGGGCGTAGCCGATGTTGCGGTGCGCGGACCGGCGTACGAGATCCACCGACTCGTCGCCGGGCCGGTCTCCGGACCGGTCGCCGGGCCAATCTCCGGACCGATCTGCGGACCGATCTGCGGACCGACCTCCAAACCGGTCTGCGGGCTGATCTCCGGACCGGTCGCCGGGCCAATCTCCGGACCGGTCTGCGGGCCGATCTCCGGACCGGTCTGCGGGCCGATCTCCGGACCGGTCTGCGGGCCGATCCGCGGGTCGGTCTGCGGACCCATATCCAAGCCGGTCTGCGGACCGATCTCCAAGCCAGTCTCCGGACCGGTCTGCGGGCCGATCTCCGGACCAACCTCCGGACCGATCTCCGAGCCGGTCTGCGGACCGGCCTCCGGGCCGATCTCCGGACCGATCTCCGGACCGATCTCCGGGCCGATCTCCGGGCCAATCTCCGGACCGATCTACGGACCGATCTCCGGACCGACTTGCGAGCCGATCTCCAAGCCAGTCTCCGGACCGGTCTGCGGGCCGATCTCCGAGCCGGTCTGCGGGCCGATCTCCAAGCCGGCCTGCGGGCCGGTCCACGGGCCGCTCTCCGGGCCGACCTCCAAACCGGTCTGCGGGCCGCTCTCCGGACCGGTCCCCGGGCCGATCTCCGAGCCAGTCTGCGGGCCGGTCCCCGGACCGATCTCCGGACCGCCGCCCCTCGGCCCGCCCCCTTGACGGCCCCGCACCCCGAGAACCACCCGCGCTCTCGCGCCGCCCCCGCAACACCTCCTGATGTGCGTCCCTTACGGCCGCCCCCGGTTCCACCCCCAGCTCCTCCACCAGCTTGCGGCGCAGTTCGCGGTGGGCGGCCAGGGCCTCTGCCTGGCGGCCCGTGCGGTGCAGGACGAGCATCAGCTGGCGGTGGAAGGTCTCGCGGAGCGGGTGTTCGGCCACCAGCGCCGCCAGTTCGGGGGCGAGCGCGGCGAGACCGGTGCCGAGTTCCAGTTCGGCGTCGTAGCGCCATTCGAGGGCGAGCAGCCGCGCTTCCTCAAGGCGCGGTACGAGGGAGTGGTCCGCCAACGGGTCCGGCAGCCCACTGAGCGGCCTCCCGCGCCACAGCGCGAGCGCGTCCGCGACGGAGTCGACGACCCGCGTCCAGTCCCGCTCGGCGTGCGCGGCCCGCGCCCGCGCGACCTGGTGCTCGAAGACGCGTACGTCCAACTCGCCCTCTCTGACCCGCAGTCGATACCCGGGCGGCACCGCGTGCAGCCGCTCAGGGTCGTCGAGGAGGCGCCGCAGCCGCGTCACGTGGTTCTGGAGGGAGGCCCGCGCCGAGGCGGGCGGGGAGTCTCCCCACAGCGCGTCCTTGAGGGCGTCGAGCGGGACGGCCCGGTCCGGATCCAGGAGCAACGCGGCCAGCAGCGCACGCCCCTTGGCGCTGCGCACGGGGCGCGGCTCACCCGTGGCGTCGTACAGAACAGGCGTACCGAGCAGCCCGAACCGGAGCCCGAATCGGAGCCCGTCCGACGCGCCGGGCCTCGGCCCGTACCCCGCCCCGCCTCCTTGCCCGGCCCGCAGTTCGCCCCGCTCACTCACGCCGTCTCCCCGTACCGAACGTCGCTTATCAGCCGACCGTTGGCCATATGTTAGCGATCTGTTGGCGGGATCTGATGTGATCACTACATCGGACCTGACCCGCCGGTACTCGCGCAACGCGCGTAGCTCGGGGGAGTGTCGCCGCCGCGGTCGGGTCCGGGGGCAGAGAGAGCCTCGGTCGGCGGAGGTGAGCGACCGGGGCTCTTGTCCTGCCATGACTCCTCCCGCGCCCTGCGCCCCGAGGACGACCTCAGCACACCCCCCAAGGCCGCAACTTCTCGGGGTTCCGTACCGCCCAGAAGCCCTTGATCCGGTCACCCACGAAGTCGAACGCGATCACCGTCGTGGTAACCCCGCCCTGCTGGACCACCAGCCCTGGCTCGCCGTTGACCGTCCGCTCCAGGAGGACCAGATCGCTCGCCGCGCCCGTGAGGGCGATCAGCATGCGCGCGATCCGCTCGCCGCCTCCCGTGGGCGGCGACGCGTTGACCCGGCCTCCGCCGTCGGCGAGCCCGAGGGCGTCGGGGTCGAGAAGCCCGATGAGGGCTTCGATGTCCTTCGCCTCCCACGCCTGTTTGAAGTCCCGCACGAGGCGTGCGCGCCGGGCCGCCGGGGTCGGGGCCACGGCGGCGTGCGACGCGCGGACGCGGCGCCGCGCCGACGAGGCCAGCTGACGGCACGCCCCCTGACTCCGGCCGACGATCTCCGCGACTTCGGCGAAGGAGTAACGGAACACGTCGTGCAGGATGAACGCGACGCGCTCGGCCGGGGTCATCGACTCCAGTACGACGAGGAACGCCATGTTGACCGACTCGTCGAGCGTGACCCGGTCGGCCGGGTCGGCCGTCGCGCCGCCGCCACGCCCGTCGGCCCACTCCGTGTGATCGGGCACGGGTTCCGGTATCCACTCGCCCACGTATCTCTCCCGCCGCGCCCGCGCCGAGCCCAGCAGATCGAGGCAGACGCGACTGGCGACCCGCGTCAGCCAGCCGCCGGGGGACTCGACGGCCGCGCGCCGCTCCGGGGACATCGCGTACCAACGGGCGTACGTCTCCTGTACGACGTCCTCGGCGTCCGCGAGGGAGCCGAGGAGCCGGTACGCGAGATTGATCAGCTGCCGACGCTCACTCGTGACGGCACTCAGGCCCGGATCGGCCGGGACGGTCGAATCGGTCACATCGATCGGGACGGTCGGATCGGTCGGCTCTGGCTGGGTCCTCAAGGTGTAGCTGCTCCCTCGGCCGCGTCGGCGCTCACTCACTGGCTCACCAGTACGACGGACCGGTCCTCCGGAATGTGACGTGGGCCGCGCCACCTCACATTCCGGCGCGCTGCCTCGTCGTACTGCTGGGACGCACCCGAACGCGGCGGACGACCGCCGCACCCACAAAGGAGATCGCCATGGAAGCCCGTCTCGACATCCACGCCAATCCGGTCGCGGTCAAGGCCGTGAAGCATCTCGCCGCGGCGGGGAATGTGATCAAGGAATCGTCGCTGTCCGCCACGACCCGGGAGCTGGTGCTGCTCCGCACCAGCCAGATCAACGGCTGCGGCTTCTGCGTGGACATGCACACCAAGGAGGCCGCCGAGGCCGGGGAGAGCGCGGTCCGTCTCAACCTCGTCGCCGCCTGGCGGGAGGCCACGGTCTACACCCCCGCCGAGCGTGCCGCCCTGGAGCTGGCGGAGCAGAGCACCCGCATCGCCGACGCGGCAGGCGGCGTCACCGACGAGGCCTGGGCGGACGCCGCCAAGCACTACGACGAGGACCAGCTCGCCGCCCTGGTGGCGCTCATCTCCCTCATCAACGCCCTGAACCGCATGAACGTCATCACTCAGCAGCCCGCGGGCGACTACACGCCCGGCCAGTTCGGGTGACACAGACATCCGAACCCGGCTCGGCCGCCGTCGAGTTGACGGCGGCCGGGCCGACCCGCGCGGCGAGTCCGACCAGGGCCCTGATCAGCCCGAGGGAGAGGAATGTGATGGCGCCGAACCCGGCAGCAAACCCGGCGGCAACTCTGCGCGTCGTGACACTGAACGTATGGAACGACCGTGGCGACGCCACCGCGCGAGCCGCGTTGATCAACGCCGAACTGCGGCGACTGGCACCGGATCTCGTCGCCTTCCAGGAAGTCCTGCCCGGCCAGCTGCCCGCCTTCCTCGACGGGAACGGGCTGCACGGCACCCATCAGTCGCGGACGGCCGCGACGGCACCCCCTCGTGTGGACCGTTACGGCGGCACCGCGATCGCGACGCGGCAGCCGCACCGCATCGTCGAGGCCCTCGACCAGCGTGGCGCGAGCGCCCCCGACGTTCCCTGGCTCACGCTGGCGGCACGGGTACCGACGGCCGAAACCGGCGGTGAGGAAGTCCTGTTCATCGCCCCCACCCTGTCCTTCCGCCTCGAAGCCGAAGCCGAACGGGAGCGCCAGGCCATCGGCCTGTGCGACCTGGACGCCCGGCACCGCACCACCCTGCCCACGATCATCGCCGGAGATTTCAACGCGGATCCCGACGCGGCCTGCATCCGGTACCTGACCGGCCGGCAGTCCCTCTCGGGGCGCGGCACGCACTTCCACGACGCGTGGGAGGTCGCGGGATCCGGCCCCGGCCACACCTGGTCGTGCGACAACCCGAACGCGGCCGAGGACATCGAGCGCCTGGTCCGCCAGCCCGGCCACCACCGCCGTATCGACTACATCTTCGTCGGCTCACCGCACGCCCACCCGAACGCCTTCGCCCGCGTCCGTCGCGCCGAACTCGCCTTCCACAAGCCCGTGGACGGCGTCTGGGCGAGCGACCACTACGGAGTCGTCGCGGATCTGGAAGTGGGGGTGCTCGCACACCCCTGAGCACCGTCCCCCCGCCTCCTCCCCTCCTCCCTCCCCGCGAAAAGGGGAGTTTTCACCACCGACTTCCGCCCACTGACCGCCCCATAATCGGCGGGACAGGGCCTACGGAGACTTGCCGGACGACGCCGGACCACGCCGGGAGACGGCGGAGGGCCCACGGACGTACGGGATTTCGGGATTACGGGATTACGGAAGTGCAGGGGGAGCACCATGGCCAGGACCCAGACCCAGACCAAGAACCAAACCGAGGCCCAGGGCCGGAAACGGAAGCCGCCCCCACCTCCCGTCCCCCGCGGCGCCTTCAAACGCTCCCTGCTCCTGTGGTCCCTGTCCCTGCGGGCGTTCTGGCTCTCGCTCTGGACGACCCACGCCCACGCGCTCTTCATGGGCGGCGCCCGCACCAGGCTGCTCCCGACCGCCGTCAGGAGCGTGCGGAAACTGGCCGACCAGCAGCGAAGGCTGGCCGAGGAGTGGTCGGGACGGGACTTCCCCGCTCCCTACCGCGAGGTGCCCGTTGGGGCCCAAGATCTGGCGCTGCGAGCCCAGTTGGCGGGCAAGGAGGGCCAGGTCTGGCGGGACTGGCGGTGGGCGAACCTCGACCCGTACGTCGGCGGGCCGATCGCCTTCATCCCGCTCGCGCTCGTCCTCAGCGGGGTCTGGGGACTCGTCACCGCGGTGTTCGGCGTGCAGCTCTCCCGCGAGTGGGACAGCGTCTGGTACCTGTTCATCCCGGTGCGGAACTGGCCGACGGCCGCTCTCGCGGGAGTACTGGGCGCCGTCCAGTTCCCGCTCGCGTTCCGCTGGGCCGCGCCCTGGGCCGTACGCCTCCACGAGCGTTATCTGCGCGCGATGCTCGTCCCCAGTGAGAGCGAACTGCGCGCGGAGATGGCCGAGATGGCCGACCGCATCGACCACCTCACCACGACCCGTTCCACCGCTGTCGACACGCAGATGGCCGAGATCCGCCGGATCGAGCGTGACCTGCACGACGGTGCCCAGGTCCGCCTGGTGGCGATGGGCATGACGCTCGACGCCGCCGAGCACCTGCTCGAATCGAACCCCGAAGCCGTGCGCGCCCTCCTCGCAGAGGCCCGCGAGAACTCCGCCAAGGCCCTTCAGGAACTGCGCGACCTGATCCGCGGGATCCACCCGCCGGTCCTCGCGGACCGCGGCCTGGCCGACGCCGTACGTTCCTTGGCGCTGATCAGCCCGATCAGGACCGAGGTGCGGGCCGACCTGCCCGCGCGCCCCGAGCCACCGGTGGAGTCGGCCGCGTACTTCGCGGTCTCGGAGCTGATGGCCAACGCGGCGAAACACTCCGGTGCCGCGCGGGCCTGGATCGACATCCGCCACGAGTCGGGGCACCCGGCCCCCGGGGTGGACGCCCCTGACGCGGACACCCCCGGCACGCACGCACCCGAGGGCGCTGCCGGCACCCTCCGCATCACCGTCACGGACGACGGCCGCGGCGGCGCCGACCCGGCGTGCGGCTCAGGCCTGCGCGGAATCGAGAGGCGGCTGGCGATGTTCGACGGCGTCCTCGCCGTGAGCAGCCCGCCCGGTGGCCCGACCCTGGTGACGCTGGAGGTGCCGTGCGCGTTGTCCTCGCCGAAGACCACTTCCTGCTGAGGGACGGCCTCGCCCGCCTCCTCACCGCCTTCGGGCACGAGGTCGCCGCGGCCGTCGACAACGGCCCCGACCTGCTGGCCGCGCTCATGGACCTGCGGCCGGACATCGCGATCGTCGACGTCCGGCTCCCACCGGGCTTCAGCGACGAGGGCCTGCGGGCGGCCGTGGAGGCGCGCGGGCGGATACCGGGCCTGCCGGTGCTGCTGCTCTCCCAGTACGTAGAACCTCTGTACGCGCACGAGTTGCTGGCCACCGGTTCCGAGGGGGTCGGCTACGTACTGAAGGACCGGGTCTCGAACGGCGCCCAGTTCATCGGGTCGATCGAACGGGTCGCCGGGGGCGGTACGGCCATGGACCCCGAGGTGATCTCCCAACTCCTGGTCCGCAAGGCCCGCGACACCGCGATGGCGACGCTCACAGGGCGTGAGCGCGAGGTCCTGGAGTGCCTGGCGCAGGGCCGCTCGAACGCGGGGATCGCGGAGGCGCTGTACATCTCGGAGAAGGCCGTCGCCAAGCACATCGGCAACATCTTCCCCAAGCTCGGACTGCCACCGTCGGACACGGACAATCGACGTGTCCTCGCGGTCCTGGCGTATCTGGAGCGCTGAGGTCTGGGCCATTCGGCCAATGGGCGGCTGGGCTACTCGGCCGCTGGGCCGCTGGGCCGCTGGGCCGCTGGGCCGCTGGGGCTGGGCCTGGACAACTGAGTTCCGGCCCGGTGAGGCCTGGGCCGGGGGCGGGCAACCCCGGAGGCGACCAGGCACGGGGGCGACCAAGCCCGGAGACGGCCAGGCGCCGGGGGTGACCGGGCGGGCTGCGGCGCCCGGGGATGGCCAGACCCGGTGGCGCCCAAGCACGGGGACGACCAACCCCGGAAGCGACCAGGCACGGGAGTGACCAACCCCGGAGGGACCAAACCCGGCGAGGGCCAAGCACGGCACGGCCCAGCCCGGAGGTGACCAGGTCCGGGGCGGGACCACCGGACCCGAAGCGACCGGACCCGGGCGACAGGCCCCAGGAACAACCAAGCGGGCCGCAGCCCCCGAGGCACGACCAGCCCCGCAACCGCCAGGCCGGCAGGCAGGCAGCCCCCCGCGCTACCAGCCAGGCCCCGCCCCCACCCCACCGTCCACCACCAGATCGGTACCGGTGATCCAGGACGCCGCGTCCGAGGCGAGGAACACGCACGCGCTGCCGATGTCCTCGGGCCGGCCGAGACGGCCGAGCGGCGCCGCTCTGCCCCACCGCTCCACGCCCTCCGGCCACTCCTCGGCGAGGCCGGGCCGGTCGACGAGGCCGGGCGAGACGCTGTTGACGCGGATGCCGAGCGGCCCGTACTCCAGCGCGGCCGAACGGGCGAACATGATCAGGGCAGCCTTGGACGCGCTGTAGTGGGCGTGGCCCGGGGCGGGACGCGAACCCTCGATGGACGCGATCTGCGTGATCGTGCCGCCGCCATCCTGCCGGGCCATGAGCTTCGCCGCGGCCTGGGTGCAGCAGAACGCACTGGTCACATTCGCCTCGGCGAGCCGCCGCCAGTCCTCGGCCGTCATATCGGCGAGGCTCAGCACGGGCTGGATCCCGGCGTTGTTGACCAGCGCGTCAAGGCGCCCCCGCCAGGCGTACGCGGCTTCCACGAGGCGATGGCACTCCTCCTCCCGGCTCAGGTCCGCCGCCAGGGCGACGGCGTCACCGCCCGCGCCCCCGATCCGCTCGACCAGCTCCCGGGCCCGCGTCTCCCCCCGCCGGTAATGCACCACGACCGCGGCCCCCGCCTGCGCGAACCGCCACGCGATCCCGGCCCCGAGCCCCCCGCTGGCCCCGGTCACCAGGACGATGCGCCCGGCCAGCCGGGGCAAGGTGTCGTCCCCCAGCCCCTGCCGAGCGCCGACCCGCTCCACCCCTTCCTCACTCACAGCCCACCACCTCCCCCATCGCACTCACCGCGCCCACCGAGCCCACCGCGCTCACCGCCCCCTTCACCACCAGTCGCCCCCTCCTCCCTCACCGATGT
>NZ_JODF01000107.1:0-10797 GCF_000717945.1 Streptomyces sp. NRRL S-920
CACCAGCACACCCTTGGGCCCACCCGTCGAACCAGACGTATACATCACATACGCCGCGCTGTCCGGCCACAACATCCGTTCGGGATCGGTCACCGGATACCCCGCCGTATCCGGAAGATCCTCACCCAGCACCAGCAACGGCCGGGCACCCTCCGTCATCTGCCGCAACCGCTCCTCCGGCAGCCCCGTTTCCAACGGCAGATACGCCGCCCCCGCCTTCACCACCGCATAAATCGCCACCATCATGTCCACCGACCGCGGAATCCGCACCCCGACCACCCGCTCGGGCCCCGCACCCCGCTCCAGCAGCCAATGCGCCAGCCGATTGGCCCGCGCATTGAACTCCCCATACGTCAACGACTCATACTCACCCACCACCGCCACCCGCTCGGGCGTCCGCACCACCTGCGCCTCGAACGCATCCGGCAACGAAACCCACTCCACGACACGCGCCGTGTCATTGACCTCCCCCACCAAACGCACCCGCTCCTCGGCCCCCAGCACATCGACCCCACTCACCGCCAACGACGGATCCACCGCCAACTGCTCCAGCACGCGCGTGTACTGGGCGGCGATGGCCTCGGCCGTGTCCCGGTCGAACAGCTGGGTCGCGTACACGAGGTCGCCGCGTACCGCGCCGGCCTCGTCCAGGGCCACGCTGAAGAACAGGTCGAACATGGAGGTCGACGCGATGTGCTGCTCGAACTCCGCCTTGAGCCCGCGGAACTCGAGTTCCTGCTTCGCGAAGTTCTGCCAGGCGAACACCACCTGGAACAGCGGCAGGTAGGACGCGGAGCGATCGGGGTTGATCAGCTCGACCAGCAACTCGAAGGGCACGTCCTGGTGTTCGTAGGCCGCCAGTGTCTTGTCGCGCACCTGCGCGAGCAGGTCGTCGAACGACGGATCTCCGGAGAGGTTCGTCCGGAGCACTTGGGTGTTGACGAAGAAGCCGATCAGGTCGGCGAGCGCCTCGTCGGTCCGTCCGGCGATCGGGTTGCCGATCGTCACGTCCTCCTCGGCGCCGAGCTTGCGCAGCAGCACCGCGAGCGCGGCCTGCATGACCATGGCCATGGTCATGCCGCGCTCGTCGGCCAGCGCCTGGAGACGGGCGGCGACCTGGGGTGCCACGACGATGTCGACCTTGTCGCCGTGCCGGCTCCGTTCCGCGGGGCGCGGGCGGTCGAGCGGCAGCGTCAGCGGCTGGGGCACACCGTCCAGCTCCGCACGCCAGTAGGCGGCCTGGCGTGCGGCGAGGCTGTCCGGGTCCGTCACGTCACCGAGCAGCTCGCGCTGCCACAGCGCGTAGTCCTTGTACTGCACGGCCAGCGGTTCCCACTCCGGTGCCCGGCCGTCGAGCCGGGCGGCGTACGCGGCGGTCAGGTCCCGGGCGAGCGGGGCTCCGGAGACGCCGTCCGTGGCGATGTGGTGGATCACCAGGACCAGGAAGTGTTCCTCGGGAGAGCAGCGGAACAGGATGACGCGCAACGGGAGTTCGGCCGCCAGGTCGAAGTGGTGCGCGATGGCCTCGTCCACCGCGGCGGTCAGGTTCTCGGGGGCCACATCGACCACCGGCACCGGCACCAACGCCTCAGCCGCCGGGTGGATCCGCTGGTGGGGCTCGTCGTCGGCGTCCGTCACATAGGTGGTGCGCAGGATCTCGTGCCGGTTGACGACGTCCCCGATCGCCGCGGTGAGAGCGGCGTGGTCCAGTGGCCCGGTCAGCCGGAACGTCGGGGTGATGTTGTAGGTCTCCGCCCCGCCCTCCAGTTGGTGATTCACCCACATGCGGCGTTGTGCGTACGACAGGGGTATCACTGGGTCACTCCTCTACAGTCATCTTGCGCATACGGGGGCGAACGGGAATGTCCGACTTCTCCGACCACGCGGCGAGCGCGGACACGGTCGGCAGGTCGAAGATCTTGCGAATGGGAATCTCGATCCCCAGCTCGGCGCGAGCGCGGGTGATCAGGCGGGTGGCGAGCAGGGAGTGTCCGCCGAGTACGAAGAACCCGTCGTCGGCGCCCACCCGGTGCACGCCGAGAACCTCGGCGAACAGCGCGGCCAGGGCCTTCTCACGGGGGGTGCGGGGCGCCCGGAAGGGTGTGGTGGGAGTGAAGTCCGGCACGGGCAGGGCAGCGTGGTCGAGCTTGCCGTTGGGCGACAGGGGCAGCCGGTCGAGCGCCATGCAGGCCGCGGGGACCATGTAGTCGGGCAGCCGCTGCGCCAGGTGGTCACGGAGTTCGGCCAGGTCCGGAGCGGTCTCGTCCTGGGCGGGCACGAGGTACGCGGCGAGATAGCGGGCGCCGCCGCTCTGCCGGGCCACGACGGCGGCCTGGGCGACGCGGGGGTGGTCCGTCAGGGCGGCCTCCACCTCTCCGGGTTCGACGCGGTATCCGCGGATCTTGACCTGGGTGTCGATACGGCCGAGGTGGTGCAGCTCGCCGTCGCGCGAGAGGCTGGCCAGGTCACCGGTGCGGTACATGCGCGAGCCGGGCGGGCCGTAGGGATCGGCGACGAAGCGGTCGGCGGTCATCGCGGCCCGCCCCTGATAGCCCCGCCCGGCCCCGGCGAGGTACAGCTCGCCCGGTGTGCCCGGGGGCAGCAGGGCCAGATCGGGCCCGAGGATGTAGGCCCGTACTCCGGGGAAGGGCCGGCCGATGGGCACATCGGTGGCGTAGGGCCGCTCCGGGCGCAGCAGGTGCGCGGTCGCGTAGAAGGTCTCGCTGGGGCCGTAGCTGTTGATGACGCGGGCGTCCGGCCAGAGCGTGCGCACCCGCTCGGCGAGCGCGGGAGTGAGCACCTCGCCGGAGATGTTCAGCGCGGTCGGTTTGATCCGACCGGCGAGCTGGTCGACGAGTTCCGCGAAGGCCGACGGCACCGAGCAGACGACGTCGACGTCCCAGGTGTCCCGGTCGGCCAGCTCCAGCACGTCGCGCACGATCTCGGCGCTGCCTCCGGTGGTGAGCGCGGCGAACAGTTCGAAGGTGGCGACGTCGAAGCCGAACGAGGCGGCGAGCAGGACACGCTGACCGGTGGTCATACCGGCGTGCGCGACGAGGGTGGCGACGGCATTGACGACGGTGACGTGCGTGATGCCCACGCCCTTGGGGACTCCGGTGGAACCGGAGGTGTAGACGACGAAGGCGAGGTTGTCGGGGCCGGCGACCGGCCGGGCGGAGGACTCCCGCGCGGCACCCGACGGGGTGGGGCGCGGGTCCGGGTCGTCGAGGACGAGGACCGGGATGTCCGTGGCGGGAACGAGGTCGTGGGTGGTGCGGTCCACGAGCACGAGGTGGGGCCGGGCGCCGGGGAGGATGTGCGGTAGGCGGCTGCGGGCGAAGGAGGGGTCCACCGGCAGATAGGCGCCGCCCGCCTTGAGCACGCCGAGGAGGGCCACGACCATGGTGGTGGTGCGGGGCAGCACCACACCCACCACGGTCTCTGGCCCCACTCCGCGGGCGACCAGCTCGGCCGCGAGCCGTTCCGCCCGGGCGTCGGCCTGCGCGTACGTGAGGGACTCGTCCCCGGCGACGACGGCGACCGCGTCGGGGGTCCGCGCGACGTGTGCCTCGAAGAGCCCGGTGAGGGTGGCGTCCGTGGTCGGGGCGGTCCGTTCGCCGCATCCGGCCAGCATCCACGCGCGCTCGGCCGGCTCCAGGATGTCGAGCTGCGCGACCTTGAGGTCCAGTCCCCGCGCCAGCTGCCGCAGGATCCTCACAAGCTGGGCGGCGAACCGCTCCGCCGTGTCGCCGTCGATGACCCCCGGCGTGTACTGGAGGACGAGTTCGAGGTGTGATCCGATCGCCGCGGCCAGGCACAGCGGGTAGTTGTTGCCCGCGAAGGGCCGGAACCCGGTGATGGTGACGCCGTCCGCGGCCTCGCTCGCGGCGCTGAGCCCCTCGCGGTCGATGGGGTAGGACTCGAAGACCACCAGCGTGTCGAAGAGCGACTGGAGGCCGGTGGCCTGCTGGATCTCGGCCAGCCCGTGGTGGTGGTACTCCGCGAGGGCGGCCTGTCGGCGCTGCAACCGGGTCAGGACCTCGGCCACGGTGTCGCCGGGTGCGTAACCGACGCGTACGGGAACGGTGTTGAGGAACATCCCGACCATCGATTCGACGTCCGCCACCGCGGGCGGACGCCCGGAGACCGTGGCGCCGAAGACGACGTCCCGGCGGCCGGTGAGCCGGCCGAGCAGCAGCGCCCAGGCGCCCTGGACCAGGCTGTTGACGGTGATGCCTGCCTCGGCGGCCCGCCGCTTGAGATCGCGGGCCTCGTCGGCCGACAGCGTGATGTCGACCTGCTCCCGGCCGCTGCCGGTCACGCCGGGCGCTTCGGGAGCGATCAGGGTGGGCCCCTCCAGTCCCTCCAGCTCGGCCGCCCACACACGCGCGGCCTCGCTCTGGTCCTGCCGGGTGAGCCAGTCGAGGAACCGGCCGTAGTCGCCGGCCTGTGGCAGCTCTGCCGGGTTCCCGCCGGAGGCGTAGAGCAGGAGCAGGTCCCGGATCAGCAGGGGGGTGGACCAGCCGTCGAAGAGCATGTGGTGGGCGGTCAGCACGAGTTCGGCGTGCTGGGCGTCGAAGTCGGCCAGGGCGAGCCGGAAGAGCGGTGGGGCGCCCGGGTCGAAGTGGTCGGCCCGGTCCTGTACGAGGAAGCGCTCGAACGTCTCCGTACGCTCCGTCGCGTCGGCCGCGCTCAGGTCGAGGTACCGCCAGGGCAGGGTCACCGTCTCGGGCACGACCTGCACGACGTCTCCGTCGGCCCGGTTGATGAATGCCGCCCGGAGGCCCGCATGACGGTCGAGGAGTGCCTGGCCCGCCCGGTGTATCCGCTCCGGGTCGACCCGCCTGGACAGCCGGAACACCATCTGGATGTGGTACGGGTCGTATGAGGTCCCGGCCATCCTGGAGTGGAACAGGATCCCGGACTGCGCCGGGGTCATCGGCCACACGTGGGTCAGCTTGCCGAGGGCCGCCTCCCAGGTGTCGATCTCCTCCTGCCGTACGGACACGAGCGGTGCGTCGCCGGGGGTCAGTCCGCCGGCGTCGGAGGTCGTGACGTGCCGGGCCAGCGCGGTCAGTGCCCGCACCCACAGCGCGGCCAGCTCGCTCACCTGGTCGCGGTCGAGCACACCGGTCGGGAACTGGAAGTGGGCGGTCAGCTCGTCACCCTCGGAGGTGGTGAGCGCCACCGCGTTGATCTCCAGTGCCGACAGCACGGGCATGTCCCGGTCCGGTGCGGCGATCAGCTCCGGGTCCGTGGTGTCGGCGGCCCAGCCCTGGCTGCGGAGTTCCGCGGGCAGGTCGGCACGGGTGCTCCTGCCGAGGTAGTTGAAGCCGATCTGCGGTTCCCGTTGCCCCGCCAGCCGCGCGGCGGTGTCGGGATTGAGGTGGCGCAGCAGGCCGTAGCCGAGTCCGTGGTCCGGCACGGCACGCAGCTGCTCCTTGACGGCCTTGACGGCCCGGCCGGCCGCCGGGCCGCCGGCGAAGGCGTCCGCGATGTCGATGCCGGTCAGGTCCAGCCGCACCGGGAACATCGCGGTGAACCATCCGACCGTGCTCGACAGGTCCGCGCCGGGCACCACGTGCTCTTCCCGTCCGTGCCCTTCCAGCCGGACCAGGGACGACGTGCCCGGCACCCCCCGCTCCTGACGCCACCGTGTCAGGGCCAGGGCCAGCGCGGCCAGCAGTCCGTCGTCGACACCGCCGCGGAACACCCGGGGCAGTTCGCTCAGCAAGGTCTCCGTCACGTCGGTCGGCACCGCGACGCGCACGGTGTCCACCGTGGCGGCGACATCACGCGCCCGGTCGAGTTCCCGTGCGCCGAGCACCGGTTCCTCCGCGCGCAGGATCTCCTGCCACACCGGTAGTTCCGCCACCCGCCCGGGCGCGGCCGCCTGCTCGGCCAGGGCGTGCGCCCACCGGCGGAACGACGTGCCGGCCACGGCCGCCGTCGGCGGACGCCCCGCGCGGATCCGCCGCCACGCGGCCGCCAGGTCCGGGACGAGGATCCGCCACGAGACTCCGTCGACGACCAAGTGGTGCAGCACGAGCAGCAGACGGTCCCCGTCCGTGGCGGAGGTGAACCGCACGCACTGCACCATGACACCGGCTTCCGGATCCAGCCGGCCCGCGGCGGCCTCCAGCTCGGCCCGTACATCGGCGCCCTCGCGGGGCAGTTCCCGTACCAGCGTGTCGGCGTCGAGGCTGCCGACGGGTGCGATCCGCAGCCCCGGGCGTTCTCGGTCGAGGCGGGCACGGAGGATGTCGTGCCGGTCGAGGACGCTCTGGAGGGTCGCGACGAGATCCGCACGGTTCATGTCCGCGGGCAAGGACAGCAGGGCGGACATGCAGAACCGTCCGATGCCGCCGCCCAGCGACAGGACGTGCGCCGCGGTCGGCGGGAGCGGGGCCCAGCCGACGCCGCCGCCGGGCAGCTCGTCCAGCGTCACGCGCGCGCCGTCGTCCCGCCCTTCGACCAGTTCCGCCAGCCGCGCGACCGTACGGTGCTCGAAGATCTCCCGCGTGCTGAGGGTGATCCCGCGGTTCCTGGCCCGGGCGACGACCTGGATGGAGCGGATGCTGTCCCCGCCGACGGCGAAGAACTCGTCGTCGATGCCCACCTGTTGGGCGTCGAGCACATCGGCGTACACCTCGGCGAGGGTCCGCTCCACGTCAGTGCGCGGCGCCCGGTAGCGCGCTCCGGAGAACTCCGGCTCCGGCAGGGCCTCCCGGTCCAGTTTGCCGTTCGCCGTCAGCGGCAGCCGGTCGAGCACCATCAGGTGGGCGGGCACCATGTATTCCGGCAGCCGCTTCAGGGCGAACCGTCGCAGTTCCGGCACCGAGACGGTGGCGTTGATGTCGCCGTCACCGGCCGTCTGCGTGACGTAGCCGACGAGCCGTGCGCCGCCGGTGTGGTCCTCGTGGACGGTGACGACGGCGCGGCCCACCGCGGGGTGCCCGCCGAGTACCGCCTCGATCTCGGTCGGCTCGACCCGGATGCCGTTCACCTTGATCTGGTGGTCGGCCCGTCCCGCGTACGTCAGGCGGCCGTCGGCGTCCCACCGGGCCAGGTCACCAGTGCGGTACATCCGGGTGCCGGGAGGGCCGAAGGGACAGGCGACGAAGCGCTCCGCGGTGGTGGCGCCATCGCGGTGGTAGCCGCGCGCGATCTGGCCGGACACGTACAGCTCACCGACCACGCCCGCCGGGACCGGTGCCAGCTCCGGGCCCAGGACGTGGGCGCGCATATTGGCCAGCGGGTCACCGATCGGCACCGCTCCGGTCCCGTGCCAGTCCCGCGGCACCGTGAACGTGGACGCGTAGAAGCTCTCGGTCTGCCCGTAGGCGTTCATGACACGGGTGCCGGGGAGGACCTCGTGCACCTTGCGCACCAGGTCGCAGGAGAGTGTCTCGCCCGCGAACACCACGGTGTCCACATCGATGACGGGGCCGTCGGTGCCGTCGTCGGCGATCCGGTCGAGGAGTGCGGAGAACACGGCGGGAACGGCGCTGATCGTGGCGCCCGACCAGCTGTCGCGTTCGGCGAGTTCGAGGACGTCCCGGACGATCTCGATGCTCGCCCCGGACGTCAGCGCGGTGAACATCTCGAACACGGAGACGTCGAAGTTGACCGAGGTCGCGGCGAGCATCCGGGAGCCCGCGTCGACCTGGGTGCGCCGCCGCAGGTCCTGGACGCCGTTGACCACACCGGCGTGGGTGATGGCGACGCCCTTGGGCGTTCCGGTGGAGCCGGAGGTGAACATCACGTAGGCGAGATGGTCCGGCCCGGCCCCCGCCTCGGACGCCTCCGCGACGGGGCCGTCGAGGTCCAGTGCGAGGTCGTCGAGGTGCAGGACCGGGGACCCGGCCCCGGCCACGGTCCGAGCCGTGCCGTGGTCGGTGAGCACCAGCGCGGGACCGGCAGCGCCGAGGAGGAGATCGACGCGTGCGGACGGGTGACCGGGGTCGATCGGGAGGTAGGCGCCGCCGGCCTTGAGTACGCCCAGGATGGCGATGGCCAGCTCCGCCGTGCGCGGCAGGGCCACGGCCACGAGGGTGTCCGGGCCGACTCCGCGGTCGCGCAGGATCGCGGCGAGGCGTCCCGCGCGGGTTTCCAGCTCTTCGTACGACAGCCGGGTGGGGCCCGACACCACGGCGGTCGCCCCCGGTGTGCGCCCGGCCTGGGCGGCCACCAGCTCCGGGACCGTCGCCGGCCGCAGCGGCGTGGCCGTGTCGTTGAGCCGTGTCAGCCGGTCCCGCTCGGCGGCACTGAGGACGTCGACCGTGCCGATCCGTGTCCCGGGGTCGGCGGCGACCTGCCGCAGCACGCGCCCGAAGCGGTCGACGAGTCCTTCCGCCGTGGTGTGGTCAAAGAGGTCGGTCGCGTATTCGAGGCGTAGGTAGGCGTGCCCGGACGGGTCGGGGACGATGTTGAAGAACAGGTCGAACTTCGCGGTCCTGGTGCCCAGCGGCACCGGGGTGACGCGCAGCCCCGGCACCTCCAAACGCGACCACCCGAACTGCCAGGCCAGCATCACCTGGAACAGTGGCTGGTAGGCGGTGCTGCGGTCGGGGTTGAGCAGTTCGACCAGGTGCTCGAAGGGGATGTCCTGGTGGTCGTAGGCGCCCAGGGCGCGTTCCCGGACCTGTTCCAGCAGACCGCCGAACGTCGGGTTGTGCGACAGGTCGGCGCGCAGCACCCAGGTGTTGGCGAAGAACCCGATCAGTTCCTCGAGCTGCTCGTCGGCGCGTCCCTCGATGGGGCTGCCGATGGTCAGGTCGTTGCCGGCGCCGAGATGGTGCAGCAGCACGGCGAGCGCGGCCTGGGCGACCATGGGTGCCGTCGCGCCGTGGTCGGCGGCCAGTTTGCCGATCGCGGCGACGAGTTCCGGTTCGAGTTCGACGTCGACATGGCCTCCGCGGCGGCTGGGCGACGTGGGCCGGGGCCGATCGAGGGGCAGCTGTACGGGCTGTGGAGCACCGGCCAACTGTTCACGCCAGTAGGCAAGTTGTTCCGCCACGACGCTGTCCGGGTCGGTCTCCTCGCCCAGCATCTGCCGCTGCCACAGCGTGTAGTCCTTGTACTGGACCGGCAGCGGCTCCCACGCGGGCGCCTCCCCCTGCCGTCGAGCCGCGAACGCCGCCAGCAGGTCCCGCAGGAACGGCGCCATCGACGCGCCGTCCGCGGCGATGTGGTGGAAGACGAACACCACCACGTGCTCGTGCGGAGCGGTCCGCAGCACGGTCGCGCGCAGGGGAAGGTCCGCGCCCAGGTCGAACGCCGCGTCGACGGCGTCGTCCATCGCGGCGTCGAGCGCGTTCGCGGCCACGTCGACGACCGGGAGGGAAAAGCGTGCCTCTTCCGGCGGCAGGACGCGCTGTTCGGGCGTGCCGTCGGTGTTCTCCAGGATCAGGGTGCGCAGGCTCTCGTGCCGGGTCGCGACGTCGTGCACCGCCGCGGCCAGCGCCGCGGTGTCCAGCTGCCCCTCGACGCGCAGGACGAACGGGATGTTGTAGGTGGCCGACGGGCCTTCCAGGCGGTGGAGGAACCACAGCCGGCGCTGGGCGAAGGACAACGGAATCATCGACGCTTCTCCTATACGGTCATCTGCCGCACCCGGGGGCGGGTCGATGTGGCCAGCTCGGCCAGTCGGCCCGCCAATTCGGCGACGGTCGGGTGGCGGAAGATCGTCGTGACCTTCACGTCGACGTCGAACTCGTTGCGGATCCGGCCGACCAGCCGGGTGGCCAGCAGGGAATGCCCGCCGTGGGCGAAGAAGTCGATGTCGATGCCGACCTGCTCGACCCCGAGCAGTTCGGCGAACATCCGGCAGAGGACTTCTTCGTCGTGGTCGCGCGGTCCGCGTCCGGCCGCCGCGGACGTCCGATCGGGGTCGGGGAGGGCCGCCCGGTCGAGTTTTCCGCTGGCCGTGGTGGGGAGTTCGGCGATCGGCATGATCGCCGAAGGGATCATGTATTCCGGCAGGCTCTTCCCGAGCAGTTCCGTCAGGGTCGCGATGTCGAGCCCATCGGGGCCCGCCTCGCCGCCGGGCACCACGTAGGCGACCAGGCGCTTGTCGCCGTGTTCGTTCTCGCGCACGATGACGGCGGCCTGCGCGACGTCCGGGTGTCCGGTCAGCACCTGTTCGATCTCGCTCAACTCGATGCGCTGGCCGCGGAGTTTGACCTGGAAGTCGGTCCGCCCGATGTACTCGACCTGGCCGCTGCCCGAGGTAGCCCCGGGCGAGCCCCGTTCCCGCAAGATACAGCTCGCCGAGGACGCCGGGGGCGACGGGGGACAGTGCCGCGTCCAGGACGTAGACCTGGGTGTTCCAGATGGGCCTGCCGATGGGCACCCGGTCGGCGCCGGGTACGTGCTGCCAGGCCGTGACTTCGACGGAGGCCTCGGTGGGGCCGTAGAGGTTGTGGACCTCGCACCCGGGCAGCAGTTCGACGACACTGTTGGCCAGCGCGGGAGGGAACGCCTCACCGGCGACCTCGATCCACCGCAGGCTGCCGCACTGCCCCGCCGCCGGCTCGGCCACGAACGCCTCCAACAGCGAGGGCACGAAGTCCGCGCCCGTGACCCCCTCGCGCCGGATCAACTCCGCCAGATACGCCGGATCCCGCCGCCCGTCCGGCCGCGCCACCACCACCGCCCCACCCACCTGCAACAAGGCAAACAACTCCGGCACGGATACGTCGAAACCGGCGGTGGTGCTCAACAGCATCCGGTCCTCGGCCGTCACCGCGACATGCGACAACCCCCACCGGATCCGGTTCATGATCGAACGGTGCG
>NZ_JODF01000108.1:0-9362 GCF_000717945.1 Streptomyces sp. NRRL S-920
CTTACGCCCCCTCGCCGCCGCCCTCCTTAAACTCACCGGGCTCCGGCTCCGCTAACCCCCTATCCCGGCGGCCCCCCCCCCCCCGCCTTCGCTCCCCTCCGTGCCCCCATCCCCACCTTCGTACGCGCCCTCGTCCTCCTACACGTACCCGCCACCGCCACCACAACTGTCCGTCCATCCCCCAGCCGCACCCAGCCCACCCGGCGACCACAGCCCCTTACGCCCCCTCGCCGTCGCCCTGCTGAACCTCACCGGGCTCGGCCTCGGCTACCTCCTCATCCGGCGGCCGCTCCCCGCCCTGCTCTGCGTCGGCGCGACCGCCGCGCTGCTTCTGCTGGCGCTGCCCGCCGATGTCGACGGCGTACCCGGCGGCGTACTCATCGGCTACGCAGCCCTCCTGCTCCTTGCCGCCGCCCACGGCGCGCACCGCGCCACCCGCGACCGGACGCGCTGGCCGCTGCGCGCCCCCCTCGCGGCCGCCCTCGGCGTCATCCTGCTCGCCGTGCCCTCCGGCGGCGCCCTCGCCTACGAGAGCGCGCGGGCCGAGGCGGTCGAGCAGATGCTCCTCGACCGCCTCGCCACCGCCGACCGCATCGTCGCGGGCCTCGACGCACAGCCCTTCGAGGGCATCGCCGAGACGAAGTACAAGAAGGCCCTCCGCATCTACCGCGACCTCGCCGACGACCACCCCGGGTCCCGGGCCGCCGACCGCCTGCCCGACAGTCTCACCGCCTACTACGAGTCCGTCGCCGCCCCTTACACCGCCAAGCGGTACTGCGAAGCCGTCCCCCCGCTCAAGCATCTGCGCACCCTCCCCGGCACCCTCGGCAAGGACCGCCTCGGCACCCTCGCCACCTGGCCCGACGACCGCCTCGCCACCGCCCTCTACGAGTGCGGCACCGAAGGGCTCGGCCGCCCGGCAGCGGACGCCCCGCTCACCGAACTGCTCCGCGCCTTCCCCACCTCGGCCCAGGCCAAGAAGGTCGAGCCGGCCCTGCGCGACGCCATCGACACCCGTACGTCCGCCTTCAAGGGCCCCGCCCCCTGCCCCGCCCTGGACGAACTGCGCGCCATCGGCGCCACCGCCGCCGCCCTGCCCGGCGACACGGTCGACGCCGAGGCCGTTCGCGGCGCCACCACCCGGGCCGTGGAGAGCGGCGTCTACGCCTGCGGCATGGACGAGTTCGAGGACGCCCACTTCGCGAAGGCCGCCGCGACCCTGAACGGCTTCGCCAAGACCTACCCGGCCAGCGAGAAGCGCGACCGCGCCAAGGACGTCGCCATCGCCGCCGAGATCGCCGAGGAACGCCCGAGCGCGGGCCGCCGCCTGCCCCCGTCCGGCTCCCCCGGCGGCGCCAAGGTCGATCTCGTCGTCGCCAACCTCGGCCCCGGCGAACTGGAAGTCCTCTACACCGGCCCCACCACCGGCAGCGTCACACTCAAGGACTGCGCCTCCTGCCGGGTCTTCGCCACCAAGTCCCAGGGCGACAAGGCCTGCCGGGCCGGCGTCACGAAGTACCCCAGGACCACCCTCAGGCTGCCCGCCGGCGAGTACCACTTCCTCTACAAGAGGGCCACCGTGCGCGATCGCGCCGAGGGCACGAGGCTGAGCCCCGCCTACCGCTACACCGACTGCTCCTTCGTCACCCGCTCGACGACCGGCCTCGGCCGCTCTTGAGTCCCCGTCAAAAGTGCTGGTCAGAAGTCCTGGTCAGAGGCACGCCGGGCCGTCATTGCCCGGCGTCGTACCGCGTGATACACAGAGTGACCAGACCTCAGTACGAGGAAACGCACGAAGTCAGCCAACGAATGGCGCCAAGGCGCCATCCGCGGGGCCGATTGTCGGCGAGAATGAGCTGTCCTCTGCACCGAGGCGGGCAGAGGTACCAGAACAACCCACTAGGGGCGGTGAGTTACACATGCTTATGGCAGCCGAAAAGGGCGACATCACCACCATCATCGGCGGGATCGCCCCCGACTGGGGTCCCTTCGGGAACCTGGGCAACGAGGCACGCGTCATGATCGAGGTCGTGATGGCGGTCGCCATTCTGCTGTGCCTGGGCATTGCGATCTGGGGCGCGGCGAAGCAACGCATCGGCGCGACGGCGCTGCGCGACACCTTCAGCGCGGAACAGGGCAAGGGCCTGATCATCGCGGGCCTGACCGGAGTCTTCATCATCGGTTCGCTCGGCACGCTGTTCACGATCGTCTACGGCATGGCGGTCTAGCGCCCTTCCCCAGGCCTCCGACCGCTCCCCCCTTGTCCCGTAGGTCCCTCCCCTGTCCCTCTCTCCCCCAGTCCCCCCTCTCCCTCCTGTCCCCTCTTCCCTGTCCCCTCCCCCACCCGTCCGTCGTGCCCACCGGCTGAGGTTGCAACTCCCTGATGTCGAGTCACCACACCGCGCCCGCGCGGGAACCAGCACGGCTACCGTCATACGTGTCCTACGTGCCCTACGTGTCGGTTCGGCGAGAGGTTGAGGGGGCGGTCGCGGCATGAGCCTCGACGACGAGCGGAACGACGGCCTCTTCGGCGGCTCGGGAGAGACCAGGACGCGGCTTCCCGAGGGGGAGGGCGGGGACGACGTCTACGGCGCGCGCAGATCCGCCCGGGGCGGGCGGACGTCCTCCCGCAGCCTGGTGACGGTGGTCGGCGTCGTGGTCCTGCTGATCGCGGCGATCGCCTTCGCCAACCGGGGTGGGGGTGAGTCCTCTGCGGGGGGCGGCGACGCCAAGACGCCTGACGCGGCGGCGACGGCCCCTTCGGGGGAGAAGCCGGTGAGCGGCAAGGCCGATGGGATCGCGACGGGCTTCGCCAAGACCGAGCAGGGTGCCCAGAGCGCGGCGGCGAACTTCGCCGTGCCGCTCGGCTCTGCCGACATGTTCGACAAGGGCAAGCGCGACGCCATCCTCCGAACCGTCATGGCGCCGCAGAGCGTGGCCAAGTTCCAGGCCGAACTCGACAAGGCGTACACCGCGCCGTTCTTCAAGAACGTAGGCCTGAACGACGACGGTTCGACGCCGAACGGCTATCAGTTCATCTCGCGCACATCCCCGATCGGCACGAAGGTCACCGACTTCTCGGACCGCAAGGCCACCGTCGAGGTCTGGTGCAGCGGCCTGCTCGGCCTGGCCGGCGAGAAGTCCACCAAGCCGGTCACCAACAGCTGGTTCACGCTCACGATGGAGCTGGCGTGGATCGACGGCGACTGGAAGGCCGTCACGCACTCCCAGAAGAACGGTCCCGCTCCAGTTCCGGGCGACGACCGTGCGTCCAACTCCGACGAGATCGCGAAGGCGGTCGAAGGGTACGGAGGGTTCACGTATGCCCGGTAGCCGCCGTGTACTCCGCCTCAGCGCCACCATCACGGCCGTGCAGACCGCGGCGGTCCTGTTCGCGACGCGCGCCTTCGCGGCGCCGGAGCCCAAGGACGACGACGCCTGCGATCTCATCCACGGCCCCGCCAAGAAATACTGCGAAAGAGGCCAATCCTCCGAAAACGGAGGCAGCTCCGGCGGTGAAGGCAAGTACCCCGCCGAAGCCCCCTTCGACGACAGCACCGACCCCCTCGGCTCCCTCGCCAAGGGCTGCGCCGAAGCCGCCTCCTGGACCGTCGACAAGCTGTCCGACGCCGTCAAGGAGACAGCCAGCGTCGACTTCACCAACCCCAAGTTCCTCCAGCAGTACGCCGTCGTCTTCGCGGCGTCCACCATCCTCACCCTCCTGCTGTGGCTGCTCGCCGTGGCGAAGCGGGCCGTGCGGGGCGTGCCGTTGACCACCGCGATCTCCGAGGCCATCGGGTTCCTGTGGCTCACCGTGCTCGCCTCCGCCTTCACGCCCCTGATCCTGTACACCGTCGTCTCGGCGACCGACGGCGTCTCGGACGTCATCGCGAAGGCGACGGGCGGTCAGACGGACCACTTCTTCGGGACGTTCGCGGGCGCCCTGAAGAGGGGCGAGGACATCGGCGGCGGCCCGATCATGCTGATCGTCGTCTCGCTCGTGTCGATCCTCGCCGCAGGCGTGCTCTGGCTGGAGCTGGTCATCCGGGCGGCGCTCCTCTACGTAGGAGCGCTCCTCGGCACGGTCGTCTACGCCGGCCTCGTCGACAAGAACCTGTGGTCGCACGTCCGCCGCTGGGCGGGCATCATGATCGCCGTCATCCTCGTCAAGCCGATCATCGTGATCGTGCTCGGCCTCGCCGGGGCGCTCTCCGCCGACGACGGACCCGACGCGTTCTCCGCCGTCGTCTCCGGACTCTCGATCATCCTGCTCGCCATCTTCGCGAGCGCCATGATCTACCGCTTCGTACCGGGCTTCGGCGACGAGATCGCCGGCTCCCGCGACAACCGCATGATGCGCGGCGCCGAGAACAAGGCCGCCGCCGTGATCAGCTCCCCCGCCTCCCTCGTCTCCCAGGGCATCAAGACCCACAGCGCCCGGGGCCACGGCGGCGGCGGTGGAGGCGGCGGGAGCAGCCAGCCCCGGCCCGCCAACCCCGCCAGCGGCGGCGTCGCCGCACACAGCGGCCGCACCTCCCCGGGCGGCTCGTCGAACGGCGGCGGATCTGTCCCCTCCGCCGCACCCGCGCCGCGCAGCAGCGCGACGAACACGCCGCACGCGGGCAACCGCGGCGGCTCCCGCAACAGCAGTACCAACCGCACGGGAGGTGAAGGGCGTTGACGACCCAGTCCCACGTGTCCCAACCGGTCGCGCCCCGCCGCACATATCTGATCGGCCGCGCGCGGCCGAACGCGATCGTCGGCAAGAATCGTGAGACCGGCGAGATCGCCCTCATCATCGTGGGGGCCTTCCTCGGCATGATGTGCGGGCTCCTCGTCCCCCTCCTCGCCCTGCGCATCGTGCTGCTCTCCGGCCTGCCGATGCTCGCCGTCGCGGCGGTGTACGTCCCGTACAAGGGCCGGACGTTCTACAAGTGGTTCGAGATCAACCGCAGCTACAAGCGCTCCCTCAAGCGCGGCACCGCCTACCGCTCCGCCGCCCCCGAGGCCGGGGTCAGGATCGACGGCCGCGAGGTCGAGGTCGGCCCGCCCCCCGGCATCGGCCGCATCAGCTGGCTCGCCGCGCCCTTCGGGCCGGACGAGATCGCCGTACTGCTGCACGCCGACCGGCGCACCGTCACGGCCGCCATCGAGATCGAGGGGCCGGGCGTCGGCCTGCGCGACTCCGAGGACCAGGAGGCGCTGGTCGACCGCTTCGGGACGCTCCTGAAGCACGTGGCCAACGGCGACGGCTTCGTCACCCGCCTCCAGATGCTCGCCCGTACGCTGCCCGCCGACCCGGACGCGCACGCCAAGGACGTCGCCCAGCGCGGCGACGACCGGGCGCTGCCGTGGCTCCAGCAGTCGTACGACCAGTTGCAGTCGATGGTGTCGACCAGCAGCGAGCAGCACCGCGCCTACCTCGTCGCCTGTATGCACTACTCCCGCGACCTGGCCGCCGAGGCCCAGGCGATGGCCCGCGCGGCGCGCCCGCACGGCGGCCGCAAGCTCGACAAGGACGCCGGTCTCGCCGTCGTCATGGCCCGCGAGCTGACCGACATCTGCTCGCGGCTCCAGGAGGCCGACATCCGCGTACGACAGCCGCTCGGCCAGGGCCGGCTCGCCTCGCTCGTGCACTCCATGTACGACCCGGACCACCCCATCGACCACATCCAGGCGATGACCAAGCGCAACGCCTGGCCCGCCGAGCTGGACGCCATGGAGCCCACCTACCTCCAGGCCAAGACCCGCGAGTCCTCCACCCGCGCCCCCTGGTGCCACGCCACGGCCTGGGTGAAGGAGTGGCCGATGACGCCCGTCGGCGTCAACTTCCTCGCCCCGCTGCTCGTCCACACCCCCGACGTGATCCGCACGGTCGCCGTCACCATGGACCTCGAACCCACCGAGGTCGCCATCGAGCGCATGCTGACCGAGAAGACGAACGACGAGGCGGAGGCCAGCCGCCAGGCCAAGATGAACCGCACGGTCGACCCCCGCGACATCGCCTCGCACTCCCGCCTCGACCAGCGCGGCGAGGACCTGGCGAGCGGCGCGGCGGGCGTCAACCTCGTCGGCTACATCACGGTGTCGTCCCGTTCCCCGGAGGCCCTCGCGCGCGACAAGCGCACCATCCGCGCCTCCGCCGGCAAGTCGTATCTGAAGCTGGAGTGGTGCGACCGCGAGCACCACAGGGCCTTCGTCAACACGCTGCCGTTCGCGACCGGCATCCGACGCTAGACGTATCGACGTAGAGGCAGGCTGTTGCGATGCGGGATCCGCTGACCGTCCTCACGGACGCCTTCACGTCCTTCCTCTTCGGGAAGGTCGAGACGACCAGGCTTCCGGTGCGTACGTCGACGGGGCAGGCCCAGGCGGTCTACCTCCCGACGGCCGCGCCCGGCCTCGGCGACTCGGGCGTGATCATCGGGCGCGAGGTGTACTCCGGCAAGGGTTACATCTACGACCCCTTCCAGTTGTACGGGCAGCAGCTGCCCGCGCCGCACTGGCTGGTGCTCGGCGAGTCCGGCAACGGCAAGTCGGCGCTGGAGAAGACGTACGTCCTGCGCCAGCTGCGCTTCAAGGACCGCCAGGTCGTCGTGCTCGACGCGCAGGGCGAGGACGGCGTCGGCGAGTGGAACCTCATCGCCCAGGAGCTGGGGATAACTCCCATCCGGCTCGACCCGACCGCCGCCCTCGACATGGGCATCCGCCTCAACCCGCTCGACCCCGCGATCACGACCACGGGCCAGCTCGCGCTCCTGAGGACGATCATCGAGGTCGCCATGGGGCACGGGCTCGACGAGCGCTCGGGCTTCGCGCTGAAGGTCGCGCACGCGTACGTGAACGAGACGATCGTGGAACGCCAGCCGGTCCTCACCGACATCGTCGAACAGCTGCGCCATCCCGAGCCGGAGTCGGCCGAGGCGATGAACGTGGCCATAGACGACGTACGCGCGTGGGGCCTGGACGTGGCGCTGGTCCTGGACCGGCTGGTCGACGGTGACCTGCGGGGCATGTTCGACGGCCCGACGACGGTGGGCATCGATCTCGACGCCCCGCTGATCGTCTTCGACCTCTCCCACATCGACCGCAACTCCATCGCCATGCCGATCCTGATGGCGATCGTCGGCGTCTGGCTGGAGCACACGTGGATCCGGCCCGACCGCAAGAAGCGCATCTTCCTGGTGGAGGAGGCGTGGCACATCATTAACTCACCGTTCGTGGCACAGCTGTTCCAGCGGCTGCTGAAGTTCGGGCGGCGGCTCGGTCTGTCGTTCGTGGCGGTGGTCCACCACCTGAGTGACGTGGTGGACGGGGCGGCGGCGAAAGAGGCGGCCGCGATCCTGAAGATGGCCTCCACACGGACGATCTACGCCCAGAAGGCCGACGAGGCGAGGGCCACGGGGCGGGTCCTCGGACTGCCGAGGTGGGCGGTGGAGATCATCCCCACCCTCACCCCCGGCATCGCGGTATGGGACGTCAACGGCAACGTCCAGGTGGTCAAGCACCTCATCACGGAGACGGAACGGCCGCTGGTCTTCACCGACCGCGCCATGACGGAGTCGTCCGCCGACTTCGCCGACGACGCGATGCGGGCGGCCGAGCTGGAGGCGGAGGCACGGGCGGCGTATATGGAGCAGCATGCGGGATGACTGGGAGCGGGGCGGCCCTTCGTACGGGCGTGAGCGGGGTGCGCGGAGCGCCGGCGCCGAGAGGGGCGTCCCGGACGGGCTGCTGCTGAGTTTCCTCGGCTTCCTGCTGGGCTCCACGGTCCTCGTCTGGACGTCCACGAAGCTCGCGGCGCGGTTCGCGCGAGGGGCGTGGCCGGACAAAGTGACGTTCGGGAACACGCCCGTGGCGGTACGCCACTTGATCGGCAGCCCGCAGGACCTGCCGGGCGCCTGGCCCGCGACACCTCCGGCGCAGCTGCCCGGATACGGCCTGTTCTGGGGCCTGTTCATCGGCCAGCTGATGGTGCTGATCGTGCTGATGGTCTTCGTGATGGGCACGGTGGTGCGGGGGCGGGCGGTGCGGAGGGCGCGGCGTGCCGAGGGCGGGTACAGCGCTCCCGGGGGCCAGGACCCGGGGCTGGCCCCGGCGCCGGTCCCGGTTCCGGCGCCCGAGAGCATCTCTCCTCCGGTCCCGCCGGGCGCTCCGAGCCCGGCCCTGGAGAGCATCTCCGTCCCGGCGGCGGAGAGCCCGCCGGGACCCGCCGCGCCACTCACACCACCCGCATCACCCGCATCACTTGCGTCACCGGCACCACTTCCCACCCCCACTCCCCGTACGCCCCTGATCCTCGGCACCCCCGCGATCAGAAGGCCGCACGCCGTCCAGGCCGTCCAGGACGCCGAGGGCGCCGCGCTGGTCCTGACCTCCGACCCCACCCTGTGGGAGGAGACGAAGGACGCCCGCGCCAAGCTGGGCCCGGTCCTCCTCTACGACCCCTCCCACCTCTGCGACACCCCGGCCCGCCTGCACTGGTCCCCCACCGCCGGCTGCCAGGACAAGGCGACGGCCGCCCAGCGCGCCGCCGCCCTCCTCGCCCCGGTAAGGCCGAGCGCCAAGCTGGACGCCGCCGTGGCCGACACGGCGGAGACCCTGATGCGCAGCTTCCTGCACGCCGCCGCGGTGGGCGACAGGCCGATGAAGCACGTCCACCGCTGGTCCCAGGGCACCCAGGTCCAGGAGGCCGTACGCATTCTCCGTACGCATCCCGGGGCGGCGCCCGGCGCCGCGGGCGAACTGGAGGCCACCCTCACGGCGTACCCCGAACGCCGTGACGTGGCCCAGGAGTTGACCGCGCGAGCCCTCTCGGCCCTCTTCACGGTCCACGTCCGCGAGTCCTGCACCCCAAACCGAACTGATGCGCTCACCCTGGATTCCTTTGTCCATGAAGGGGGCACGCTTTTTGTGGTGGGTGAGGCGATCGAGGATCCCAAGTCCCGCCAAGGCCCGGGTGCCATGCCGCTGCTCACGGCACTCGCCTCCAGCGTGGTCGAGCACGGCCGGCGCATGGCCGAACGGTCATCCTCCGGTCGGCTCGACCCACCAATGACGCTCGTCCTCGACGACGCCGCCGCGGTCGCCCCGCTGCCCCAGCTCCCGGAGCTGCTCGCCACCGGCGCCGACCGGGGCCTGCCCACCCTGGCTCTGCTCCGCTCCCGCGAACAGGGCCGCTCCCGCTGGCCGAACAGCGAACTGCCCGTCTGACAAATGGCCCTGTATGGGCCGCGAATGGGGCCTTGAAGAATGGGGCCGCAAACGCAGAAAACCCCCGCACCATAAGGTGCGGGGGTTTCCCATTCAAAATTAGTTCGGCGGCGTCCTACTCTCCCACAGGGTCCCCCCTGCAGTACCAT
>NZ_JODF01000109.1:0-9254 GCF_000717945.1 Streptomyces sp. NRRL S-920
ACTCCTCGCACGTGCGGGCCGCCCGACGGGGCCCAAAAGCGGGCCCAGCCCAGTCGACCGCGCACGGCCGGGCAGTAAACACCACCTCATCGTCGACGGGCAGGGCATCCCGCTCGCGGTGTCGCTGACCGGCGGAAACCGCAACGACGTCACCCAACTCCAGCCGTTGCTCGACAAGATTCCCGCCGTCGCGGGCCAGGTCGGCAGACCGCGTCGGCGCCCCGACGCGCTGCTGGCCGACCGCGGCTACGACCACGACAAGTACCGCCGCCTGCTCTGGCAGCGCGGAATCCGCCCCGTGATCGCGAAGAGAGGCGAACCACACGGCACTGGCCTGGGCATCTTCCGCTACGTCGTCGAGCGCACCATCGCCTGGCTTAACGGCTTCCGACGCCTGCGCATCCGCTGGGAACGACGCGACGACATCCACGAAGCCTTCCTCAGCCTCGCCGTCTGCCTGATCACCCACCGCCACGTCCCATCGTCGCTCAGCTCAACTCCGTCGAGTCCACCCTCAACCTGATCGCCTGACGGAAGGTCGTGATACGTCGGTGCCGGTATCTTTCGGACATCACGGATCTCGAATGGGCCCTGACCAGGCCGCTGTTGCCGGTGCCGGCCTGCCAGACCCCGTGCGGCGGCAGACCGGAGGCCCACCCGCGGCGCGAGATCGTCGACGCCCTGTGTTATCTCGTCGACACCAGCTGCAAATGGGCCGCGCTCCCCGGCGACTTCCCGCCGTTCAAGACGGTCTTCGGGTTCTTCACCCGCTGGTCCGCCGTCTGGGTCTTCAACCTCATCCGTGTCCAGCTGCAGCGCCGGATCCGCCACGCAATGGGCACGTCCCCGCACCCGGTGGCGGCAGTGATCGACTCCCAGTCTGTCAAAGTCGCCGCCACCGTCCCGCGCGCCACCTCGGGATACGACGCCGGAAACAGACGCCGGGCCGGAAGAGGCACGTAATCGTGGACCTCAAAGGGCTGCCGCTGTTCGTGATGGTCACCCCGGCCGACATGCACGATAGCGTCGCCGCCCGCGAAGCCCTCTTACGGCTCCGCCTGATGCATCCCGACATCACCATCGTCTGGGACGAGTTGACCTACGCGGGCCCCCTCGTCGCCTGGGCCAATTCCTTCCTCCACCTGACGATCAAGAAATTGAGCAGGCCCAAAGACGCGAAGGGGTTCGTTATCCTGCCGAGGCGCTGGGTTGTGGAGAGGCCGCTGGCGTGGCTGATGCACGCGCGCCACAATGTCCGGGACTACGAAACCCGACCCGCGCAGTTTGAAGCAATGCTCACGCTCGCGGCGATCACACTCATGACCCGGCGTCTCACCCAACCTACGACCCAGCCGAACGCCGCTATACCCGTCCACAACCTGCTCTGACGGCTGCCTGACGGCGCATGCCGATCGCCGCTCAGGCCTGCTTCTTCCTGTTCATCGCATGAGGACGTTGATGTCGTGGTCGGCAAAGATCTCAAGAAGGATCTGGAGATCGACAGCGGTATCGCTGCCCGCCGCAAAGGGGCCGATCAGATTTGACCCAGCGGCATCCGAGTGCAGCCATTCCAGGGTGAACGGGGGCGAGGCGCCAAAGCGTCCTCGGAGGCAGTCATCCACGGCAGCGAGATTCCATCCGAAGTACCCGCCGGGGCCGTTGATGGCCTCTCCCAGCGCGCAGTAGAAGCTGTCGATGTCGACGACCTGCCGACCATTCAGGGTGAACACCTGTCCCGGTGGGGCATCTTCGGACTGCCCGCGTCGGTGGTACTCACGAGACCACAGCGCAACAGACAACCATGCCTTCCTGCCTTCCGTGTCGAGGTCACCCCACATGCCCTTACGGTTCCGCTTCCCTGCTCGGAGCAGGTCCCAGACTTCCTCCGAGCCAGGGAGCAACTGGTCGCACCAAAGGCGCACCGTGATATCGAACGAACCACCACCGCGTATCGACGGCTTTGCCGCCATCGCGGTCATACCGCTGACGAAGTAGGAGCCCATTTCGATGCCTCGGCCCAAGCTGCACAGTCACCGAGGGCCGGTGGCTGTCGTACTACGACGGCGAAACCCTCACCCAGCCCCGCGGCCTGGACATGCGCTGGTAGCCCTCGCGTGACTCTGCGGCCTTTGGCAGGGCAGCGACGGCCTGCTTGAGCGTCATCGGGAGCGCGACCAGGTCGGCGTCAGCGGAAGCCGCCGGAGGCGTCGTGGTGAGGGGCAGGGCGACTACGGCTGCGGTCAGTGCCGCGCGCAGGCAGGTTTGATCACGCCCTGTTGATACCGGTCCTCCTTCAGGCTGGGAGGCGAATCTGGGAAGGGTCACCCGGGTGAGCGCGATAGTCGTACCGGTGGTGCGGTCGGCGTCAGCGCCGGCGCCCTGCCGGGGCGCCGGTGAAGACATTGGCTTCCAGGGCAACTCCCCCGCCGCCAGCGCGCTCCCTCGGCTCCACCGGGCGGCCGTCCATGTCGCGGCAGTCGCCGATGCTGGTAGCTGACCCCATGCGATGCTGACCGCTCGGATGCTGGCGCGGGGGGAGGACTGTCCGATGGAGGCCAGACGGTACGACCTGGTCAGCGAGATCGGCGACCGCATTGAGGGCGCCTCCGAAGATGCCTTGTTCGAAATGATCAGCGCGCTCGACGACACGGACAACACATTCATCGTCATCGAGCCTGATAGGGGCGATCCCACCTGGTTCGCGTCCGTGGCGGTTGTGGAAGAGGACGGCTTCGAGATCGTCCGCCGTGACTCCGCTTGTCGCGAGCACACGGTGCACACGGAAACCGACATCGCTCGGATCGCTGTTGACCTCATCGTCTGGCTGGCCTCACGCCCCGGACGGCCAGCCAGACGGGCCAACGACTTCTAGATCACCGCCTATAAGAGTGCGGTACGTGATTAGTTGCCCGTTTCGGGGTTGGGTTTGAGTGAGGGCTGCTGGTCACGGGGACGTGGTGGGGCTCAGGTGCTGGCTATTTGCACCGCTACATCCTTTGGCCTACTACGTTTTCGTTCCTGAAGAGGACGATCTTGCGCCCCCGCCGTGAGAGCGTTGATCCGTGCGAACAACCATCGGATACACCGCCGAAAGCATCGGTTACGTCGTAGGAGCCCAGGGGCTTGTCAGCTTCGCTTCGCAGGCTTTCTTCGGCACGGAGTGGGGCTGGATGCACAAGGTCGTCGACCTTCCGTCCACCGCATACCTCGGCATTGTCGCCGTGGGACTGGCGCTCATTGTCGGCGGGGTGAAGACGCGGAAGACGCCCCAGCGCCAGAAGGTCGCCTGACCGGCGGCGCCTTTCAGCCCGCGACTCCCATTTCCGTGGCGTAGCGGTCGAGGCCAGGCCGGGCAAGGAACCGCCCCTCGAAGGATCTGGGCTGCCGGGCTGGTTGGGTTTGAGTGGGGGCTGCTGGCCACGGGGACGTGGTGGGGCTCAGGTGCCGGGCGGGGTGAACAGGCCGGGTTCGGGTTCGGTGAGGATGCCCCTGGTGACCAGGCGTTTGAGCTTGGAACGGATGCCTTCGGTGTTCTTCGGGACGATGGGCAGGTCGAGGGCCTGGCAGAGATCGCGGGCTCGCAGTGGCGCCTCGGCGTCGGCGAAGACGGCGAAGATCTGCTGGTAGGCGGGGTGGTCGGGGACCTCGGAACGGTTCGGCTCGTCGGCGGGTACGGGGGCGGGCAGAGCCAGGAGGGTTCTGCGGGTAACGCGCAGGTTCTCGCTCTCCGCTTCGAACTCGCCGAGCTGTGCGGTGAGTTCCTCGATGCGGACGCGGAGCCCGGCCGCCTGGTCCGTCAGTTCGCGCTCACGTGTCTTCACGTACTCCAGGACGGCTTTGACCTGTGGGTTCTCGCTCACGCCAGCCTCCAGGAGGGGAGAGTGGCGCCGGTCATGGCCCAGTAGACGCGGGAGCGGGAGGAGGCGGGCCGGTGTTCGTAGTCGCGCACGAGGCGGCGGTTTAGAACATCAGGATCCCGTTCGTCTGCTCCACGATCCACCGCTTTGCCTGCGGGACAAAGCCCTGGTCAGTGGGGTTGCGCTCGACGATCTCGACGTCAATGCCGAGCGTGGCGCCGTGGTCGACGACCGACTTCTTGAAGCCCTGGTCGACCAGCGCCTTCCTGGCCGTGTCGGTCTGCTCGGCAACCCCGTCCAGCAGGGCGATACCAGCGGCGTTGTCATGCGCCGAGGCCGGCAGGACGGCGATCGCGATGACCAACCCTACGTCCACGGCCAGGCATCTCTTGCGCCCCGGCACCTTCTTCGAAGCATCCTTGCCGGTCGTGTCGGCCGGGACGCCGACCGCGGCGTGGATGCTCTGTGTGTCCATGGCCACCAAGCTCGGGTCGGCTAACCTCCGCTTCTTCTCTCGCAGTTGCCATCGCAGCAGGTCATGGATGGTCTGGTCGGTGCCGTCGTCGCGCCAGAGGTAGAAGTAGTACTTGACCGCGCCGGGTGGCAGCAGGTCGTTGGGCAGGAACTCCCACTGGCAGCCGGTCCGGTTCTGGTACAGGATCGCATTCACGATCTCCCGCATCGCGTACTTGCCCTGGTGGCCGCTGACCGAGGGGTGCCGGGCCTTCCACGCCGTGATCACCGGCTCGATCAACACCCATGGCTCGTCGGTGAGATCACTCGAATATGGATTGCACATGCTCATGCCATAACCCAAGTGAACCCCGAACCGCTGACCGGCAGCGATACGCCAACGTCACACCATCGAGCGATGACAAGCCGGACAGAAGATCACGTACCGCACTCTAAGAGCTTTTTCCGAGAGGCGTGCTTCACTGCCGTTCAAGTGGCGGACTGCTTCGGGCCCCGCACTGGCTAGCCAACCCTGCGCTCAATCACCGCCTCTGACCCCCTGACCTCTTGGAATGGATCATCTATGGTGCGGGCGGAAGTCGCAGGTCGGTGCAGTTGCGGCGCTCGGCCGCGCGCTCAGCGAACGCGGCCAACGCGGCATGCGCGAAGGGCGGATTATCGGACGTCGCGCTCTGTGGGCTGATCTGGAACAGGGCGCGCGGCCCGTCCCCCGGGCAGTCGGCACTCGCCCAGAAGAATTCCTCGGTCTCCTCACCACTGCCGGCTGGCTCCGCGTTCAGTCCGCTGTGCAGGCTGGCACCACGCTCGCGCAGGGCGTAGGGACCGAACGACGCTTTTAGGCGGTAGCCGTCATCGGTGTCCTCGTCGTCCAGCAAGCACTCGGCAGTCTCGCAGGATCGCCAGAGCCCAGCGCATCCCGCGGGGATCCCTGGCTATCGCGTACCGAGTCGTTACCACCCGGCACGGCGACCGGGCGCAGCCGGTCTGTCCGGCATGCAGGGCAGAGCAACAGTCCGGCGCCGCAGGCGCTGACCGGGCGCGCTCTTGACCACGGGCCCGATCGTCGCTGCCCTGATGGTGCACGTCGTGTCGACGGCGCGTCCGCTGCCTGACCAATCAGGTAAGGAAGTCGCTCATGGAGATCGAAGTGACCTACGACGAGGATGGCAACGAATACGTCGGGACCATCCCGGAGTATCCGGAGCCGGATAGCGAGCCGCAGTGCCGAGTGCACCACAGCAACTCATGCGGCTGCGAGCCGGAAGAGCAGGACCTCGACTTGGCCCGGCAGCGGTTTTCTACGGAGCCGCCCTTCCCGCCGGGTTGGCGCCGACCGCCGAGCGGCGACCTTGATCTGTGGCCCCGCTGGTAGGTCAGAGCGGAGGCGGCTCGGCGCGTCGAACAGCCTGCACCGGGCATCGCCGGGCAGGCTACCCTCCGGTCTATGACGGACCCGTTCCTCGCAGCCCTTGAGCAGGCCACTCGGACTGTCGTCGCGCACGCCCGTGGGGAGGTCCCGGTTGCAGCCACGGCAGCGATGTCGTCCAGCGGGGCGATCAGCCACACCTTCTGCTGTGATCCCGATCGAGCGCTGTGCGGACTTGACCTGGGTGGTGCGCCGACCGCCGGCAAGAGTGATCAGGACTGCGTCGTCTGCGTGGACCTCGTTGCGGCCAAGGCGCCCTGCCCGGGGTGCGCCACGGGTCAGAGCGCGGCCTGAACTGGCCAGCACGGCGGGGAGCTGCCCGAAGCGCGGGGCCGGTAGACGCGCTGTTGGAGCGCGCGCTACTGGGTGGGGTGCTCGTCGAGCCAGTCCGCCAGGTTGTGCGCGGAGCCGAGCACATCAGGCCGGTTGGTGAACGTGTCCTCGCCGACGTCCATACCGTCTTCCATCTTGTCGATGAGGGCGTACGCCGGGGAGTAGAAGTCCGGGCCGGTCCGCTTGTCAGCGTTCATGGCCTTGCGCAGTGTCCGCGCGGGTGCGGCGACGGCCTTCATCTTGTCCCAGCACTCGCCCACGGCTTCGGGGCATCCATCGCTGGCGTCGAAGTTCTCGACGGCGGCCTGGAACGTCTTCGTCGCCGCAGCGACGCTTGGCGCCTTCGCCTTCGCGGGCGCCTTCTTCTGTGCCTCGGCCTCACCGCCGCAGGCACTCGCCCCTGCCATCACCGCGGCGGCGAGCAACACGCCCACCGCCGCCTTCCCCCACACAGTTGTTCTCATGAAAGTGGATCATGCCATGGGCGCCAAGGCCCCCTGACGCACGGTCAGATCACCGGTAGTGCCCGTTGCTCGACTGGGCAGCACCTGATGGCGCCGTCGGGCCGCGCGGTCCGCGTCTGCTACGAGCGGTGCTCGATTCCTAGCCGCTGCCGAAGCTCCGCCCACTCCTGCTCGGCTGTCGGATATCCCTTGGCTTTGCCCTCTCGGATCTGTGCGTCGTAATAGGCCCTGGCCCGAGGGACACCGAACCTGGCGGAGGGGTAGCCGTGTGCTTCGAATTTTCGCCGGAACCAGTCTGTACGCCGTTCGTCCAGGACTTCGGCCTGTACGGCTTCAAGTTCGTCCAGAGCTTCCAGGACCTCAGGGTGGGTGAGCAAGTACAGCTCCCGCAAGCTCTTGTTCTCGTAGCTCGATCCGTCGAGCAAGGAGCCTTCGCCGCTCCATCGAAGGCTCAAGTCCATAGCGACAAACCAGACGACGGGGTTCTTCTTGCCCTTCTTCCGGTTACAGGGACGGCAGATCGGCAGGAGGTTCTTCAGTTGATCAGCGCCGCCGTCTGAGAACGGTATGACGTGGTCCATCGTCTGGGACCGGCTGACGCAGTACAGGCAGCCTCCGTTATGCGCTGACAGGACCGCCAGCCACTCCCAGATCTTGAACCGTCGTCGCCATCGCCCCATCTCTTCCCCTCCGCGCCGAGGCAGTGAACTTTCTACGACGCGGACTCTTTCACGTGGCCACACGGGGGCACGAATCGGCTGTACGCCGCGGCCCCGGTCAGACTGCGCACGACGTGTTCACCGTCTCGTTGATGATCGTCCGGGCCTTGGCGCGGCAGTCCTGGCAGGCGCCGAGGTTGTCGCCGCAGATGGCGGCCGCGAGTGCGTCCAAGGCGCCCGTACGGGCGATGTTTAGCAGTCCCTGGGCCTTGCTCGCACAGGACGGGCACGAGTGCGTCTTGCCCTCCCGACGTCCGCACGCGATGAGCGCGACCTACTGGAGCAGCGCGGAGGGATTGCCAGTGCTCATGCGCGAACGCTCCTTGGGGATTCGGGCTTGAAGTGGGCGATGGGCTTCAGCTTGGCTACTCCGGCCTGCTCGTAGACACGCGTCTGCTGGCAGTACGAGCAGCGGTGGGCAACGAACCAGCGCAGCGGGTTGTCCTTCGCCAGCGGGTTGCCCTGGCGGCCGCCCGCCAACACGCACGGCCCGGGGACCCCACACCAGTCACATGCGGACGAGTACGGTGCTGCGCCCCACTCCGACCACCGTATCGGCCGCCCGTCATGCTCGGTCGGCAGGCTCGGTGCGGTGTACGTCGGCGGGTCCGGGATTGCCCGAGATGCCGTTCCCGCCGCTCCACGCCCGGCTCCAGTGGCATCTTGGCGGTGCCGGTGGTGGCCAGTTGGCCGGGTTCCGGCTCGGACGCGGGCTCGCCGCGGAGTGCTCGCAGGCATGCCGCGCACAGCCGTCTCTCGTCGACTGGTCCTGCCCAGGGCCCTACGCCCAGCGCCGACGAGGCGTCCGGGCCGACGGCGACGTGCAGTTCCATCCGGCCTGCCGCACGCACGATGGCGCGACCGGCCCAGGCCGGGGCTGGCCTTTCCACGGCCAGTGCCCTCACGCTTCGTCCTCCATGCACAGGTACGGCAGTGGCGGCGCCATCACGAAGACGTGCCGACGCCGGCACCCGGTCCCGGCGATGAGCGCGCGACGTTCCATGCGCCACGATCGCGAGATCCTGCCCTCGCCGCAGGCCGGGCACGGCACCTCGTTACGGACCTGGACGTAGGTGTTGGGCAGCGGGGTCGGGAAGATCGGGAACCGTGCGGTGAGCGCCAGTGCCTCAGCGGCCTCGGGCTGGAGGCGGATGTAGACCGGCTCCCAGTCCTGGGGCGGGGCGGTGCACTCCTTCACCGCCCCGGTCACGAATGTGCCCGGCATCAGTCCTCCCACACAGAGGGCACGGTGATGTGCGGGCGGGCGCCCGTGGGTGGCGCCTGGTCGTCCGTGCGGACTCGGAACGGCCACCGGCCCTCGGAGTTGGGGGCGTAGCCGCGCTTGTACCGGACGGTGCCGTACCCCGCCTTCTCGGTGTCACCCCACACGATGGGCATCGGGATGGAGGCGGGCGGGCCCGCGATCCATCCGTCGGCCAGGTGCCCAAGGGGATCGTCCCCGCTCGGGTACGCCTGCGCCGGGCCGTCGAGCGCCGTCTCGACACCGCGGTACGGGCCGACCACCGGGTACTGCGCCCTCGGGCCTCGGACGGCTTCGGCGTAGACGGTGCGCTGCCGGTCCTGCCACTCCAGCACCTCGCGGGCCGTGGGGGTCGGGGTGAGCCCGAGGACGGCGCGGAGCGCCGCCACGCTGGATAGCAGCTCGTGGTAGGCGGCGTGCGGGAAGTCGGTGCGGAAGCGGTCGCGCAGCAGCGAGCAGGACGCTTTGTCGGCGACCTCGACCAAGTGCATGTCCAGGAGTTCGGGGTCGATGTGCTCGCCGCCGCGGGCGAACGCCTTGGAAGCTTGCACAACGTCCCGCTCGGCGACGGGTGTTGCGGTGGTGCTCATGGGAGGGGCATCTCCTATGGGAAAAGAGGGAGGAGGGCTACTTCGGGTTCGGCACGGGGGCCTCGGGACGGACCACCAGGCGTGTCAGGGGCCGGTCCTCGCGCACGGCGTTCCATGCGGAGACCAGGTA
>NZ_JODF01000110.1:0-8612 GCF_000717945.1 Streptomyces sp. NRRL S-920
TGGGGACGGCCGGAGCAGGCCGCCCGCTCCCTCCTGGACGCCTACCGAGCCAGCCCCGGCGAAGTCCGAGACCGCCCCGCGATCCGCAGCATCGTCGACCAGCTGGCACAACGCCACCCCCACACCAGCGGAGTCAAGGAACTCCGTGCCGCTACCGCTCGGCAGGGACGCTCACTGGTGCGACTTCCCGCGAGCACGGATCGCTGAAACGTGCGGAGCCTTCGTCAGAGAATGCGCCAGCGCATGCCCAAGTCTTCGTTTTCCAGGCCGTGTACGCGGCGCAGAACTTCGTGGATGCTCTCCGGCGCGTGGTGTACTTTGCATGCATTTGTAGTGACCATTCGCAATTCGCGGAGGTCACGCAGTGTCGGATAACCGGTCAGCGTAGTGACGTCGTACCCATACGCCGTGGCGAAGTCCTCGTAGTGCTCCGGGCCGTAACCGAAGCGGCGGCAGTGAACCTCGATCGTGACCAAGTCCCACTCCGGGTGGCCATACGCCACGGTGTCCCAGTCACACAGCACCGCTGCATCGCCATGATGCAGGGCGTTGCGGTGCTGAGGGTCGCCTTGCAAGGGGCCAACCGGCAAAGCGAAGTTCATCTCGGCGAGTTCGGCTTCGAGCCGGTCGACGCGTGCGGTGAGGAACCTTCTTCGACCCGCCGCTGTAGTGCCAGCCCGCGGTGATGTCGACGGAGGCGAGCTGGCGCCGGTGGCTGGCGGGCCGGTGCCAACTGGCCAACGGGGTCGCGTCGATGCCGATGTCCCCGCGCCAGTGCTTCAGGGCCCCGCATCTGCGGTCGGCCCGGACCGTTTCGGTGATCAACGCGGTGCAGATCTGCTGCAGGACTGCCTTCTTGCGGAGGTGCTCGGGGTCGTCGTCCTCCCAGGCTGCTGCGAAGACGGCGGCTTCGGTCAGGGGGAGTCGGCGTCGGCGGTTGCAGCGGGCCGGGTCGAGCACGGAGGTGACGCGGTCGAAGGACCGGTAGACCCGTCGGGAGAGCGCCTGCGGAGGGACCCCGGCGATGCCGAGCTGTTGCTGGGCGAAGGGCGAGAGGTTGAAGGCCAGGTGGCGCCAGGCTTCGGCCAGGGTGGCTTTGCCGGTGTAGTGCAGGGCCAGCAGCAGCCCGGTCAGTACTGTTCGCGGAGCCAGCCCCGCCGGGCCCGGGCGTCCGTCCAGTTCCCTGATGACCGGAGCGAGCGCCCCGGAGCGGTCCAGCAACGCGGCCAGTTGGAAGACCTTGGAGTCCGGGATCCTGGCCGGGGCATCGGTCACCGGGCGTGGGCGGCTTGCGAACGCGGCCCGGTGACCCGGCTCCGGGGCCTTCACCGGTGTCCCCGCAACAGTCGGGCCATCTCCTGTGTGCTGGGCCCGGGGGGGGTGCCCCTATGTCTTTGGTCAAGGGAAACGGGGGCGCGCTGGGTCGGTGAGGCGGGCAGCATGGCCGGGTGGCTGATCTGTTGTGGGATGACGTGAAGTGCTTCTTCGACCCGGACTTGATGGGATCGTTGCCGGACATGCGTGTCCCGAATGCCTCGGTGCAGGACTGGCAGGCGGTCCTCGACCTGGTCGCGGAGAAGGGCTGGAAGTGCCAGTACTCCGAGGGAGAAGCGGTGCTTCCGGTGCCCCGGGCGGAGGTCGTGCCCGCCCGGCGGACGCCGAGTGCCCGAACCTGCGGGTCTGGCCGACGGCCGATGTGCTGGCGATCTTCCGGTTCTATGCCGACAACGAAGTCGACTTCGACGTCGACCTGCGGGAGTTGCAGGGCCAGGAGCGACTTGATGTGTTCTGCGGCTTCCTCCGGGAGATCGGAAGGCGGCTGAACAAGCCCGTGCTGATGGACCCGGAAGGCGACCATGCCCATCCAGTGCTCGGCTTCGATGTCGAGGCCGATCGAGTCGTTCTCCTCGCAGACCCGCAGGTCAGGTGACTGCGGCCGACGATTGCGGTTCATAGAAGGTTCCGTCACGGAGCATCGCGAACAGGACGTCGGCCCGGCGTCGAGCGAGGCAGAGCAGGGCCTGGGTGTGGTGCTTGCCCTGGGCGATCTTCTTGTCGTAATAGGCCCGGGACGCGGGGTCGCCCAGGGCAGCGAACGCGGAGAGGAAGAAAGCCCTTGAGCTGCTTGTTTCCTCTCCTGGAGGGCTGTTCGCCGCGGATCGAGGAGCCCGAGCTCCGGGTGGCCGGGGCAAGACCGGCGTAGGCGGCGAGGTGGCCGGCGGTCGGGAAGGTCCTGCCGTCGCCGACCTCAATCAGGATCCGTGCTCCGGTCCTGACGCCGACTCCCGGCATCGACGTCAGGACCTTCGAAAGAGGGTGGGCCTCCAACAGTTCCTCGATCCGCCCGGCCAGCAGCTTGCGCTGGTCGAGCACGGCCGCCAGGGAGGCGGCCAGGCTCGGGACGATCAACGCGGCCGCCTCGGTCCCCGGAACGGTCACGGTCTGCTCATCCAGCGCGGCGAAGATGTCCTCGACCAGACGCTCGGCCATCCTCGGTGCCTTCGGCCGCAGCAGCATGACCAGCCGCCGCCTCCCCGCCTTGCGGATCTGGGCCGGTGACCCGAACCGTTCCAGCAGCGTCAGGACGGCCGGGTGCTGCAACCGCGGCCCCAGCACTCGTTCCAGCGACGGATGGATCTGGGTCAGCAGGCCATGCAGCCGGTTCGCGACCCAGGTCGCCTCGCCAGCCAGGTCGTCGTCGAAGCCGACGATCATCTCCAGCTCGGCGATCGTCTCGTCCTCGCCGTCGATCGCCCGCAGCTATGCGGCATCGCGCGGGCCGCGTCCGCGATGATGAACGCGTCCCTCGCGTCCGTCTTGGCCTCGCCCGGGTAGAGGTCAGCGATCCGCCGCATCGTCAGCCCCGGCAGATAGGCGACCGGACAGCCCATCTCCCGCGCAACGGCCAGCGGCAGGGCGCCGATCGAGGCCGGCTGGTCGACCACGACCAGCACCGTTCCGTGCTTGGCCTGGAGTTTTGCGAACAGCTCGCGGAGCTTGGGTTCGGTGTTGGGCAGGCGCTTGTCGAAGGCTTTCTTGCCGGCCGGGGTGACGGCGGTGGCGTGGTGTTCGCCCTTGCCGACGTCCAGGCCGAGGAAGACGTCGATGTCGCCGGTGTCGATCACGTGCAGGCCCCTCCATCACGTTCACGTCCGGCCTTGCCTGGGCACCGAGCTGCCACATCCACGTTACGGAGAGCTCTTCCGGCCTTGGGTGAAGCCGGTGCTCAAGCCCCTCACCAGCGGTCCGTCGATGCCTCCGGACCCGGTGACACCACCCCCCGGATCATGAACAACAAGCGGGGGAAGTCATGCCGGACCCGAAGGCCGGAGGCCCCATTGCGGCGCCACGAAAAAGGTAACGGGGGGGACGAAATGCTGGTAGCGGGCCAGCGAAGCCGTCGAGGCGAGCCCGGCAGCCGCCGCGATCACGCCCGCGTCGATCCGGCGCCGCATCAACGAGACGATCCACGAGGCCCGCAGGCGCCGGGCGTTCAGGCCGGGCAGCGGGGCCTCGGGCCGGTGCTGCCAGGTCCAGGACGCGATCAGGTTGTCCGGCGGCGGGTCCCGGTGGCCGGGCCGGAACAGGAAATCGTCTCCGGCTTGCCGGACCAGGCCGATGAGGGTGTCCTCCCACTCTGCGCGGGCCACCACGAGCCGGCCGAACACCGCGGCGTCCAGCACACAGGCCCCCGATCGCGTGCACCGAAGGTGACTGCCACGCAGGCGCGAGACCTCGCCGGGAGCCAGGCCCATGCCGTCGCCCAGTGCCAGCAGTGCCAGCGCGTCCGACTGCGGGCGGGCTTCAACCGCTCGGCCCAGGAGCGGAGCTGGGCGAGCTCGTCCACTTCGTAGGGAGCGGCTGGTGCGGGCGGGGCGGCCAGCCTGAGCGGCTCGCTGCTGCCGTCGTGCTCCCAGACCAGGACGGCGCGGACTTGCCGCAGCCAGGCCCGGTAGGTGCGCATGGTATTGGGCGTCAGGCCCGTGCAGCCGGTCAGCACGAACGCGTCGATCGTCTCGTCCCGCAGCCAGGCCGCCGGATCACGGACCACACCGCGGCCCTCCGCCCAGATGGCCAGCCGGGCGACGACGTGCAGCAGATCCTCCACCGAGTACGGAAAGCCGCGCGACGGTGGCGGCCACCACCGCTCTCACCAGCGGGCCGACCGCATCCCAGACGGCGGACGCCTCCCGCGGGGCGTACCCGTCGATGACCGAAGACGTGGCCGCATCGAGTGCCATGGACCACGAATAGTGGCAGGACAACCTGCCACTCAAGTCGCGTACGACTTCAACCAGCAGGAGCGTGGAAGCATGGTCGGAGGGACGGCGCGCTCCCGTGCGCCCCGGGAACTGGCCCGCAATCCGCAGGACTGGCCCGACGCTTTCGTCGACGACGTCGCCGCAGCAGTCGTCCAGACCATCGCCCGCCGCCTGGCCGCCGCTCTGAACGCCCGCGGCTGGAGCCGACGGACGGCCGCCGACCAGCTGGGCATCAACCGGCAGACCATCGGTGACGTCCTCGACGGCCGGACCGGGCCCGACGTCGCCACCGTCGCCCGCCTTGAGGCGGGCCTCAACACCCCGCTGTGGCCGCCGCTTGCGCGCCGGTAGCTGTCCGGCCATCGCCGCCAAAGCCCTTCCGGCTCCCGCTCACCGCCTGCAATAACGGCAGGTCAGAGCCAAGTTACGGCTCAGCGAACCCAAAACGCTGCAACACCACTATCGTCGGGAACGCGACGAGCCTCTTTCTCACTGTTCAGGGCGCTCTCGCAACCAGGCGCCACCGGGACTAGCCCTCCCGGTGGCGCCGCCTCACCCGATGTGATCCGGAGAGTCGTTCTCCGCCCCAGCCTCAGTCGGCGCGTCACCGACCCCAGGCGCGATCGCGAACAGGCCCACCTCTTCCTCGGTCAGCCGCCCCTGCTTGACCAGGCTCTTGAGCTTCACCCGCATCCGCTCCACCGCCCGATGACCGGTCTCCCAGCCCACGGCCTCACAGATCGGCCTTCCCCGCAACGGACGCCCCGCCGATGCCAGCGCCAGCACTACCCCTTCGTTCGCCTCACGCAACACCTTGCCGTCCGCCAGCGTGACCGGGGCCGATACCACCGTGCGCTCCTTCACCACCGCGGCCACCGTCGGCGGCATGCTCATCCCCGGCAGATCACGCCCTGCGGCCAGATCCTCTTCCTCCATCAGCTGCAGCACCGCCCCCTCAGCAACACCCCAGCGGGCAAGCTCTGCCTCCTGCGCGGCAAGCTCCTTCCCCAGAGCCGCCATCTCGTCGCGCAGCTCCTCCACCCGCACCCGCGCTGCGGACGCCCTGGCCTGCAACCTTTCCAGCAACGACATCGCGAGCCGCCTCTCCCTGCGAGGCCCGAGTCCATCAACTCGCAAGCAATCCAACCGAGTTGGCAGACAGTTCACCCCATACTGTAGGAGGGGATCATGAAATGTCGCCAACAGATCCCAACATCCCTCAATTACGCATACCGGGATCAACAGCAAATGTCCCTGCCGACGCATCCACCACGCCTCACCCCTGGCCAGCTGCATCCCTGGGGGCCGGGACTTGCCGACGGGCTTGCGCAACGCGGTCCCCGAGCTGCTGCGCGTCCATGCTGAACAGCCGTACTCGTGAACAGCCCGTGCGCTGAGCTGTCCGGCAGGGCGTTAGCCGGCCGGCAAACACGCGAAGATCACCAGTAACTCAGTGCTGGCCGGCGATCCACGCCGGCAGAGCTGCCAGTCCATCGAGCCACAGATCCGCCCCGCCGTCGTCGCCTTCCTGGAGATACGCCCACGGCCCGCGACGCAGCAGCGCAGTCCGCAGTCCGACCTTCTTCGCCGGGATCACATCACGCTCGACCCGATCCCCGACATACAGGATTTCCTCGGCCGGGAACGGCACGACCGTCACCACCCGCTCGAAGAACCCCAGGTCGGGCTTGCTGACCCCCCACTCCGCGCTAGTGGCCACCAGGTCCACCGGCAATCGCAGGGATCGCAGATCCTGCCCGGCCCGCGCCGGCTGGTTCCCGGCGATACCCACCCAGACGCCCAGGTCATGCAGCTCCTGCAGGCACGCTCGGGCATCCGGGTAAAGATCTTCTTCGCGGAGACGATCCGGCACCCCGGCCTCTCCCCGCAACCGGTCCTCGACCCGAAAGTCAAAGCCGGGCCGGACCATCTCGAACGCCTCTCCAAAGCCCCCACCACGGGCGATCGCCGCTCCGATCAGTGCCGAAAACGTGTGCCGCGGCACCCCCAGCCAGTCAGCCCAGCCGCCAAACAGCTCACTTTCATCGACCAGCGTCTCCCCGACATCGAACACCACAGCGCGCACCATGCCCGTCACCCTAAGCATACTGTCAACTGCCCCTGAACAGCCGGGCATCGATCACCCCGGCAATGGGCAACGATCTCCACAGCCTGCGCTCAGTCACTGATCAGAGCTACTCAAGAACAGCCCATGACTGCACCCAGATACAGACCCGTTATACGAAAGACGTGCTGACGCCGTTCCCTTGCCGTCCAAGTTTGCCTTCTGGTGTTTCACGCTGTATTTCCAGTTGTTTCAGCCGCAGTTGGTGTTCGCGTTTCAGCTGAGGCTCAAGGGCCTGAAGGGCGACTTTGAGGTGTTCCGGGCCACCAAGTGCGGCGCCCCACTTCATTGCGATCTCCAGACCTGCGGCAACGACTGGGTCACCTTGTGGAGGAGGGGCGGGGATGTTGCCGTCTTCCACGCTCACTGCCGCCTGCCTCCGTCGCTGCCGCCTACCGGGCTGTAGCCCTGCTCTGTGGCTTCTGGGGGGTGGCCCTAGTTGCAAAAACATCCGGGCCAGCGTGTGCTCGATGGTCTCCTCAGCCGTCTCGGCCACGACGGCGGCGTCTGCATGGCCCAGAGCTGACGGCAGGTGCAGCCCCGTTATCCCGGCAGGTGAGGATACGGGGAGCCAAGGGGCTTTGCTCTGAGTGGGACACGTGTGGCACAACGGAAAACCACGCGTGCGGCGGCTGTTCCCACAGGTCAGAGCATGTGACGGGACAGATACCCAGGGCCAACGTCCCACCCGAAGACCCATCGCAGCTCGTCTTTACCAACAGCAGACACCAGCGCTTACCAAACAGCCAGAGCGCCACCGCACCGGATGTCCCGTGCGGTGGCGCGCGGGCGCGGACCGGCACGCCGCACGGTGCGTTGACAACCCGTTTTGGAACCTCGGAATGGAGGTTCTCCTGTGGTTGACGGCCGATATCTTCCCGGCAAGTTCGCCGGCGTCTGGCGGTGCGGTGGCCGCCGGCGCGGGTCAGGCTGCTCTTCGTGCCGCATCGTGCAGGTACTTGACCATCCAGAACTCATGGGCGCGTGCGCCGTCCCCGGTCATCGCCGTATCCAAGGAGCCGAGGATGTCCGGGAACCCGTCCGTTGGGGTGGGCAGATGGGCGGCGACGCACTGGGCGAGGACACCGAAGACGATGGCCTGGCGGAAGACGAGGTGGGAGGGGCGTTCCCACTCGGGTCCGAAGTTTTCCGGCTCGCCGATCAGCATGGCGCGAGCCCTAGTGTGCGCATGGTCGTGGGCGGCAGTGAGGTCCTCGCGCAGCCGCACTCTCTCGCCGGCCGGGAGAGCGGCGGCTGTCAGTGTTGCCACGGCCAGCGGGTGTTCGTGTAGGCCGGCATGTGCGAGGGCCAGGTCCAGGGCGTGGCGCCGCATCGGTTTCAGCAGTGTGGGTCTCAAGTCGGCCAGATAGCTGATGAAGGGCTCCCGCTTGAGCAGGGGCGAGTCGATGAGTCCCTGCCCCAGCAGGGACTCCGGTACCCGCGTGATCTCCACAGCGCGGTGCGGGCCAAGTATCCAGGAGTTGTCGAATCGCGCACCGGTCGCGCGCTCGACAGCCATCAGGCCGGCTCCCCAACGGGTTTCGTAGTCGTCCAGGTCCAGGCCTTCCAGCAGGGGCTGCCAGGCGCCGGGGCGCGCGCCGAACGTGGTGTGCTCGGGCGCGATCATTTCGAAGGCGCAGGAGATCAGCCCGCCTTCGGCCAGGGTCAGTTGGGAGAGCGCGTTGACGTTCCAGTAGGCGCTGGCGGTGCGGCCGTGCCGGGAGAGCGGGCGCAGTACCTCCTCGCGAGACCCTTGGTGGTTGTTGTTCTCCACGACGACGACGGCTGGTCCGGACCGGGAGACCAGGATGAGGTCCCTCTCGTAGTGCTCGCGCAGTTCTTCCAGTCGCAGGGGGCGGCACTGCTCGGGGTTGCCGCCGAAGAGCCGGATGACAGCGTCCTCGTCACCGCCGTGCACGGCCGTGAACGTGGCTGCCTGCTCAAGTCCTAAATCGGCGAGGAGGGCCTGAAGGTGCTGAGGTGAGGTCATGCGGGGATTGTCGTCTGCGCCACTGGCATGCGGGGTCCGGTCCCATTGAGCGTGCGGTCGCGACCTCGACAGGATTGTAGGGGGGCGCTCCTCAGACGCCGTCCCCAACCTTCGATCCGGAGGTTCCGGGACGGTGTCTGAGCTTGTCGTTTAACGTTCGTCTGCTTCGGCATCAGAGGCCATCGATGTCCGGAGGAAGCGTATCCATCGTTGGCAGACCTCGTGGGTGACGGGT
>NZ_JODF01000111.1:0-7663 GCF_000717945.1 Streptomyces sp. NRRL S-920
GGGCTGGGGCGGCGGCTTGGCGGGGGCTGGGGCGTGGCGATCCGCGCGGTGGCGTGCACCGTGGCATGCGCTGTGGCGTGTACGGCGGGGGTGTTGCCGGGGCAGGCCTGGGCCGCGGGGGCGCCCGCTCCGTACGGCTTCGCCGAGGGCGCCGAGACGGTCGACGGCGCGACGAGCAGCGCCGAAGGGCGTCGGCTCAGTGCCGGGAAGGTCTATAAAAGCTCCCTCCCGCGCGCGGGCCGGCGTTTCTACCGCGTGGAGCTGAGGGCCGAGGAGAGCGCGTACGTCGCGGTGACCGCGGTCCCCGCGTTGGGCAGCAGGGTGTCCTACGCCGATGGAGTCGAGGTCTCCGTACAGGACGCGGACGGCAACAGCTGTAGCCCCAGGGAGTCGCAGGAGGCGAGGTTCGGCGCCTCGGAGAGCCCGCGGCCGATCACGGCCACGGCGGCGCGCAGGGTCGGCCCCGACGAGAAGAGCTGCGAGGGGACAGGCACGTACTACGTACTCGTCGAGCGGATGAGCGCCCCGGAGTCCTCCCGTACGAGCTGGGACCTGGAGCTTCGGGTCGCGTCGGAACCCGCGTTGCGCGAAAAGGGGGCGACGACGCCGCCGGGTTCCTGGAACTCCGCGACCCCCGTGGCGCCGACCGGCGAGCGCAAGGTCCGCGAGGGCGGTACGAGCTTCAACGGGGCGCGGGCGCTGGGGAAGGGCGTCTGGGGGGACAGCATCGAGCCCGGCGGGACGCTCTTCTACCGGGTGCCGGTCGACTGGGGACAGCGGCTCTCCGTCACCGCGGAGCTGGGCAGCCTGAGCAGCGGGGGCGAGGCCGCCGGTGGCGGTGGTGAGCGGGGCGGCGTGGGGCGGGGGGCCGGGCGCGGGACGGGGTACGTGGCGGCCGCGCTGGTCATGACGTTGAGCAACCCGGTACGCGCGGAGGTCGACGACACGGATACGGCGTACGACGGTCGGCAGAAGTCGGCGGTGCTGGACCCGGTGCCTCCGGTCGCGTACGAGAACCGGTTCGCCCCGGCGGACGCGGTGGCCGCGATGCGATTCGCCGGCTGGTACTACCTGACGGTCCACCTGAGCGCGGACGTCGCACGGAAGTTCGGCGCGGCCCCGCTGGACCTGACGCTCCGGGTGGACGTCGACGGGGCCGCGCGGCCGGGTCCGGCGTACGCGGGGTCGGCCGTGCCGGCCGAGGAATTCGGCGTCACGGAGCAGGACACGGAGGCCGCCCGGCGCGGGGAGACGGCTGCCGGGAGCGGCACGGGCGGGGGCGGCGACAGGGCGATGGCCGTCCTTGCCACCGGGGGGATCGGGACCGGGGTGGTGCTGCTGGGCGTCCTCGGCGGGTGGACGCTGGTCGCGCGGCGGCGGGCGGCGGGCGAGGGTGGTCCCGGGGGCGGCCCCGGGGGCGCCTCCGTGGGCGCGCAGTTCGGGCCGCCTCGGGGTTGGTGAGGGGCGGGGCTCCCGGATTTCCGGCTGTGAGAGATGCGGTCAGAGCGGCGGTGAGAGCTGCTGTCAGAGCTGTGTCAGCGCCCAGATCCCGACCGTGAGGCAGACCAGCGCGACGAACAGCATCGGGACCGCCACCTTGGCGGGCGGGCCGGGGCGCCTTCGCGCGGTGGGGGAGAACGGTGCGTAGGACTGGGAGGTTGCCTGGTCCGGGGGTGGGAGCTGGGCGGCCCAGTGGGTCGTGGCCTGATGGGTCGTGATCTGGTGCGGCGCGGGTGCGGGCGCGGGCGTATGTGCAGGCGCGGGCGTGTATGCCGGCTCGGGCGAGGGGGCCCGTAGAGGGGGCGGCGTGGGGGGAGTGGACGGGCGGGGTGGCCGCTGGGGAGGGGGGAGGCGGAAGCCGTCGGCCTCCGAGCCGAGGTGGCTGGCGGTCGGCGGGGTCGGCGCGGTCGGCGAGGGGAACTGGGCCGGGGCCGGGGCTGGGAAGGGCGTGGGGTGGTTCGGCTGTGGTGGGAGGGGGGAAGGGCGGGGCGCGGGCCCCGGGTGAGGCGCGGGGGTGAGGGGGCCGTCGGGGCCGAAACCCGTCGGCAGCGGCGCGAGTTGGTCGAAGATCTCGACGAGTTCGTCGTCCGGGCCGGGCTCGGGCAGCATCTCGGCGGCGCAGGCCAACGCCTTGCGCGCGCCCGTGGCGGTGCGAAAACGCGTCCGGGGGTCGGGCTGGAGCAAGGTGGCGATGACCTGCCAGAGCGGCTCCGGGATGCCGCGCGGGGCGCCGGGGGTGCCGTGCTCGGCGAAGTGCTCGATCAGCGCCTTGGCGTCAGGTTTGGCGCCCTCCAGGAGATACAGGGCGACCAGGCCGACGGCGAAGAGGTCGGCGGTGAAGTCGGGCTCGGCGCCCGTCATCTGCTCAGGAGCGAAGTAGCCGGGCGTCCCGACCACGTAGTCGGTCTCGGTGAGCCGGGGCTCTCCCTTGCGCATCGAGATCCCGAAGTCGGACAGGCGCAGATGCGGGCGCCCCGCGCCGGTGGCTTCGAGCAGGATGTTGGCCGGTTTGATGTCGCGGTGGACGACGCCCTCGGCGTGCACGGCCGCGAGACCGGAGAGGAGCTGGTCGAGGAGCGTACAGGCGAAGCGGAGCGGCAGCGGGCCGTAGTCCCCGATGACATGCGCCAGCGAGCCGCCGCCGACCAGATCCATGGTGAACAGGACCTTGTCGTCGTCGGCGGCCCAGCTGGCGGGCGCGAGGACATGGGGGTGGTCGATCCGCAGGGCCTGTTCCCGTACGAACCTCAACAGGGCGTGAGCGTCGCTCTGTTGCAGGACCTTGGCGGCCACGTACCGGTGGCGCCGGTGGTCCCAGGCGCGCCAGACCGCACCGACTCCCCCGTGCCCGATCGGGTCGACCAGCTCGTACCGGCCGGCGAAGACCTCACCCATGGTCGCGCTCCGCTCCCCTTCCGGGCCGCGCGGCGGCCCGGTCGACGGATCAGCCTGTGTCAGCTCTGGTGCGCCTCGTAGTGGGCGACCGCGTCCGCGGTGCGTCCGGCGCCGTACACCCGGAGGAACTCTGCCAGTTCCGGATGGGTGGGGGCGAGGGAGTCCGCGGCGTCGATGATGTCGCCCGCCGCCGCGACGGAGCGCAGCAGCGACTGGATCTCGCGCACCACGCGCTTGACCGTGGGGGCGCCCGAACTGGTCGTCGTCTGGGCGGTGTTCGTGAGGACGGAGCCGCCCTGGGACTTCTTGATCTCGTCCATGCGGTCGGTCGCCTCCGCGGCGCTCACACTGCCGTCGGCGACCTGGCCCGCCAGTTCCTGGAGGAGCTGGACCCGCTGGACGACCGCGGGGTTGCCGATCTTGGCACGCTGACCGCTCATCAGCTGGGACAGCATGGGCGCGGACAGGCCGAGGACTCCGGCGAGGCGTGCCTGGTTCAGGCCCAGATCATCGATGAGGCGACGGAAGAGCGCCCCCAGCGGCTCCCCGTACCAGTTCCGCTGGAGCTCTCGTGCTCTCGCGGTGGTGTCCTGCTGTGCGGCGTCCATTGCGTCTCCCCATCGCTTCCCCTAAGACCGCGGTTCGCTGCCGCGAACCACGTCGTGCATCTTACGGAGCGTGGTCGTGGACCGGGACCCCCAATCCTTTTGCGAGATCCGGGGGGAGACCCGGTACTCTGGTCTGCGACGCACGCCGGGAGGTGATTCTTCCGGTCCGGTGCATCATCTCGGGGCCTTAGCTCAGTTGGTAGAGCGCTGTCTTTGCATGGCAGATGTCAGGGGTTCGACTCCCCTAGGCTCCACAGCCCGAGAGCCCCCCTGACCTGCGGAAACGCGGGTCAGGGGGGCTCTTCGTGTTCCTCACGTCAGCACCCCGCGCCAGCCGCGGCCCGAGCTGCCCGGCGCCCCGAGCCCCGCGCCCCGGGCGATCCGTCACCCGTGCCGCTGCCCCCGCTGCCGGACTCCCCCTGTCGACTCCCGCTGCGGAACGCGTGCTGCCGAACTCAAGCTGTCGACGGAGCGTGGCCATATGCCCAAACCGGCATACGCGGCCATAAGGGACCTTATCGTGGCGTTTCGCCTGCGTTTTCGATTACTGGTGAGTACATTCTGATCGCGTCGGGTGATGAAGAGCGCGGCATCTTACAACCTGTAGCCGATTTCGCAATCTCGGAACAGGATGCCTTTGGTCCCGATTTCTCCATTTGTTTGCTCTGCATGAGGAGTCGTGATCGAAATCGGGGCGGAGGCTGTCGTTCAGGTGATCAACGGGAGGCGGGTCCGGGGTGCGGCTGCGGATTTCGTTGCCGGCCATCAGGTGTGAGCTGGGGAAATACGAAGGGCCCCGCCGCCGGCGGGGCCCTCGTGACGATGAACATCGGGCACCCGAAGGGGGCCAACCCTCCGGGCAAATGCCCGATGATGCTGAGCGAAGGCCAGTCCAGGGCCTGTGTCCAGCACTGGATATGTAACCGAACTTGGTGCCTCGTTATGCCTTATCCAGAGGGAATTTGGGGGCCGACGCGGCCAAAGCCCTACGGCTACGGGTTTCTTGACGCCCAAACAACCCGCTGAATCCCTGATAAGTGGCCGTTTAGTGGACTTGCCATGCTTCGCCTTTTGATCTTCAAATCCCTCTCGGGACGCCTTAGTTGGGCACGTTGTCGGTCTTAGGTACCCTCTGCGATTAACCGGTCGATGGAGCCTGTTAAGCGGGTGCCGAAGCCCGGCCATTGCAAGAAGAGCGATGAACAGTCCAGCGGCATCCGGCACCCGTGCCGGGCTCGTCCTCCCTCCGGCATCAGCCACCGGAGGGAAGCCGGGCAGCAGCCGCGATCCCTGCCCGTCCAGCACCGGGAGAACTGCTCGTGTCCGCCACGGCCCCATTGGTCGCCCTCTTGGCGATCTTTCTTATCGTCTTCGCGACGATCGCCTTCGTCGTCCACCGCTTCCAGTCCAAGCCCATCCGCGTCGCCGCCGTCGTCACCGCGATCGCCACCCTGGTCGGCGCGCTCGTCCCCGTCACGCGGATCCTGATGGAGCCCCCGCCCGAGCCCGAGGCCGACCTCGTCCGGCTCGTCGTCCTCGTGGCGATCTTCCTGATCGTGTTCGCGACGATCGCCTTCGCCGTCGACCGGCTCAAGTCGACGCCGGCCCGCGTGGTCGCCGTCATCGTCGGGATCGGCACGCTCGTCGGATCGATGGTGCCGATCACCAAGGTCCTCACCGAGCCCCCGACGCCGCCCGTGGCCGTGCACACCGTCGCCGGGCCGCTCCACACCGAGATCACCGCGGGGCTGCTGTGAGCGACAGCCGCACCAGGGGCGAGGAACCCGACAAGAGCATCACGGCCGGGCCGCGCGTCACCGTCGGCCCCAACCCGCCTGTCGGCTCCAACCCGCTTGCCGTCCCCAACCCGCCCGCCGTCCCCAGCTCGCCTACCGGCCCCGGCCCGTCCGTCGCCTACAGCTTTCCTGCCGTCCCCGGCCCGGCCGCCGTTCCCCGCCCGGCTCCGGTGTACGAGATGGCCGGCGCCGGCACCGTCGAGCCCCGCAGCGCGCGGGCGCTGCGCGTGTTGCAGTACTACTACCTACAGCAGGGCCTCAACCACGAGGTCGCCGACGAACTCGCCCGCTTCAGCATGCTGTACCGGCACCAGCGCTCCGCCGAGCCCGAGCCGCTGAACTCCCACCACATCGAGTTCGTACTGTTCGGCACCGTGCTGGTCAACGGGCGTATCTGGGGCGGGAACTACCTTCTGGGCAACCTCGACCTGTTCACCGATGTGCCGTCCGTCAACCGGCTCGAACAGGTCCAGTTCCTGTCCGCCACGCGCACCGTGCGCATCCCGCGCAAGGCCCTGCGCTCCGTCGCCGTACGCAATCTGTCGGTCGTCCGGATGATCCACCAGCGTCTGATGACCTACGTCCTGGAGTTCGAGGACCTCTACGGCACGGACGCCTGCAAGCCGATCCACCGCGTCGCCCGGCTCCTGTTCCACCTCATGTACCAGCAGGGGCTCGGCGCCAAGATCCTCTCCGGTGCCTTGGACCCCCACGTCGTGACCGGGCCCACCCAGCGCGACTTCGCCAACGCCCTCGGGCTCGGCGTCTCCACCGTGGAGAAGTCCCTCAAGGAACTGCGCGAGCACGAGATCCTCGCCGACACCTCCAACGGCCGGATGAACCGGACCTACCGCATCCTCGATCCCACCGAGCTGCGCGCGATCGGCCTGGGCGCGACCCTCCCGGGCACCGGGGGCGCGTAGGTGGCGTATCGGCCCTCCCGTTGATGCGGGAGGAGAGGGCGGACCAGCTTTGTTAGTCCGCCTGCCACGCCGGGTTCAGGCGGATCTCTATGGCGTCGGACGCCGTCTCCGGCACCGGCGCGGCCGTCACGCTCACTCTCGTGGCACGGCCGGTGGCGGCCTCGACGAACGAGAGGGGCGGGCGGCCCCCCTGGAGGTACTTGTCGCCCCACTGCATCAGTGACAGGAACACCGGCAGCAGATCCTCGCCGGACGCGGTCAGCCGGTACTCGTCGCGGGCCCGGCTGCCCGCCTCCTGATACGGGGTACGCGCGACGACCTCCGCGGACTCCAGCTGTTTGAGTGCCCGGGACACCGCGGGCGCGGAGGCCCCGATCCGCGCCACGAAGTCCTCGAACCTGGTGGTGCCGTAGAAGCATTCGCGGATGACCAGGAACACCGTCTTGGTGCTCAGCAGGCCGAGCACCCGCTCCGCCGAGCAGCCGTCACCGATCGACCAGGCATCCCGGTCACGCAGTCGCTCCTCGAACTCCATCGCCATCCCCCCATTGTAACTAACGCTTGCGTTACCCAGCGGAGCTGTGCTTTCTTTCTGGCTAACGACAACGTTACTCAGGTGGGAGGCTCTGATGGTGGCGGTAGCAGGCAAGGTGGCCGTGGTGACCGGCGGCCGGCGGGGGCTCGGCGCGGCGCTCGTGGACGAACTGCTGGCGCGCGGCGCCCGAAAGGTGTACTCCACCGCGCGCGCCGCGTACGTGGATGACCGCCCCGAGGTGGTCACCGCCCGGCTCGAGGTCCGCTCGGAGGAGTCGGTCGCCGAGTTCGCGCGGGGCGCCGCGGACGCCGAGATCGTGTTCAACAACGCGGGCGTTCTGCTCCCGGCCCCCTTGCTGACAGGGGAGCTGGCGGGCGTCGATGAGACGTTCGACGTCAACGTCTTCGGACCGTTGCGGGTCACACGGGCGTTCGCGCCGATCCTGGCCGCCAACGGCGGGGGCGCGTTCGTCCATATGCACTCCGTACTGTCCTGGCTGGCCGGCAGCGGTGCCTACGGGGCGTCGAAAGCCGCGGCGTGGTCGCTCACGAACTCGCTCCGACTCGAACTGGCCGCCCAGAACACGCAAGTGGTCGGCGTCCACGCGGGCTTCATCGACACCGACATGGTCGCCGCCATCGGGCGGCCGAAGGCCAAGCCCGCCGAGATCGCCGCGCGGATCGTCGACGGGCTTGAGGCCGGGGCGGCGGAAGTGCTCGCGGACGACGTCACCGGTCGGGTGAAAGCAGCGCTTTCCGGGCCCGTGGAACACCTCACCTTCTCAGCCGCGGGCTGACTCCCCGCCGCCTCGCAGTACCGCCGGAACCCAGCACCCCGGAACCCAGCACCCCGGAACCCAGCACCCCGGACCCCAGAACCCCCGGACCCCAGAACCCCCGGACCCCA
>NZ_JODF01000112.1:0-6917 GCF_000717945.1 Streptomyces sp. NRRL S-920
GGGGTAAACGGGTGGGTGGGTGGGGGAGCCCGGCGCGGAGCGCCGGAGACCTGGCGGGGGCGCGGGGTACGGGGCGACGGACGCGAGGCCCGCCCTGGACGCCCCCGTCAGATCCGGTTGAGGACCTTGCCGAGCAGCTCGCCCATGTGCGTAGCGCTGTCACGCCCCGCCTGGAGGACTTCCTCGTGGTTCAGCGGCTCACCCGTCATGCCCGCGGCCAGGTTCGTGACCAGCGAGATGCCGAGGACCTCCGCGCCCGCCTCGCGCGCGGCGATCGCTTCGAGGACCGTGGACATGCCGACCAGGTCCGCGCCGATCGTGCGGGCCATGCGGATCTCCGCCGGCGTCTCGTAGTGCGGGCCGGGGAACTGCGCGTAGACGCCCTCCTCCAGGGAGGGGTCGATCTCCTTGCACAGGGCGCGCAGGCGCGGCGAGTACAGGTCCGTCAGGTCCACGAAGTTCGCGCCGACGATCGGGGACGTCGCCGTGAGGTTCAGGTGGTCGCTGATCAGCACCGGCTGCCCGGGACGCATGCCCTCGCGCAGGCCACCGCAGCCGTTGGTCAGCACGATCGTCTTGCAGCCGGCGGCCACGGCGGTGCGGACGCCGTGCGAGACGGCGGCCACGCCACGGCCCTCGTAGTAGTGGGTGCGGCCCAGGAAGACCAGCACGCGCTTGTCGCCGATCTTGAAGGACCGGATGCGGCCGCCGTGCCCCTCGACCGCGGGCGGCGGGAAGCCGGGCAGCTCGGTGACGGCGAAGTCCGCCTCGGGCTCGCCCAGCGCGTCGACGGCCGGCGCCCAGCCGGAGCCCATCACGAGGGCGACGTCGTGGGTCTCGGCGCCCGTCAGCTCGCGCAGGCGCGCGGCGGCGGCGTCGGCGGCGGCGTACGGGTCGCCCTGGATGTCGTCCGGAATAACTGAAGCGTTCACGCCGACGAGGGTAGCGGGTTACGGCCTACGCGCGTAGATGACGATGCTCACGGGATTCTCCCCGTCGTCTTGTCGTTTCCGACAAGGGAGCGCCGCCGGGGGCGGCGAAGGGGCGCCGATGCGCGGCGAGCGAGAGCCGGCGGGGGCTGGATTAGGGGGCTGGTTACGGCTAGCAGGGCCTCTTGCGGAGTTCCATCACGTAGTCGTGCGGCGCCCCCGCCGACTCCGCCGCGTCCGCCAGCTCGCCCAGGTAGCGCGCGGACGGGAGGCCGCCCTCGTATCCGTTGAGGACGTACACCCAGGCCGGCTCCTCGCCCTCCAGGGTGTCCACGCGGACCCGCATGCGCCGGTAGATGTCGAGCCCCACGCCCTCCCAGCGGTCCATGGAATCCTCGTCCATGGGGGCGATGTCGTAGAGGGTCACGAAGACCTGGGAGCGGGGGGCCTCGACGATCGTCGCGAGCGCGCCCTCCCACCCCATGTGCTCCCCGCCGAAGGTGAGCCGCCAGCCGGTCAGCCAGCCGGTCGAGCGCAGCGGTGAGTGCGGGGCGCGGCGTGACATGAGCCGCGGATCCAGATTGCCGGCGTACGCGGCGTAGAGCGACATGACGTCGAGGGTACGGCAGCAATCAAGGACGCAGGTTCCGCGGCGGGAGGACCGCCCGGACGAGGGCGTTCGCACGGACGGTGGGCCCCGGCGCGTCCCTACCTCGAAGCGTGCGGGACAATGGAGTACGTGACTCGGATCGTGATCATTGGCGGCGGACCCGGCGGATACGAGGCGGCCCTGGTGGCCGCCCAGCTCGGCGCGGAGGTGACCGTCGTCGACTGCGACGGTCTGGGCGGGGCGTCGGTGCTCACCGACTGCGTGCCGTCGAAGACCCTGATCGCCACGGCCGAGGTGATGACCACCTTCGACTCCTCGTACGAGGAGCTGGGCATCATCGTCGCGGACGACACCCCGCACATCGACACCCCCGCGCGCGTGGTCGGCGTGGACCTGGGCAAGGTCAACCGCCGTGTGAAGCGCCTCGCGCTCGCGCAGTCCCACGACATCACCGCTTCCGTCACGCGTGCGGGCGCGCGCGTGCTGCGCGGCCGGGGCCGTCTTGAGGGCCAGCAGGAGACCGACGGTTCGCGCAAGGTCGTGGTGCGGGCCGCCGACGGCAGCGAGGAGACGCTCGTCGCCGACGCGGTGCTCATCGCCACCGGCGGTCACCCGCGCGAGGTCCCGGACGCCCTGCCCGACGGCGAGCGGATCCTGAACTGGACGCAGGTCTACGACCTCGACGAGCTGCCCGAGGAACTCATCGTGGTCGGCTCCGGTGTCACCGGCGCCGAGTTCGCCGGTGCCTACCAGGCGCTCGGGTCGAACGTCACCCTGGTGTCCAGCCGTGACCGGGTGCTGCCCGGTGAGGACCCGGACGCCGCCGCCGTCCTTGAGGACGTCTTCCGGCGGCGCGGCATGAACGTGATGTCCCGCTCCCGCGCCGCCTCCGCCAAGCGCGTCGGCGACCGCGTCGAGGTCACGCTCGCCGACGGGCGCGTCATCTCCGGTTCGCACTGCCTGATGGCCGTCGGCGCCATCCCGAACAGCAGCGGGATGGGCCTGGAGGAGGCCGGGGTCAAGCTCAAGGACTCCGGGCACATCTGGACCGACAAGGTGTCCAGGACCTCCGCCCCGGGTGTCTACGCCGCCGGTGACGTCACCGGCGTCTTCGCGCTCGCCTCCGTCGCCGCCATGCAGGGGCGCATCGCGATGTACCACTTCCTGGGCGACGCGGTGACCCCGCTGAACCTGAAGACCGTCTCCGCGAACGTCTTCACGGACCCGGAGATCGCGACCGTCGGCTACAGCCAGGCCGACGTCGACGCGGGCAAGATCGACGCGCGCGTCGTCAAGCTGCCGCTGCTGCGCAATCCGCGCGCGAAGATGCAGGGCATCCGCGACGGATTCGTCAAGATCTTCTGCCGTCCGGGTACGGGCATCGTGGTCGGCGGCGTGGTCGTCGCGCCCCGCGCATCGGAACTGATCCACCCCATCTCGATCGCGGTCGACAACAATCTGACGGTCGAGCAGATCGCGAATGCGTTCACCGTGTACCCGTCGCTTTCGGGGTCGATCGCCGAGGTGGCGCGTCAACTCCACTCGCGGAAGACGGCGGGCGAGAGCTGATCGCTACGGCGGCCCGATTCAACGCTTCGCAGGTCACGCACTGTTGTCACCCATTTGCACGGCATAGGCGGAGTAACTAGGCACCTATACCACTTGGTGGTCTGCCGTGCGAACAACTTCCGTTATTCGGCGCAAACTGCTGAAAGCAGACGGTCGTTGGGGTTACTGTCAGTTTCGTGTTCGCTGCAGAACGTCGCCAATTGATCCTCGAAATGGTGCGGGCCAACGGAGCGGTATCGCTCCGGGAGCTCGCCCGCGTCGTCCAGACCTCCGAAGTGACCGTACGGCGGGACGTGCGCGCGCTGGAGGCAGAAGGACTCCTCGACCGCCGGCATGGCGGTGCGGTATTGCCGGGCGGATTCACGCGGGAGTCCGGCTTTCCGCAGAAATCACATCTCGCGACCGCCGAGAAGACGGCCATCGCCGATCTCGCGGCGGGACTCGTCGAAGAAGGCGAAGCCATCGTCGTCGGGGCGGGTACGACCACGCAGGAGCTGGCCCGACGGCTCGCGCGGGTGCCCGGCCTGACCGTCGTCACCAACTCCCTGCTGGTGGCCCAGGCGCTGGCCCACGCCAACAGGGTCGAAGTCGTCATGACCGGCGGCACCCTGCGCGGTTCCAACTACGCCCTCGTGGGCAGCGGGGCCGAGCAGTCCCTGCAAGGGCTCCGGGTGTCGCGCGCGTTCCTGTCGGGCAGTGGTCTGACCGCCGAGCGCGGCCTCTCCACGTCCAACATGCTCTCCGCGAGCGTGGACCGCGCGCTGGTCCAGGCGGCGGCCGAGGTCGTGGTCCTCGCCGACCACACCAAGCTCGGCACCGACACGATGTTCCAGACCGTGCCGACGGACGTCATCACCCGCCTGGTCACGGACGAGCCCCCGGCGCACGACGACCGGGCGGCCACGGAACTCCAGGCCCTGGCGGACCAGGGCGTACAGATCGCGGTGACGGGCGGCTCCGCGAACCCTAGCGCCGGGCCCGGCGCCGATTCCGTCCAGCCGGGGCGCCAGCCGCGCCGGGACGTGCCCCTGCCGGGCCAGCGTCGCAACCACGGGGCGGGGCCGGGCCAGCAGCTGCGCAGCGCGCTCCTCGGGGAGCAGCCGCCGGGGGAGCGGGCCGCCCGCGTCGCGGATCTGCGCCGCCGCTGACCGCGGGGCGGGGCCGGCGTACGGGGCAGGCGGCAGGAGGCTTACGGCCCCGTGCACCCGTCGGCCTTCAGGCCCCGCAGGGTCAGCATCAGCAGGCGGTCGGCCAACTCCGGGTCGTCCGGCGTCTCCTCGGCCGCCAGCGAGATCGCGTTGGTCAGCTGGAGCAGGTCGGAGATGGAGACGTCGGGCCGCACGGCCCCCGCCTCCTGCGCGCGGGCGAGCAGGGCCGCGCCCGCCTCGCGCATGGGCTTGCTGCACCGCGCCAGCGCCGAACTGTCGTCGTGCGACGCGGACATGAGCGCGCTCGACAGGCCGCGGTACTCACCCGCATGAGTGACGATGGCCCGCAGCCACGTCACCAGCGCAGCACAGGGCTGCGGGTCGTCGAGCAGGGCGTGCGAGCGCGCGAGGAGATCGCTCACGGCGTCCTCCCAGACCGCGCTCATCAGCGCGTGCCGGTTGGGGAAGTGCCGGTAGAGCGTGCCGATGCCGACGCCCGCGCGGCGCGCCACGTCCTCCAAGGACGTGCCGGTGCCGTGCTCGGCGAAGGCGGCGCGGGCCTCCGCGAGCAGCCGGTCGTAATTGCGGCGCGCGTCGGACCGCATGGCCCGCGTGGAGTGCCGCGCCGCGCTCGCCTGCTGGTCCATCCCGGTCGTCATCCCGCACCCTTCGTGAACGTACGCGTCCTTCAAGGATGCCACTGCCCGGGCGCCGCGATCGGTGGAGGTCAGGGCTCCCGGCCCCCGAAGAAGGCCTCCAGCTCCGCCCTCGCCCTGCGCTCGCGCGGGTGCGGCGGCAGGCACCCGCCGCGCAGGTTCCGGACCAGCCACAGCACCAGGGGGTACGTGACACAAGTGCCGACGAGCAGTCCGCTCAGCACCCCGGTGGCCAGCTCTCCCATGATCATCAACTCACCTTCGCGCGGAGCGTCTTGCCACCGCTCCCGCACGCGCTCCTCGGCGGCGCGCGGAAGCCGTCGTGGGCCGCGGCGATCATCGTGGCGCCGTCGTCCGGGGCCACGGCGCCGTAGCCGAGCAGCCGCCAGCGCGGGTCGACGGCGTCGCTGTCGAGGTACGGCACGGGACCGGCGGCCGACGGCACCAGGAGCGGGGCCGGCTCCCGGGCGCAGCCGTGGCAGACGGCGACCTCGCCGGACGCCGCGCCGGGGAGCGCCACGCGCGCGTGGCCGCGGTCGTGCAGCGGGTTGAAGTAGCAGGGCGGGTCGGGCACCAGCGGCCGCTCGGTCACCAGCGCCTCCACGGCCCGCATCCCGATGCGGCTGAACTCGATGGCCGCGATCAGCTCTCCGAGGGCGTACGCGGCGTCGTAGGCGGGGTCGGGGCTTCCCGGCCCGCCGTCGCCCGCGGGGTGGAGGGTGGAGTTGCTCGCCTGGATCGACGCCGTGGTGGCGTACGAGGCGAGCTGCTCGCGGAGCCCGGGCGCCAGCGTGCAGCTGTGGCGCAGCGAGCAGCCGAGCGCGGAGGCGTCGCTCAGGAGCCGCGCGCGCTGTCCGGCGTACGGCCGCAGGACCTCGGGGTCGCCGTGCGGGTCCGGCAGCGGGGCGCGCCAGTCGGGCGCGGGCCGCGGCAGGGTGAAGACGCGGGGGCGGCGGCGCGGGCCCGGCGGCAGCCTTGTGAAGCGGCGTAACAGTGCCAGGGACAGGCCTGCGACCAGGCCCAGGACGAGTCCCGCCTCGTAACGCTCCCCGGCGCCCGCGCTCGCCGCGAGCCATCCGCCGCCGCTGATGCCGCCCGCGGCAGCCGCCAGTGCCAGTAAGTCCCCTGTGCGTGTCACTGAAGCCCCCCGTGGTCTTCGGCTCTACGGCTATGTGGGGAGGACGCGGGGCGGGGGCGGGGTGGTTGCGGGGTGCTGGTGGCGGCGTCCCGCGTCGCGGCTCGGTCGGTCACCGGCTCCGCCGAGTACGTCCTCGAACGCCGGACGGGCTTGATATACCCGCGCGGGCGGGCTCGGTATGCCTGGGGGCGGCTTGAGATGCCCGGGAGGTGGGGCGGGATGCCCGCGGGGCCGGGCTGGATCGACCAGCCCGGCCCCGCGGGTGTTCCGTTCCTCGGCGTCCGAGGGCCGGGTCAGTCCTTGATCTCGCAGATCACCGCGCCGGACGTCAGGCTCGCGCCCACCTCCGCGGTGAGGCCCTTGATCGTGCCCGAGCGGTGGGCGTTCAGGGGCTGTTCCATCTTCATGGCCTCCAGGACGACGATCAGGTCGCCCTCGTTGACCTCCTGGCCCTCCTCGACCGCGATCTTGACGATCGTGCCCTGCATGGGCGAGGCGAGGGTGTCGCCGGAGGCGGCCGGGCCGGACTTCTTGGCCGCGCGGCGCTTGGGGCGGGCGCCGCCCGCCGCGGCGGTGCGCGCGATCGTCATGCCGAGGGAGGACGGCAGGGAGACCTCAAGGCGCTTGCCGCCGACCTCGACGACGACCGTCTCGCGGCCCGGCTCCTCGTCCGCCTCGGTGTCGGTGGCGGGTGCGGTGAAGGCCGGGATGTCGTTGATGAACTCGGTCTCGATCCAGCGGGTGTGGACCGTGAAGGGCTCGCTGGAGCCGGTCAGTTCGGGTGCGAACGCCGGGTCCTTGACGACGGCACGGTGGAAGGGGATGGCGGTGGCCATGCCCTCCACGTTGAACTCCGCCAGCGCCCGC
>NZ_JODF01000113.1:0-6408 GCF_000717945.1 Streptomyces sp. NRRL S-920
CGACGCCGTAACCATCACCGCAACCGACGAAACCGGCACCCCCGTCGCCACCGCGGACTCCCTCGTACTCCGCGCCATCACCACCGACCAACTCACCGCTGACGCCACCGACTTCGCCGACTCCCTGTTCCACGTGGAGTGGCCGGAGCTGCCGCTGTCTGCCGCCGAGTCCAAGTCCTACGCCGTACTGGGTCGGGCGACCTCCTTCGCGAACGGTCCTCTCTTCGCGGACCTGGCCGGACTCGTCGCCGCCGACACGATCCCCGAGGTCGTCTTCGCCCCCCTCGATGCCGGGGAGGGCACGGGTACAGCGGACGCCGCACGCCTCGCGGCTCATCGGGCCCTGGCCCTGGTTCAGGAGTGGCTGGCCCAGGACCGCTTCGCCGACTCCCGCCTGGTCTTCGTCACGCGCGGTGCCATCGCCGCCGGTCCCGACGACGCTGTCACCGACCTGGCCAACGCACCCGTGTGGGGCCTCGTACGGTCCGCGCAGGCCGAGAACCCCGACCGGTTCGTCCTGATCGACACCGATGACGCGTCGCCCGAACTCGGCGCGCTGTGGCCGGTCATCGCCTCCGACGAGCCCGAGGCCGCGCTCCGTCACGGCACGGTCCGCGTGCCGCGCCTGGCCCGGGTGACCGGCACCGACCCGGCGGCCCTTGACCTAAATCCGTCCGGCACCGTCCTCATCACCGGCGGCACCGGCGCCCTGGGCTCCCTCGTGGCCCGCCATCTCGTCACCGAGCACGGCGTACGCAATCTGCTGCTCACCAGTCGCAGGGGTCTGGACGCTGAAGGCGCCCCGCAGCTGGCCGCCGAGCTGGCCGAACTCGGCGCGGAGTCCGTGGAGATCGCCGCCTGCGACGCCGCCGACCGCGACGCGCTGGAAGCACTGTTCCACTCGATCGACGCCGGACGCCCGCTGACCGCCGTGGTCCACACGGCCGGTGTCCTGGACGACGGAGTCATCGGCTCCCTCACTCCGGACCGGCTCGACGCGGTCCTGCGGCCGAAGGTCGATGCCGCCCTCAACCTCCACGAACTCACGTGGGATCTCGGGCTCTCCTCCTTCGTCCTCTTCTCCTCCGCCGCCGGTGTCCTCGGCAACCCCGGGCAGGCCAACTACGCCGCTGCCAACACCTTCCTCGACGCCCTAGCCCACCACCGCCACGCACTCGGCCTGCCCGCGACGTCCCTTGCGTGGGGCGCCTGGGAGCAGGCGGGCGGCATGACCGCCGACCTCACCGACGCCGACCGGCACCGCCTCAACGGCCTCACCGAGACGGAAGGCCTCCACCTCCTCGACACGGCGTGGACCGCCGAGCAGACCCTGCTCGTACCCGTACGCCTCGACCTGGCCGCCGTACGCGCCCAGGCCACCTCGACCGGCGTACCCCCGCTGCTCCGCGGACTCGTCCGCGCACCCAACCGCCGCAGTGCCCGCACCGGCGTTCCGGGGGCGGCGCGCGGCGAGTGGGCGAAGCAGCTGGTCGCGCACGCGCCCAGTGAGCGGCACGCGTTCGCGCTCGGGCTGGTCAGGGCTCGGGTCGCCGCGGTGCTCAGCTATCCCGACGCCGAATCGGTCGACCCCGAGAAGGCGTTCAAGGAGTTCGGGTTCGACTCGCTGACGGCCGTCGAGTTCCGCAACCAACTCGGTACGGCTGCCGGGCTCCGTCTTCCCGCCACCCTCGTCTTCGACCACCCGAACGCGACGGCCGTCGCCGACTTCCTGGTGGCCGAGCTGACGGACACCCATGCGGTGATCGAGGCCGCGGCCTCGACCGGCGCGCTCGTCGACGACGAGCCCATCGCGATCGTCGGCATGGCCTGCCGCTACCCGGGCGGGATCTCCACGCCCGAGGAGATGTGGCGGTTCCTGCTCGACGGCGGCGACGGCATCGCCCCCTTCCCCACCGACCGCGGCTGGGACCTTGAGCAGGTCTTCGGCGAGGACCCGGAACTCGACGGGGAGTCGTACGCCCTGGAAGGCGGATTCCTGCGCGGCGCGGGCGACTTCGACCCCGCCTTCTTCGGGATCTCCCCGCGTGAGGCCGTGGCGATGGACCCGCAGCAGCGACTGCTCCTCGAAGCGTCCTGGGAGGCGCTGGAGCGTGCGGGCATCGACCCGGCCTCCGTACGCGGCAGTTCAACGGGCATTTTCGCCGGCGTGATGTACCACAACTACGCCTCGCGCCCGACAGAGATCCCGGAGGGTGTCGAGGGCTTCCTCGGCACGGGCGGATCGAGCAGTGTCATCTCGGGGCGGGTGTCGTACACGTTCGGGTTCGAGGGCCCGGCCGTCACCGTGGACACCGCGTGCTCGTCCTCGCTCGTCGCCCTCCACCTGGCCGCGCAGTCGCTGCGCCGGGGCGAGTGCTCCTTGGCCTTGGCCGGTGGTGTGACGGTCATGCCGACACCGGACACCTTCTCCAGCTTCGCCCTCCAGCGCGGCCTCGCCCTGAACGGCCGTTGCAAGCCGTTCGCGGGCGCCGCCGACGGCACCGGCTGGTCCGAGGGCGTCGGCATGCTCCTCGTCGAACGCCTCTCCGACGCCAAACGCAACGGCCACCAAGTCCTCGCGGTCGTCCGAGGCTCCGCCGTCAACCAGGACGGCGCGTCCAACGGCCTCACCGCCCCCAACGGGCCCTCCCAGCAGCGTGTCATCCGCCAGGCCCTGGCCAACGCCAACCTGTCGACATCCGATGTGGATGTCGTCGAGGCCCACGGCACGGGTACGCGGCTGGGTGACCCCATCGAGGCGCAGGCGCTGCTGGCCACGTACGGCCAGGGCCGCGACGCAGACCAGCCGCTGTGGCTCGGCTCCATCAAGTCCAACCTCGGCCACACCCAGGCCGCCGCCGGCGTCGCCGGAATCATCAAGATGGTCATGGCATTGCGCAACGGCGTCATGCCCAAGACCCTCCACGTCGACGAGCCCTCCCCGCACGTCGACTGGTCGACGGGTGACGTCTCGCTCCTCACTCAGGCCCAGCAGTGGCCCGAGACCGGGCGCCCGCGCCGGGCCGCCGTCTCCTCCTTCGGCATCAGCGGCACCAACGCCCACGTCGTGATCGAGCAGTTCGCGCCCGAAGCCGAGCCAGTGCCGTCGACCGCGCCGGGCGCGGTCGGTGGGGTGGTTGTGCCGTGGGTACTGTCCGGTAAGACGGAAGGGGCGCTGCGGGCGCAGGCCGAGCGGCTGTACTCCTTCGTGCGGGAGAACTCTGAGCTGCGTGCGGCTGATGTGGGGTACTCCCTCGCCGTCACCCGGGCCCGCTTCGAGCACCGGGCCGTCGTCACCGGCTCCGATGTCGATGAACTCCTTGTGGGTGTGCAGGCGTTGGCTGCGGGCGAGCCGTCCGGGGCCGCGGCCTCGGGGAGCGTGCGGCGAGGCAAGATGGCGTTCCTGTTCACGGGGCAGGGAAGCCAGCGGGCCGGAATGGGCCGCGAGCTTTACGAGACGTATCCGGTGTTCGCCGCCGCCTTCGACGAGGCGTGCGCGCACTTTGAGGGGCAGCTGGAGAGTTCGCTCAAGGATGTCGTCTTCGGCACGGACGAGACGGACGCCGGTCTGATCGACCAGACCGTGTACACGCAGGCCGCGCTCTTCGCCATCGAGGTCGCCCTGTTCCGGCTGGTCGAGGCGTGGGGCCTTACCCCTGACTTCCTCGTCGGCCACTCGGTGGGTGAACTGGCTGCCGCCCATGTGGCTGGTGTCTTCACCCTCGACGACGCGACCAAGCTCGTCGCCGCACGCGGCCGCCTCATGCAGGCGCTGCCCGCTGGCGGGGCCATGGCCGCGATCCAGGCCACCGAAGCTGAGGTTCTGGAGACGATCGAAGGCCGCGACTCCGAGATCGCCATCGCCGCGATCAACGGGCCCACGTCCGTGGTGGTTTCCGGCGACGAGGCAGCCGTAGTCGAGGTGCTGGAGCACTGGCGGGAGAAGGGCCGCAAGGTTCACCAGCTCCGCGTCAGCCACGCCTTCCACTCCCCCCGCATGGAACCCATGCTGGACGAATTCCGCACCATCGCGGCGGGCCTGACCTACGGGACCCCGAGCATCCCCGTCGTCTCCAACCTCACCGGCCAGCTCGCCACCCCCGAAGACATCAGCTCACCCGACTACTGGGTCCGCCACGTTCGCCAGGCCGTCCGTTTCGCCGACGGCATCACGTACCTCGCCGAACAAGGCGTCACGTCGTACATCGAGCTGGGCCCCGACGGAACCCTCTCCGCCATGGCCCAGCAAACCCTCACCGACACAGAAGAGGCACTCTTCACCCCCGTACTCCGCAAAAACCGCCCCGAACCCGAAACCCTCACCCAGGCCATCGGCACCGCCCACACCCACGGCGCCGAACTCGACTGGGACAGCGTCTTCGCAGGCCACGGCGCACACCGCGTCGACCTGCCCACCTACGCCTTCCAGCACCAGCACTACTGGCTCCAGCCGCTGTCCACCACCGGTGACGCGTCGGGGCTCGGTCAGTCCGCCACCAGCCATCCGCTGCTCGGCGCCGCGATCGCTCTCCCCGACTCCGACGGGGTCCTGCTCACCGGCCGTCTGTCCCTCCAGTCGCACCCGTGGCTGGCCGACCACGCCGTCATGGACACCGTTCTCGTCCCCGGCACCGGACTGGTCGAGCTGGCGATCCACGCCGGTGACCAGGTCGGCTGCGGTCAGGTCGAGGAGCTGACGCTCGAAGCCCCCCTCGTCCTCCCCGAACGCGGCGGCATCGCCCTGCGGGTGACGGCGGGTGCCGCCGAGGAGAACGGGCTGCGTCAGGTCGGGATCTACTCCCGTCCGGACGATGCGGACGCCACGGAGCCGTGGACCCGCCACGCCTCCGGTCTCCTGGCGGAGAACACGCCGGGCACCTCGGCCGACCTGTCGGTGTGGCCGCCGAAGGGCGCCGAGACGTTGGACACGGAGGGTCTCTACGCCGATCTCATGGGCGCCGGTCTCGCGTACGGCCCGGTCTTCCAGGGCCTGCGCGCCGCCTGGCGGCTCGGTGACGACGTCTACGCCGAAGTGGCCCTGCCCGAGTCCACCGCGACCAGCGGCTACGGGCTCCACCCCGCCCTCCTCGACGCCGCCCTGCACGCCGTCGCCCTGGGCGACTTCGTGGGAGCGCCGGGAGAGGTGCAGCCGGAGAGCGGCCCGTGGCTGCCCTTCGCGTGGAACGGTGTCTCCCTGCACGCGACCGGCGCCTCCGCGCTCCGCGTGCGGCTGTCCCCGACCGGTACCGCCGGGTCCGGCGGTGCCAACGCGGTGTCGTTGACCGTCGCCGACGAGACAGGCGCCCACGTGGCGTCGGTGGAGTCGTTGACGCTGCGCGCGCTCGCGGCCGAGCAGCTGACCGGGGGCCGCGAGGCCACGCACGACGCCCTCTTCCGCGTCGACTGGACCGGGCTCACCACCCCCGCGGCCGACTCGGCCGCCCCGGCGCTCCCCTGTGCCGTCGTCGGGACCGATGACGGCCTCCAACGCCTGCTCAAGGGCTCCGGTGTCGACGCGGTGACCCTTATGGACCTGGCGGAACTCGCCGGCTCCGAGACCGTTCCCGAGGTCGTTCTCGCCGCCGTCCCCGCCTACGAGGGCACGGCCACGGGCGCCGCCGCCCATCGGGCCGCGCAGCACGCGTTGTCCCTGGTCCAGGAGTGGCTGGCGGAAGACCGTTTCGCCGAGTCCCGGCTGGTGTTCGTCACGCGCGGTGCCGTCGCCGCCGGTCCGGACGACACGGTGAGCGACCTGGCGAACGCGACGGTCTGGGGCCTCGTACGCGCCGCGCAGGCCGAGAACCCCGACCGGTTCGTCCTCCTCGACCTCGATGAGGCGACCTCGGAACTCACCCCGCTGTGGTCGCTCCTCGGCTCCGACGAGCCGGAAGCCGTACTCCGTGACGGCGCTCTGCGCGTGCCGCGGCTGGCCCGGATGCCCATCACCGGGATCGACCAGACCGGCACCGACGAGGCCGGCACCGACCGGACCGCCCCTGACCTGGACTCGTCCGGCACCGTCCTCATCACCGGCGGCACGGGTGCTCTGGGCTCCCTCGTCGCCCGCCACCTCGTCACCGAGCACGGCGTACGCCACCTCATCCTCACCAGCCGCCGCGGACTCGACGCCGAAGGCGCCCAGCAGCTGGCCACCGAGCTGGCCGAACTCGGCGCCGACACCGTGGAGATCGCCGCCTGCGACGCCGCCGACCGCGGCTCCCTGGAGGCGCTGCTCCACTCGGTCGACGACACCCGTCCCCTCACCGCCGTCATCCACACGGCCGGCGTCCTGGACGACGGAGTCATCAACTCCCTCACCCCCGAACGCCTCGACGCGGTCCTGCGGCCCAAGGCGGACGCCGCCCTCAACCTCCACGAACTCACACGCGAACTGAACCTCTCCGCCTT
>NZ_JODF01000114.1:0-6103 GCF_000717945.1 Streptomyces sp. NRRL S-920
GCGAGCCTGGCACCCCCGCCGGAACCCGGGTACGGGCGAGCCTGCCCGACCGACCGAGGGGAGCCCCCGCCCACCGGGCGGAGCCGTGGCGGACGCCGCTGGGCAGTGCTCAGGCCGGCGCGACACGGCACCGGGTCAGGTACGTCTCGACCATGCCCTCGCGGACCGCGTTGCGCACGACCCGGCCGGTGACACGGAGCCGTTGCCCCTCTTCGGGGAACGGCTGGGTCATCGAGTCCCACGCGTACCGGCGTCCGGCGCCGTCGGTGAAGCGAACGCGGCGGCGCTCGCCCCACTGGCTCGTGAGCGGGCTGACCTCGGTGACCGTGGCCGTGATCGACTCGCGGTCCTCCGTGGTCAGTCGCCGCTGGGCTTCGCGCAGGTACATCGGGACTGCGGACACCACCAGACCGATGTCCGCCGGTGCCAGGTCCTGTGCGACCGCGCGGGCCAGCTTGCGGCGGTAGTCGCTCGCGGCCGCGTCACCGTGCAGGCACCAGTCCCGGACCGCGGCGGCCGTGGCCTCGACGTTCTCGGCTGCCCGGAGGTGTTCGTGCAGCTGGTCCAGGGCCTCCCGGCCGGCGCCGCCCAGCAGCAGGGCGCGAACCTGTTCGGCGGTCGTCCAGCCGCCGCCGCGCTTGACGTACCCGGCCTGGATGGTCAGGGCGACGGCGTACTCCAGGACCTGGTCAACGTGGAGCCGCAGGTCCGGCGGCACTTCGCCGGGCTCGTACGGCTCGGCTGCCAGGCAGCAGCGGATCAGGTCCCACAGGTCGCGCAGGACGGTGACGGGCAGGTTCGCGTACGGGCCCGCGCACGTCGTGCCCAGCTGCATCGTGCTGCCGTCCTCGTGCCGCAGGAGGTAGCTGGTCAGGGCTCCGCGTTCCCCGCAGGCGTCGCAGTGTGCGATGCGGTCGGCGGCCTCGTCCTCGAACGGCGGGAGCGCGGTCACGGTGTTGCCCGCCGTTCCGTCGTGCTCGACCTGGGCGATGACGGTCCAGCCCTGGAACTGCAGGAGGGGGAACGTCGCGGTGACGTCCTGGACGGCCACGGTGCCGATGGGGACGCCGTTGACGTCGGGCCACGGCATGGGCTCGACGGGTCCGCGGGTGAGGTGGCATCCGGTCAGTCCGTGGGCCCGGGTCTGCCGGTCCGCCTGCTCGATCGCCTCGCGCAGGGCTGGGAGCTGGTCGTTTCGGACGGGGAAGGTCAGGGATGTGCTGGTCATGCGTTCTCCGTAGGGGGCGACACGGCCCGGCCGTGGGAGACGGCCGGGCCGGCGGGATGGGTCAGTGTCGGTGGACCGGTTCGGCCCGTCCCCGGGGAGAGCACGGCAAGCGCGGTGGGGCTCATCGCGACTCCTGGACGTTGAAGGTTCGGGGCTGCCGAAGGAACTGCCACACCTTCGAGCGTTGCTAATTCTGCCTTATATGCTGAACGGGGTCAACGCCGTTCCCCCTGTTCCGGGGCTACATCGTCAGGGTGCAGGTGTCGCATCCGCCGGTGGCGTGCAGCAGCGGGGTGGACCCGGTGCGGGCCTTGGACTCGTACGTCGGCGGCCGCCGGAGGGCGGCGTGCACGTCCCGTTCCATGCGCTCGAAGTCGGCGTTCTCCTCGACGCGGACGCCCGGGTCGGGGGCGTCCGGGCGGCGGGACTGCTCGATCAGCTCGGCCATCGTGATGTTGGGGTTGAAGGGAACCTGGCGGACGCGCTCGACCAGTGCGCACAGCTCGGCAAGCCGGGGCCGGCGGGCGACGCCCAGCAGCAGATCGCGGTGGCTGGCCAGCGTGCAGGTCGAGCAGGAACAGCGGCTGGACCCCCGGCGGTCCCCGGCGCCGGGGTGGGAGTCGTAGCACCAGTGGTACGGCACCTCTTCCGCGAGGGTCCACGCCCACACGTCGGCGGTGCTCACCTGGTGGGCGGGCAGCCACTCGTCCACCACCCGGTGGCTGTTGTCGGTCGTGCGGCGCCACACCTGCCGGTTGCGTCGGTCGCGACTCTCCTCCGCCCTGAGGCCGAGAACGTTGGCGAACATCAGCGGCCCTTGGACTTCCTTGCGCAGGGCGCGGACCTGCTCGGTGAAGGCGCCGAACACCATCTTCGTCTTCCACGGTCCGGTGCAGGTGCGGGCCTGGCCCAGCCAGGGCCAATCCCCCCGCTCGGCGATGAACGTGAGCAGATCGAAGGGGACCGTACGGCCGTCGACCTGCCGGGTGCGGCGGACCTCGATGTGCCGCTCCGGCGGGACGCCGAGAATCTGGCTGTGCTGGGCGGCGAGCTCGCTCGCGCTGGGCCACCGCACACCGTCCACGGTAACGGCGGGCCACTCCATCGGGCCCAGGCTGGCGTGGGCGGTCCAGACGCGGTCGGCGACCCCGGCCCGGCGGGCGGCGTCCATCGCCTTGGCGCCCGCGATCACGCCGTCCTTCCCGCCGGACAGGTTGATCACGATGCGGTGCCGGGTCGCGGCGAAAGCGACCGGATCGGTGTAACTCATCTTGCTCTCCTCGGTGTTGGGCGGGCTCCGGCGGTTCCGGAGCCCGCTGGGTGGTTCAGGCGATGAGGGTCACGCCGCCGACGGTCTTGGCCCGGCGGATCAGCGGCTTTCCGCCCGTGGGGCGTGGGGGTTCGGGCGCGGGCAGCGGCCGGAGCGGGTTCCAGCGGGTGCCGACATCCCCGGTGTGCCGGGTCCACGCCTCCTCGAAGTGCTTGCGCTGCTTGTCGCGGACTCCGGCCGGCGCCGCGACGGCGAAGGCGGCGGCCGCCGGGAACCCGCCGTCGGCGGTGAGGTAGTGGGCCCGCTGGATACCGGACGTCTCCCCGCGCTCCAGGGCGAGCCCGTGACGGGCGGCGAACTGCCGGATCAGTTGCTCGGCGGTGCGGCGGTCGCCTTCCCACACGGTCCGCACCGACCGCCAGGCGGGGCCCTTCTTCGCCGGTCCCCGGCATTCGCGGTGCCCGGGGCACCAGGGCTCGAAGTCCCCGGCGGGGTGGTCGGCCCGGCACTGCTCGGTCCGCGGCTGTCGGCACCACCACTTCGGTGACCGGCAGGACCGGCCGTGATGGGTGCGGCAGTCCGGCGTACGGGCTGCGTAGTAGATCCTCCGCACCTCGTAGATCGCGTACGGGGCCTGGTCCAACGACTCCTCGAAAGCCGAGAGCACGGGGTGGTTGCGGCCGTCCTCGGTGAGCCTGCGGTACAGGCTGTCCGTCCCGTACAGGCTGGAGCGCTCGTTGAGCGCCATCGCGACGTGCTCCATCCGCAGGACGTCCGCAGCGATGTGCGGATGGTCCCGCAGACGCGCCTCGTGGGCCTCCCTGCTCGCGCACACGCCACTGAAGGGGCACTGCGAGCAGTACGACTTCTTCACCGGCTCTCCGAGCCGTTCCAGGACGAACCGCTCGACGTCCGCCCGGTCCTGGCGGGCCAGGATCAGGGGATAGAACGGCTCGCAGATGGTCCGGCCCACGGCCCGGTTGTGCTCGCGCTGGATGCGGCTGTCCTTCTCCGCACGCTTCAGCTCGCCGTAGTGGTAGCCGATCACCCGGCGGTAGCTCGCGCCCCCGAACTCGGCCTCCGTCCACTGGTCCAGCACCCATCCCTTGAAACGGATGCTGCACGTCCTACGGCCATTCGCGATCTGGGGGACGGTTCCGGCCTCCCGGAGCTCGTCGCTCAGACGCCACGGCCCCCGCGCGAAGATCCGCCGGGGAGACCGGCTGTCGTCCAGGACGACAACGCCGTCCGCGTCCTGGCGGCCGGCGCGGGCCACCTGCACTAGCCGGACCCCGGCCCGGCGCAGGCGGGGCAGGACCAGCCGGTCGACGTAGTCCAGGGTGTCCGGCCATTCGTCGCCGGTGACCGCGTGAACCACGATCAGGTCGGAGAGGTCGGGGGCCAGTCCGTACCGCTCGGGGTGGTCCAGGAACTCGATCAGGATGGCCGTGCTGTCGGCTCCGAGTCCGTAGCTCAGCACGGTCATCCCGGAGGACCGGCCGAACGTGGTCCGCTCCGAGGGCTCGGGCAGGTCAAAGAGGGCTGCGGGCAGGGCAGTTGCAGGCACGGAGAACTGAATCCTTGGGTCGGGTGGCTTCGCGCCGGCGGACGGCGGCGGTCACGGCGGGCGGCTCGATCGCCGCCTGTGGCCGGGGGCACGGACGTGGGCCCGTGCCCCCGGTTCAGGTCAGCCCTTCTGCGGAGGCTTGACGATGTCCCGCATCACCGCGGCGCGGGTCGGCGCCGCCGGGCAGGGACCGAGCAGCCGGGTCAGGTGACCGCGCAGGGCCTCGATGTCACCGGCCTTGCGGGCGCTGTCGGCCTCGTCCAGCAGGCCGGTCACCGCCTCGCGGTCGGTCGGGTGCCCGGTCTCGCACGGGCACTGGGTGGGGCGCTTGCCCACCAGCTCGGCCACGCGGGCGGCCTGCTCCTCGAAGGGGACCGTGCACCCCTCGTGACGCCACGCGGGACGCGGCGTCGGGTCGCCGTTGCGCCCGCGCAGGTGGCTCCACCAGCGGTTCCCGACCCAGCCGCAGATCAGGTCTTCCATCTCGAACGGGTTGTCCGACCCGGGGTAGCCGTGCTTGGGGCTCCACGCGATTTCATCGAGCCGCCCCAGGCAGATGCCCGCGCTCAGGATGTTGCGCCGCGTGGGCGCCATCCGCGGGTGCAGCCACGGGACGATGCCCTCCGGCGCCGTGTCACCGGCCTGTTCCGTCTGGGGGAGGGCGGCGCCGGACTGGGTGACGGTGTCCAGGTGGGCGGCGGCCTTGTCGCGGTCCTCGTGCTGGCTCTCCTCGACCTGGCCCAGCACGCGCGCGTGCCAGTCGCCGTGCCAGCGGTGGATGTGGCCGATCAGCTTCCCGTCGACCGTGACGGGGTACCGGCCGTCCGGGGTCCGGTCGCCGATGCGGTACCGCTTCTCCGGGGTGTCGGGGGCGTCGTTCGTCGCCATGTCGTTGTCTCCCTGCGTTGAAGGTTCGGGGCGGGCTTCTGCCAAAGCCCTTGCGGGGTGGGCCCGCCCGGCTGCCACCGGGCGGGCCCACCGGAGTCCTACCGGCGGCGGTGCTTCAGCAGCGCGCTCAGGCTCGGGGCGGACGGCCGCGCGTTCTGCGGGTGCCACCCCTCCCGGAGGAAGGCGACGGGCCGGTTCTCGCAGTCGCGCACGATGACCAGGTCCGGGCTCGTCGCGACGGTCTCGCCACGGCGGGCGGCGCGGACCAGGAGGTCGCGCACCTCGTAGCGGTCGGCGCTCTCGGGCGCGGCTCCGGCGGAGCCGGTGAACAGCGGGCTGCTCACCCAGCGGGCCGCGAGGGGGATGCTGCGGGCCTCCGCGAGGGTGGGCGTGTGGTGGTCGAGCATCCCGGCGGGGACCGGGACGATCGTGGTGACCACGGTGCCGTCCTCGGCGTCGAGCAGTCGGACCAGCTCCGAGTCCGGGGACTGACGGACGGTCAGCTTGTCCGTCACGTCGGCCGCCCGGACGGTCCACCACGTCTCGTTGACGTCGGCGGCGGTCGTCACCAGCCGGGGGCGCCCCTCGGTCCACACGTAGGTGGTGGACAGGTAGAGGGCGAATCCGCCGATCTCGCGCGGGGTCTCGGTCTCCAGCTCTGCGTACATCGTTGCTCCCGTGTTGAAGGTTCGGGTTGCCGGGGAGGACTGCCATCCCCTTCCGACATCACTAATCATGCCTTATTTTGGGGCGGAAGTCCAGCCCTGAAGACCCTCCAAATGAGTGATCTACATCACACGTTTTCGCAGGTCAGCGGCGGTTTCCACCCCCTCCGCGCGGGCCTCGCGCGGCGGCCCGCCACACTCCACCCGGCGGGCGGGGGCTCCCCTCGGTCGGTCGGGCAGCTCCGCCCGACCGCCGGTTCTGCGGGGGGTGCCAGGCTCGCGGAGCGACCGCGAAGCGGCTTGGCCTGGCACCCCCCGCAGGTTCGGTGGTATGGTGCTGCCCGGCGGCGGCGCCGGTCGGCGCGGACGGGTCCGGCGGTCCGCGCCAGCGGACCCGAACGGGAACAGCCGCCCCGCCAGGGGCGCCCGTTCGGCCCGACGAAGGAGGGCCTGGTCCGCGCCAGCGGACCCCGGCCGCCGCGCGG
>NZ_JODF01000115.1:0-5054 GCF_000717945.1 Streptomyces sp. NRRL S-920
GTTTCAGAACCAACACAGTGGACGCGAGCAACTGAGGACAAGCCCTCGGCCTATTAGTACCAGTCACCTCCACCCGTTACCGGGCTTCCAGATCTGGCCTATCAACCCAGTCGTCTACTGGGAGCCTTAACCCCTCAAAGGGGGTGGGAATACTCATCTCGAAGCAGGCTTCCCGCTTAGATGCTTTCAGCGGTTATCCTTTCCGAACGTAGCCAACCAGCCATGCCCTTGGCAGGACAACTGGCACACCAGAGGTTCGTCCGTCCCGGTCCTCTCGTACTAGGGACAGCCCTTCTCAATATTCCTACGCGCACAGAGGATAGGGACCGAACTGTCTCACGACGTTCTAAACCCAGCTCGCGTACCGCTTTAATGGGCGAACAGCCCAACCCTTGGGACCGACTCCAGCCCCAGGATGCGACGAGCCGACATCGAGGTGCCAAACCATCCCGTCGATATGGACTCTTGGGGAAGATCAGCCTGTTATCCCCGGGGTACCTTTTATCCGTTGAGCGACGGCGCTTCCACAAGCCACCGCCGGATCACTAGTCCCGACTTTCGTCCCTGCTCGACCCGTCGGTCTCACAGTCAAGCTCCCTTGTGCACTTACACTCAACACCTGATTACCAACCAGGCTGAGGGAACCTTTGGGCGCCTCCGTTACTCTTTGGGAGGCAACCGCCCCAGTTAAACTACCCATCAGACACTGTCCCTGATCCGGATCACGGACCGAGGTTAGACATCCAGCACGACCAGAGTGGTATTTCAACGGCGACTCCACGAACACTGGCGTGCCCGCTTCAAAGTCTCCCACCTATCCTACACAAGCCGAACCGAACACCAATATCAAACTGTAGTAAAGGTCCCGGGGTCTTTCCGTCCTTCTGCGCGAAACGAGCATCTTTACTCGTAGTGCAATTTCACCGGGCCTATGGTTGAGACAGTCGAGAAGTCGTTACGCCATTCGTGCAGGTCGGAACTTACCCGACAAGGAATTTCGCTACCTTAGGATGGTTATAGTTACCACCGCCGTTTACTGGCGCTTAAGTTCTCAGCTTCGCACACCCGAAAGTGCACTAACCGGTCCCCTTAACGTTCCAGCACCGGGCAGGCGTCAGTCCGTATACATCGCCTTACGGCTTCGCACGGACCTGTGTTTTTAGTAAACAGTCGCTTCTCGCTGGTCTCTGCGGCCACCCCCAGCTCAGAGTGCAAGACTCATCACCGGTGATGGCCCCCCTTCTCCCGAAGTTACGGGGGCATTTTGCCGAGTTCCTTAACCATAGTTCACCCGAACGCCTCGGTATTCTCTACCTGACCACCTGAGTCGGTTTAGGGTACGGGCCGCCATGAAACTCGCTAGAGGCTTTTCTCGACAGCATAGGATCATCCACTTCACCACAATCGGCTCGGCATCAGGTCTCAGCCTTAATGTGCAACGGATTTACCTATCACACGGCCTACACCCTTACCCCGGGACAACCACCGCCCGGGCTGGACTACCTTCCTGCGTCACCCCATCACTCACCTACTACCACCTTGGGTCAGCGGCTCCACCACTTCCCTTTGCCCGAAGGCTCCAGGACGGCTTCACGGCCTTAGCATTAATGGGCTCGATGTTTGACGCTTCACAGCGGGTACCGGAATATCAACCGGTTATCCATCGACTACGCCTGTCGGCCTCGCCTTAGGTCCCGACTTACCCTGGGCAGATCAGCTTGACCCAGGAACCCTTAGTCAATCGGCGCACACGTTTCTCACGTATGTATCGCTACTCATGCCTGCATTCTCACTCGTGAACCGTCCACCACTGCCTTCCGGCGCAGCTTCACCCGGCACACGACGCTCCCCTACCCATCCCAGCAGGCGTTGGCCCTCTATGCTGGAATGACACGACTTCGGCGGTACGCTTGAGCCCCGCTACATTGTCGGCGCGGAATCACTAGACCAGTGAGCTATTACGCACTCTTTCAAGGGTGGCTGCTTCTAAGCCAACCTCCTGGTTGTCTGTGCGACTCCACATCCTTTCCCACTTAGCGTACGCTTAGGGGCCTTAGTCGATGCTCTGGGCTGTTTCCCTCTCGACCATGGAGCTTATCCCCCACAGTCTCACTGCCGTGCTCTCACTTACCGGCATTCGGAGTTTGGCTAAGGTCAGTAACCCGGTAGGGCCCATCGCCTATCCAGTGCTCTACCTCCGGCAAGAAACACACGACGCTGCACCTAAATGCATTTCGGGGAGAACCAGCTATCACGGAGTTTGATTGGCCTTTCACCCCTAACCACAGGTCATCCCCCAGGTTTTCAACCCTGGTGGGTTCGGTCCTCCACGACCTCTTACAGCCGCTTCAACCTGCCCATGGCTAGATCACTCCGCTTCGGGTCTTGAGCGCGCTACTAAATCGCCCTATTCGGACTCGCTTTCGCTACGGCTTCCCCACACGGGTTAACCTCGCAACACACCGCAAACTCGCAGGCTCATTCTTCAAAAGGCACGCAGTCACGAGACACCAAGCAAGCTTGATGTCCGACGCTCCCACGGCTTGTAGGCACACGGTTTCAGGTACTATTTCACTCCGCTCCCGCGGTACTTTTCACCATTCCCTCACGGTACTATCCGCTATCGGTCACCAGGGAATATTTAGGCTTAACGGGTGGTCCCGCCAGATTCACACGGGATTTCTCGGGCCCCGTGCTACTTGGGTGTCTCTCAAACGAGCCGCTGATGTTTCGACTACGGGGGTCTTACCCTCTACGCCGGACCTTTCGCATGTCCTTCGCCTACATCAACGGTTTCTGACTCGTCTCACAGCCGGCAGACTGTGAAAGAGAGATCCCACAACCCCGCATACGCAACCCCTGCCGGGTCTCACACGTATACGGTTTGGCCTCATCCGGTTTCGCTCGCCACTACTCCCGGAATCACGGTTGTTTTCTCTTCCTGCGGGTACTGAGATGTTTCACTTCCCCGCGTTCCCTCCACACTGCCTATGTGTTCAGCAGCGGGTGACAGCCCATGACGACTGCCGGGTTTCCCCATTCGGAAACCCCCGGATCAAAGCCTGGTTGACGACTCCCCGGGGACTATCGTGGCCTCCCACGTCCTTCATCGGTTCCTGGTGCCAAGGCATCCACCGTGCGCCCTTAAAAACTTGGCCACAGATGCTCGCGTCCACTGTGCAGTTCTCAAACAACGACCAACCACCCATCACCCCACCAGCAAAACCAGTGAGTGTACTGGGGTCGGCACTGAAGGCAGCCGAAACCGGCCGTACCCTCAGATACCCAACAGCGTGCCCGACACCCTTACCGCTTCCCTCAACGTTCCACGCTCCGAAGAGCAGTACTGGAAGGAGAAGACGATCAAGTGTGCCGAGTAGTCAACGTTCCACCCATGAGCAACCAGCATCAGACGTTCGCTGATGGACTGGCCTCTGACCAACCGGAGTTGGTAAGAAGTGCTCCTTAGAAAGGAGGTGATCCAGCCGCACCTTCCGGTACGGCTACCTTGTTACGACTTCGTCCCAATCGCCAGTCCCACCTTCGACAGCTCCCTCCCACAAGGGGTTGGGCCACCGGCTTCGGGTGTTACCGACTTTCGTGACGTGACGGGCGGTGTGTACAAGGCCCGGGAACGTATTCACCGCAGCAATGCTGATCTGCGATTACTAGCAACTCCGACTTCATGGGGTCGAGTTGCAGACCCCAATCCGAACTGAGACAGGCTTTTTGAGATTCGCTCCACCTCACGGTATCGCAGCTCATTGTACCTGCCATTGTAGCACGTGTGCAGCCCAAGACATAAGGGGCATGATGACTTGACGTCGTCCCCACCTTCCTCCGAGTTGACCCCGGCGGTCTTCTGTGAGTCCCCATCACCCCGAAGGGCATGCTGGCAACACAGAACAAGGGTTGCGCTCGTTGCGGGACTTAACCCAACATCTCACGACACGAGCTGACGACAGCCATGCACCACCTGTACACCGACCACAAGGGGGGCACCATCTCTGATGCTTTCCGGTGTATGTCAAGCCTTGGTAAGGTTCTTCGCGTTGCGTCGAATTAAGCCACATGCTCCGCTGCTTGTGCGGGCCCCCGTCAATTCCTTTGAGTTTTAGCCTTGCGGCCGTACTCCCCAGGCGGGGAACTTAATGCGTTAGCTGCGGCACCGACGACGTGGAATGTCGCCAACACCTAGTTCCCACCGTTTACGGCGTGGACTACCAGGGTATCTAATCCTGTTCGCTCCCCACGCTTTCGCTCCTCAGCGTCAGTAATGGCCCAGAGATCCGCCTTCGCCACCGGTGTTCCTCCTGATATCTGCGCATTTCACCGCTACACCAGGAATTCCGATCTCCCCTACCACACTCTAGCTAGCCCGTATCGAATGCAGACCCGGGGTTAAGCCCCGGGCTTTCACACCCGACGTGACAAGCCGCCTACGAGCTCTTTACGCCCAATAATTCCGGACAACGCTTGCGCCCTACGTATTACCGCGGCTGCTGGCACGTAGTTAGCCGGCGCTTCTTCTGTAGGTACCGTCACTTTCGCTTCTTCCCTACTGAAAGAGGTTTACAACCCGAAGGCCGTCATCCCTCACGCGGCGTCGCTGCATCAGGCTTTCGCCCATTGTGCAATATTCCCCACTGCTGCCTCCCGTAGGAGTCTGGGCCGTGTCTCAGTCCCAGTGTGGCCGGTCGCCCTCTCAGGCCGGCTACCCGTCGTCGCCTTGGTGAGCCATTACCTCACCAACAAGCTGATAGGCCGCGGGCTCATCCTTCACCGCCGGAGCTTTTAACCTCCACCCAGGAGAGTGGAGGTGTTATCCGGTATTAGACCCCGTTTCCAGGGCTTGTCCCAGAGTGAAGGGCAGATTGCCCACGTGTTACTCACCCGTTCGCCACTAATCCCCACCGAAGTGGTTCATCGTTCGACTTGCATGTGTTAAGCACGCCGCCAGCGTTCGTCCTGAGCCAGGATCAAACTCTCCGTGAATGTTCTCCCGTAATCGGGATGACACCACGAGAGCGGAACGGTCGGGAGGAATAATCCCG
>NZ_JODF01000116.1:0-4971 GCF_000717945.1 Streptomyces sp. NRRL S-920
GAAGCCGAGAGCTTGGGGGAGTTGTCAACCGACGACAACGCGGCAGATCGGCGTGCCAGACCCCGCGGCCCGCGGCATGATCCGCCGGACAGGCCCTAGTCCTCCCCGCTCTTCGCTTCTTCACGGCGAGGGGCCCGGTACGCATCGCGCGTACCGGGCCCCTCGTCGTCGTATGAGGGCTTTAGAGGTACGGGCCCCCCGTACGGCCCGCGAGGCCGCCCTCGTCGTCGTCCTCGCCGCCGCCCACGCCGGGCGGCAGCGCACGGCGCATCTGCTCCAGCTGAGCCCGCGCCGCCATCTGCTGCGCGAACAGTGTCGTCTGGATCCCGTGGAAGAGGCCCTCCAGCCAGCCGACCAGCTGGGCCTGCGCGATGCGCAGCTCGGCGTCGCTCGGCGTCGCCTCCTCCGTGAAGGGCAGGGACAGCCGCTCCAGCTCCTCGACCAGCTCGGGGGCGAGGCCGTCCTCCAGCTCCTTGACCGAGCTGGCGTGGATCTCCTTGAGGCGCACCCGGCTCGCCTCGTCGAGAGGAGCCGCCCGCACCTCCTCGAGAAGCTGCTTGATCATGCTGCCGATGCGCATGACCTTGGCCGGCTGTTCGACCATCTCCGTCACCGGAACCTCGCGGGAATCGTCGTCTCCGCCACCACCGAGAGCCATTCCGTCCTGGCCCACGACCAGGATGTGAGGGTTCTCCGGTGACCGTTCGTTCCTCGGCATCTCCATGCCGCCATTCTCTCGCACCCGTACATCACACATCGTTGGTGCCCCCGTACGGCGGTGATCCACCCTCAACCGGCGCGCCGCAGACGCAGACCGAGGAAGCCGAGACCGAGGCCGATGAGGACCAGGCCGCCGCCGAGGGGCAGGACGCGCAGGCCGGTCAGGAAGGTTCCGGCGGGCGTTGGCCCGGTGGCCTCGGACACGCCGTCGTGCTGGGTCACGGGCGACGGTTCCGGCGGGGGCGGGGGGATGGCGGGAGGCGGCGTGGGCGGTGGCGGCGGTGGTGGCGGGTCGGGGAGGTGCGGGTCCTGGCGCCCCGGCCGCGCCCGGCCCTCGCCGGGGCGACTGCCGGCCCGGGGGGTCTCGTCGACGGTGGTGAGGGGCCCGCCGGGCGCGGATTCGGCCGCGTACGCCAGGAGACCGGGCACGCACGCCGCGAGGGTGGTGAGGGCCGTGAGGAGGGCGGCCACGAGGGCCACGCGAAGAGTCACCCGTGAAACAGCCACCGCGCCGGCCACCTCCCGCCATCGGGACGCCCAAGATCAGACGGATCACTACGCCACCGATAAGCCTCACATGACGTAATAGATCCGGCACCTTGATCGCGCCCGAAGGGGAGCGCCGCAAGGGGGCGCGGGGAACTGCGCGCTCAGCCACGTCCGACCCGCAGCCGCCCCGCACCCGCTCCGCATACCGCCCCTGCCACCGCTACCGCTAGCGCTACCGCGTAAGAAGCACCTTCCCGATGTGCCCGCTCTCCTCAAGCACCCGATGCGCCGCCGCCGCGTCCCTCATCGGCACCGCCCGGTCGACGATCGGCCGCACATGCCCCCCGCCGATCAGCGGCCAGACATGCTCCCGTACCGCCGCGACGATCGACGCCTTCTCGGCGGCGGGACGTGCGCGCAGCGAGGTGGCGGTGACGGCGGCGCGCTTGTTGAGGAGCGTGGCGATGTTCAGCTCGCCCTTGACGCCGCCCTGCATGCCGATGATCGCGAGGCGGCCGTTGACCGCGAGGGACCGCACATTCCGGTCCAGGTACTTCGCGCCCATGTTGTCGAGGATGACGTCCGCGCCGGCCCCGCCCGTGGCCCGCTCGATCTCCTCGACGAAGTCCTGCTCGCGGTAGTTGATGAGGATGTCCGCCCCCAACTCCCCGCAGAACGCCAGCTTCTCCTTGCTGCCCGCCGTGACGGCGACCTTCGCGCCGACCGCCTTGGCCAGCTGGATCGCCATGGTGCCGATGCCGCTCGAACCGCCGTGCGCGAGCAACGTCTCGCCGGGACGCAGGTGGGCGATGAGGAAGACGTTTGACCAGACCGTAGAGGTCACCTCGGGCAGCGCGGCCGCCGTCACGAGATCGACGCCCTCGGGCACGGGCAGCAGCTGTCCGGCGGGGACGACCACCTGCTCGGCGTAGCCACCGCCCGAGAGCAGGGCGCACACCTCGTCGCCGACCGCCCAGCCGGAGACGCCGGGGCCGAGCGCGGTGATGCGGCCCGCGCACTCCAGACCGGGGTACGGGGACGCGCCGGGCGGCGGGTTGTAGAAGCCCTGCCGCTGGAGGAGATCGGCGCGGTTCACGGCGCTGGCCACCACCTCGACCAGCACCTCGCCCTCGCCGGGCACGGGATCGGGCACCTCGGCCCACACGAGCGCTTCGGGGCCGCCGGGTTCCGGGATCGTGATCGCATACATGATTCCGAGGCTACTCCCGGCCCCCAACTGGGCGCCCTGCAAGAGACGCCTGCCACCGCCGTGGTGGGACCGTTCGGTCCGTTCGGTCCGTTCAGTCCGTCGGCAGCGGCTTCGTGTCAGGTGCGATCACCGTCGCGGGCGAGGCGCGGACGATCGTGATCAGCCGGTCCGTCAACTGGAGCTTCCCGACGGCGGGATCGTCGTACCCCAGCACCCGATGCCCTCGTACGACACTCACGACGAGGTCCTCCGTATCCCGGACGCCCTTGCCCACCTCGGCCTTTATGACCGGCCGCTCGACGAGGTCGAGCCCGGAGCCCTGCTGGATCAGGTCCTCCATGACCATGCCCGCGCTCGGGCTCAGCACGGAGAGCCCGAGGAGCCGCCCCGCCGCGCTGGCGCTGGTGATGACCGCGTCGGCGCCGGACTGCCGCAGCAGCGGCGCGTTCTCCTCCTCGCGCACCGCGGCGACGATCTTCGCCCCGCGGTTCAGCTGCCGCGCGGTGAGCGCCACGAGGACCGCCGTATCGTCACGCTGCGTCGCGATGATGATCTGCCGGGCCCGCTGCACCTCCGCGCGGAGCAGTACGTCGCTGCGCGTCGCGTCGCCGACGACACCCGCGTAGCCCTCGGCCGTGGCCGCGTCGATGACCTTCGCGCTGGGATCGACCACCACGATCTGCTCCGGCTTCAGACCGGTCGCGCAGACCGTCTGGATCGCCGATCGGCCCTTCGTCCCGAAGCCGACGACGACAGTGTGTTCACGCAAGTTGGACCTCCAGCGGGACAGACGCCATTCCTCGCGCGTCCGTTCCGTGAGCACTTCGAGGGTCGTGCCGACCAGGATGATCAGAAAGAGCACGCGCAACGGCGTGATCAGGAGGATGTTGGTGAGCCGGGCGCTGTCGCTGTACGGGACGATGTCGCCGTAACCGGTGGTGGAGAGCGTCACCGTGGCGTAGTACGCGGCATCGAGGAAGTCGACGCGCTGGTCGGAGTTGTCGTGGTACCCGGCGCGATCGATCCAGACTATGAACGTCGTCAGGGCGAGCACCAGCAAGGCCATCACCAGACGCCGGGTGACCTGGCGCAGGGGCCGTTCGACCACCCGCTGGGGCAGCTTGATCCGGTGGGTCGTGTGGTGCTCTTCGGGGTGGCGGGCGATGGCGTCGTGGCCGGGAAGTTTCACGTGAAACACTCCCCGCTGTCGGCCAGGCCCCATGGCAGGTCGAGGATTTCCAGCTCCTGTCCCTTGTGCGCGCCGCCGGGCGGCACGACCGCGAGCCCGTCGGCCGCGGCGATGCCGCGCAGCATCGCCGGGCCGTTGAAGCGCAACGGCACGGCGTGCTCACCGCGCAGGGCGACGGGCACGAGGCGGGTGTCGTACGGATGCCCCTGCACGTCATCGCGTACGGGTGCGGAGTACGCGGTGTAGGCGGGGTTTTCGGGGTGCTCGGTGCTTACGGGGTGCGGAGTGCTCGCGGGGTACAGGGTGCTTACGGGGTGCGGGGTGCTCGCGGGGTAGGCCGTGGTTGTCGCGGGGCCCCCTGGATGCCCCGAACCGCGTCCGTTGAGCGTACGTAGCAGGGGCTCGGCCAGCGTCAACAGGCCGGAGATCGCGGCGAGCGGGTTGCCCGGCAGGCCGACGAGGTGCCGGCCGGGACGCAGGCGGGCCAGCAGCATGGGGTGCCCGGGGCGTACGGCGACGCCGTCCACGAGCAGTTCGGCACCGATGCGGCGCAGCGTGGGGTGGACGTGGTCCACCGGGCCCGCGGCCGTACCACCCGTCGTCACGATCAGGTCGGCCGCGGACGTCGTCAGGGCCTCGTGGAGCGCCTCCGGGTCGTCGCCCAGCCGCCGCACCCCGGTGACCTCGGCGCCCAGCGCGCGCAGCCAGGGCGGCAGCATCGGGCCGAGCGCGTCCCGGATGAGGCCGTCGCGGGGCAGCCCGTCGGTCAGCAACTCGTCGCCCAGTACGAGGACTTCGGCGCACGGCCGGCGGATGGCGCTGAGCGTGTCGTATCCGGCGGCCGCGGCCAGGCCGAGTACGGCGGGCGTGATCCGGGCCCCGGACGGCAGGAGGTGGTCGCCGGAACGGCACTCCTGGCCGCGCGGGCGGATGTCCTGGCCCGGCATCACCTCGCGCAGGGCGTGCAGCCTGCCCTTGTCGTCGAGGCGGCCGTGCTCACTGCGCAGGACCGCGGTGGCGTCCCGCGGGATACGGGCGCCCGTGGCGATACGGACCGCCTCGCCGTCCCCCAGTGCCTCCGGGCGCTCGTGCCCGGCCAGGATCCCGTCCGCCTGTACGACCCAGGGGCCGGGGCCCGCGACGGCCCAGCCGTCCATCGCGGAGGTGTCGAACGACGGCAGATCGGTCAGGGCGGTGAGCGGCGCGGCCAACGTCATGCCGAGCGCCTCGTCCAGCGGGACGGCCACGGGCTCGCCCCCGGCCCGGGGCACTGCCTGCGCGGCACGGGCGCGGGCGGCGGGCCAGGGGGTGACGGCGTGGGGCTTGGGCTCGCCGGGGGCGGGGGGCGTGGACGGTGCGGGCG
>NZ_JODF01000117.1:0-9181 GCF_000717945.1 Streptomyces sp. NRRL S-920
TCTGAGCGGTGATCCGACCTTCGCGGAGCTGCTGGAGCGGGTGCGGGCCACCGACCTCGCGGCCTACGCCCACCAGGACGTCCCCTTCGAACGCCTCGTGGAAGAACTGAACCCCTCCCGTTCCGTCTCCCGCAATCCACTGTTCCAGGTGATGCTGGCCCTGCCGAACCTGCCCGACCCCCAGTGGAAGCTGCGGGGCACCCAGGTGTGTCCGCTGCCCATGGTCGCGCCGGCCGCGCGGTTCGACCTCGCGGTGACGCTCGCCGAGCGGCGCGACGAGCGGGGCGCACCGGCCGGGTTGGACGGTGACGTGCTGCTGGCCGCCGACCTGTTCGAAAAGGACACGGCCCGGAAGCTGGCCGACCGCCTGGTGCGCGTCCTGGAGCAGGTCGCCGCAGAACCGGACATCCGGCTCAGTGAGGTGGACATCCTCACGGCGGACGAGCGCGCACAGGTGGTGGAGCGCTGGAACGATACGGCGCTCGCGGCCCCGGACGCGCTGGTGCCGCAGCTGTTCGAGGAGCGGGCGAGCCTTTCGCCGGACATGGTGGCGGTGCGGTGTGGCCAGGATGTGCTGTCGTACGAGGAGTTGGAGGCGCGGGCGAACCAACTGGCCCACTACTTGACGGGTCGGGGCGTGGGTCGTGAGGCCAGGGTGGGCCTGTGTCTGCCACGTGGTGTCGACATGGTCGTCGCCGAGTTGGCGGTGTGGAAGGCGGGCGGTGCGTTCGTCCCGCTGGATCCGGAGTACCCGGCGGACCGGCTCGCGTTCATGGTGGCCGACAGCGGCGCACGGGTGGTCCTGGGCACGGCCGCCACCCTGGCCGACGTACCGGTGGCGGCGCAGATCGTACTCCTCGACGAGGCACGGACCGCGGCGGAGCTGGCGACGGCACCCACCACCCCCCTGGCCACGACCATCCTGCCCGGCCAACTCGCCTACGTCATCTACACATCAGGCTCGACGGGCCGCCCCAAGGGCGTGGCCGTGGCGCACGACGGAGTGGCGAACCTCGCGGCGGCCATGCGGCCGGCGCTCGGCGTGTCCGAGGGCGTGGCCGTACTCCAGTTCGCGTCGTTCAGTTTCGACGCGGCGGTGCTGGACGTGGCGGTGACGCTGGCCGCGGGCGGCACCCTCGCCATCGCGTCGAGCCGGGAACGAGCCGAGCCCGCGGCCCTGGCCCGGATGATCGACGCCGCCGGGGTGAGTACGGCGAGTGTGGTGCCGTCCCTGTTGAGCGTGCTGGACCCGGCGGACGTGCCGGGCGTACGGAACTGGGTCCTCGGCGCGGAGCTGCTGACCGCGGGCCTGGCGAGCCGGTGGACACCAAAGGCGCGGGTCTGGAACACGTACGGACCCACCGAGGCGACCGTGATGGCCACCGTCGGGCCGGTGGACGCCGGACTCGGGGCGAGCGACGAGCCGCCGCCGATCGGACGACCGCTGGCCAACATGCGGACGTACGTGCTCGACGGCTCCCTGCACCCCGTGCCGCCGGGCGTGGTGGGTGAGGTGTACATCGCGGGGCCGGGCGTGGCGCGCGGCTATGTGGGGCGGCAGGGCCTGACGGCGGAGCGCTTCGTGGCCTGCCCCTTCGCCACGGCAGGCAGGGCGGGTGCGTACGGGGCCGGTGCGAGTGGGCGCATGTACCGGACCGGGGACCTGGCCCGCTGGACGGCCGACGGGCAGCTGCTGTTCGCCGGACGCGCGGACGATCAGGTCAAGATCCGTGGTTTCCGGGTGGAGCTGGGCGAGGTCGAGGCGGCGCTGGCCGCGCGGCCCGGGGTCCGGCAGGCCGTGGCGATGGTGCGCGAGGACCGGCCGGGCGATCGCCGCCTCGTCGCCTATCTCGTACCGGAGGAGCGGCACGACATCGACCCCTGGCGGATACGGGACCAAGTGGCCGCGCGACTACCGGAGTTCATGGTCCCGGCGGCCCTGCTCGTCGTCGATGTGCTGCCGCTCACGGTGAACGGCAAGCTGGACCGGGCCGCGCTGCCGGCGCCGGACTTCACTCGCCGGGCCTCGGGCCGGGAACCGCGCACGCAGACCGAGGAGATCCTGTGCGGCCTGTTCGGAGAGGTGCTCGGCCTCGAATGGGTCGGGGCGGAGGACGGCTTCTTCGAGCTGGGCGGGGATTCGCTGCTGGCGATGCGGCTGATCTCCCGGGTGCGGGCGGTGCTGGAGACGGAGGTGGGCATCGGCGAGCTGTTCGGCGCGCCGACCGTGGCGGGTCTGGCCCGGCTGGTGGACGGGGGCGGGAGTGCGCTCGCGGGGGAGGATCGGGTCGCGTTGGGTCGGCGGTCGAGGCCGGACGTGGTGCCGTTGTCGTTCGCGCAGCAGCGGATGTGGTTCCTGAACCGCATGGAGGAGTCCGTCCCGGGAGCGTCCGCCGCGTACAACGTGCCTTTGGCGCTTCGCATTTCGGGCGTGCTGGATGTGGCCGCCCTGGAGGCGGCGCTCGGTGATGTGGCGGACCGCCACGAGAGCCTGCGCACCGTCTTCCCCGACCTCGACGGGGTCCCGCACCAGCGGATTCTGCGGGCGAGGGAGGGCCGTCCGCCTTTCACCATCGCGCCGATCGACGAGGAGCGGGTGGCGGAGGTGCTCGCCGGGCAGCTGGGTGAGGGTTTTGATCTGCGGGTGGATGTGCCGTGGCGGGTCTGGTTGTTGGTGGTGGGTCCGGGTGAGTTCGTGTTGTCGGTGGTGGCGCATCACGCTCGGCGTGAGGGGCGTGTGCCTGGGTGGGGGCCGTTGCCGGTTCAGTACGCGGATTACGCGTTGTGGCAGCGGGAGGTTCTGGACGGGCTGGATGATCCGGCGAGTGTGATCAGCGGTCAGTTGGCGTACTGGCGGGATGCGTTGGAGGGGATGGCGCAGGAGTTGGTGTTGCCGGTGGATCGTGTGCGGCCTGTGGTGCCGTCGTTCGAGGGGCGGTTGGTGCCGGTGGTGGCGGGTGCGGCCGTCGTTCGAGGGGCGGTTGGTGCCGGTGGTGGCGGGTGCGGGTACGCATGCGCGGTTGGTGGAGGTGGCGGGGCGGGGGCGGGCGACGATGTTCATGGTCGTGCATGCGGCGGTGGGTGTGCTGCTGGCCCGGTTGGGGGCGGGGGAGGACATCGCATTGGGCACGCCGGTGGCGGGGCGTGGTGATGCGGCGTTGGAGGAGCTGGCGGGGTTCTTCGTGAACACGCTAGTACTGCGTACGGATCTGAGCGGTGATCCGACCTTCGCGGAGCTGCTGGAGCGGGTGCGGGCCACCGACCTCGCGGCCTACGCCCACCAGGACGTCCCCTTCGAACGCCTCGTGAACGCCTCGTCGAGGAACTCAACCCGTCCAGGTCCCTCTCCCGCACCCCCCTGTTCCAGGTGATGCTGGCACTCCAGAACGTGCCCGAGGCCACCTGGGACCTGCCCGGCGCGCGAGTGAGCCCGGCACCGCTACCGCCCCGCCTCGCGGCCCGGTTCGACCTGGCGGTGTCCATGGTCGAACGGCGCGACACACTCGGCGCCCCGGCCGGACTCGACGGCGAAATCCTCTACGCCACCGACTTGTTCGACGAGGAAACGGCCCGGAAGCTGGCCGACCGCCTGGCACACGTCCTGGAGCAGGTCGCCGCCGACCCGGACATCCGGCTCAGTGAGGTGGACATCCTCACGGCCGACGAGCGCGCACAGGTGGTGGAGCGCTGGAACGATACGGCCCTCCCGGTGCCCCCCGCGACGGTCGTCGACCTCTTCGAGGAACGGGCGGCGCGCTCCCCGCACGCGGTGGCGGTCGAATCCGGCGAGCACGGTGAGAACGCCCTGACCTACCGGGAATTGGCGGCCGAGGCGGCGCGGCTCGCGCGGTACCTGACCGGGGCGGGCGTCGGACCGGAGTGCCGGGTGGCGGTCGTGGCCGAGCGGTCGGTGGCGCTGGTGGTGGCGCTCGTCGCGGTCGCCATGGCCGGCGGGGTGTTCGTACCGGTGGACCCGGAGTACCCGGCGGACCGGGTGACGCACCTGCTGGAGGACTCCGATCCGGCGGTGGTGCTGTGCACGAAGGCGACACGGGGCGCGATCCGGGCGGAACCCGCGGGGGGCTTGTCCGGCACGGTGGCGCGCACAGGCCCCGCGCCCCGGATCGTGGTCCTGGACGACCCGACGGTCGCCCAGAATGTGGCGTCGTACCCGACCGCCCCACTGCGGCCCACCGAGCGCCTCGCGCCCCTGGCCGGGGACAATGCCGCCTACGTGATCTACACCTCGGGCTCGACGGGCACGCCGAAGGGTGTCGCCGTCTCCCACCTCGGCCTGCGCAATGTCGTCGAGGACAACCTCCGGCGGTACGCGCTGGACGAGGACAGCCGCGTCCTGCAACTCGTCTCACCCAGTTTCGACGTCTCCATGGCCGACGTCTGGCCGACGCTGTGCGCGGGCGCGCGGCTCGTCCTCGCGCCCTCGAAGCTGGACGCGTCCGGCGACGAACTGACCCGTCTGATGCGGGCGCGGCGCGTCACCCACCTGGCGACGACCCCCACGTACCTGCTGCACATGGAGGCGGAGGACGTACCGGAGCTGCGGCTGCTGATCATCGGCGGTGAGCCCATGCCACCGGAGGCACGCCGCCGCTGGCAGCGGGGCCGCGCCATGTACAACCAGTACGGCGTCACCGAGGCGACGATCATCTCCACGGTGAGCGCGGTCCGGCGCGAGCGCGAGGGCGCGGCGCCGATCGGGGGCCCCATCGCCAACACCCGGGTGTACGCGCTGGACACGTCCCTGCGGCCGGTGCCCGTGGGCGTGCCGGGCGAGCTGTACGTCGCCGGTGCCGGCCTCGCACGCGGCTACCTGGGCCGGTCCGGCCTCTCGGCGGAACGGTTCGTCGCGAGCCCGTTCGGGGCGGGGGAGCGGATGTACCGCACCGGTGACGTGGTGCGGTGGACCAGCGAGGGCGAACTGGTCTTCGCGGGGCGTGCCGACGACCAGATGAAGGTCCGCGGCCACCGGATCGAGCCCGGCGAGATCGAGTCCGCCCTGTCCGGCTGCCCCGGGGTGCGCGAGGCCGTGGTGACGATCCGCGAGGACCGCCCGGGCGAGCGCCGACTGATCGGCTATGTGGCCGCCGACGCGCGGGCGGTGGACGGGCGGACCGTACGCGCGCATGCCGCGAACCTGCTGCCGGACCACATGGTGCCGACGGCGGTCATGGTCCTGGACGCCCTGCCGCTGACCGCCAACGGCAAACTGGACCGGGCCGCGCTCCCCGCGCCCGACTTCGCCGAGCGCGTCCTCGGCCGGGAGCCGCGCACGGAGACCGAGCGCGTCCTGTGCGACCTGTTCGCCGAGATGCTCGGGCTCGAACGGGTCGGCGCCGACGACGGCTTCTTCGAGCTGGGCGGCGACTCGATCAGCTCCATGCAGCTGGTGTCCCGGGCACGCCGGGCGGGACTCGTCATGACGCCCCGGCACGTGTTCGAGGAGAAGACGCCCGAGCGTCTCGCCGCCGTCGTCGAGGCGGTGGGCACGGCGGAGCGCGCCGTCACCGACGTCGGCGTCGGAGAGGTCCCCTGGACACCGGTGATGCGGGCGTTCGGCGAGCGCGCGACCGGTGTCCGCTTCGCCCAGTGGACGACCGTCGGCGCGCCCGCGGGCCTCGGCCTCGACGTGCTGGCGGCCGGTCTCGGAGCGGTGCTGGACGCGCACGACATGCTGCGGGCGCGGACCGTCCCCGGCGAGCCGAAGCTGATCGTCGGCGAACGGGGATCGGTGGACGCCGGGGCCCTCGTCGCGCGCGTGGACGCGGGGGGCGTTCGAGCACCCGCACCCGGGGCGGCCGTACCCGAGTCGAACGCACCCGAGTCGCATGCACCAGAGTCGGATGTACCCGTGGGCGCCGACATGCTGATGGAGGACCCCGGCACGCTGGACGAGGTGGCGGGACGGGCGGCGCACGAGGCGGCACGCCGCCTCGACCCGGCGCGCGGCGTCATGGCGCAGGCCGTGTGGGTGGACGCCGGACCCGGACGGACGGGCCGCCTCGTGCTGGTCGTCCACCACTTGGTGGTGGACGGAGTGTCCTGGCGGGTGCTGCTCCCGGACCTCAGGGCGGCGTGCGAGGCGGCCCTCGCAGGGCGCGAACCGGCGCTCGACCCGGTCGGTACGTCGTTCCGGCGCTGGGCGCACCTGCTCACCGCGCAGGCCCGCGACGACCGGCGGATAGCCGAGCTGACCGACTGGACCGCGCTGCTCGGCACCCACCAACCCCCGCTGGGCAAACGGGCGTTGGACCCGACGCAGGACACCGCCCTGACCCTGCGCCGGCGCTCGTGGACCCTGCCTTCGGAGCAGGCGGCCACCCTGGTGGGCCGCACCCCGGGAGCCTTCCACTGCGGCGTGCGCGAGGTGCTCCTCGCGACGTTGGCGGGCGCGGTCGCGCTCTGGCGGCCCGAGACCGCCGCCGGGCTCCTGGTGGACGTCGAGGGCCACGGCCGTGAGCCGCTGGAGGACGCGGACCTGTCCCGTACCGTCGGCTGGTTCACCAGCGTGCACCCGGTCCGCCTGGCGGTGACCGGCGCCGACCTGGACGACGCTATGGCGGGCGGGCCCTCGGCGGGTACGTTGGTGAAGGCCGTGAAGGAGCAGGTCCGGGCGGTGCCCGGCGACGGCCTCGGCTACGAACTGCTCCGCAGGCTCAACCCCGACACGGGCCCGGTCCTCGCGGCCGCGCCGACCGCGCAGATCGGCTTCAACTACCTCGGCCGGTTCGCCGCCGGGGCGGCGGGCACCGTCGACGACTGGCAGCAGGCCGGGGCCGCGGCGATCGGCGGCTCCACCGAACCGGACCTGCCGGCGATGCACGTGGCCGAGGGCCTCGCGGTGGTCAGGGACACCCCGGAAGGGCCCGAGCTGACCGTGACCCTCAGCTGGCCGGAACGGCTCCTGGACGAGACCGACGTGGAGCGCCTCGGCCGGACCTGGGTGGCGATGCTCGACGGTCTCGCCGCGCACACCGACGAGCCGGCGGCGGGCGGTCACACCCCTTCCGACTTCCACCTCCTCGACCTCGAACAGGACGAGGTCGACCAGTTCGAAGCGATAGCAGCCGACCTTGAGGAGGGCCTGTCCCGGTGAAGTCTTCAGCCGCCGCGCAGCGTTCGGCGAGTTCCGCCCACGGCTCCGCCCTGGCGGGAGTGTGGCCGCTGTCCCCCCTCCAGGAGGGCCTGCTGTTCCACGCCGACTTCGACGACCGGGGCCCCGACGTCTACGCCGTGCAGTTCACCCTGGACATCGAAGGCCCCCTGGATGCCCGCAGGTTACGGGCTTCATGGGAAGCGCTCCTCGACCGGCACGCGGCGCTCCGCGCGAGCTTCCACCGCAGGAAGTCGGGCGAGGCGGTCCAACTCATCACCCGGAACGTGACGTTGCCCTGGCGCGAGGCCGACCTGTCCGCACACCCCGCGGCCGACCGCCCGGCCCGGTCCGAGGAACTGGCCGCGGGAGAACGGGCGGAACGACTGGACCTGGCGGTCCCGCCACTGCTCCGACTGCTGCTGATCCGGCTCGACGAGAACCGGCACCGGCTCATCGTGACCTCGCACCACCTCCTGATGGACGGCTGGTCGATGCCCGTCCTGCTGACCGAGCTGTCCCAGGTCTACGCGGCAGGCGGAGACGCGTCCGCACTCAAGAGGGCGGCCTCGTACGGGGATTACCTGGTCTGGCTCGGCCAACAGGACAAGGAGTCGGCACGGTCGGCGTGGCGGGCGGAGCTGGCCGGGTCCGACGAGCCGACCCTCGTCGCCCCGGCCGACGCGGGCAGCACGCCGGTCCTGCCCGACGAGCACCTGGTACGCCTCCCGCAGGACACCACGCGGGCCCTGGCGCAGACGGCCCGCGCCCAGGGCCTGACCGTGAACACGATCGTGCAGGGCGCGTGGGCCCTGGTCCTAGCGCGACTCACCGGGCGTACGGACGTGGTGTTCGGCGCGACCGTGGCGGGCCGCCCCGCGGAACTGCCGGGCGTCGAGTCGATGGTGGGCCTGCTCATCAACACCTTGCCGGTACGCGTGCCGCTCGACGGCGGGCAGCCGGTCGCCGAGATGCTGGCGCGGCTCCAGGAACGCCAGGCGGCGCTCATGGCACACCCCACCCCACCCGCCGAGCCGACCGCCCCCGACACCCCCGCCTTCACCGTCTCACCGGGCGAACAGGCGACCAACTACCCACTGACCCTCGGCATCCTGCTGGCCGACCACCTGAACGTCCGCTTCACGTACTACCCCGACCTGTTCGACCAGCAAGCCATCCGCGAACTCGGCGAACGCCTGGTGCGGGTGCTTGAACAACTGGTGGCGGATCCGTCGGTGTTGGTGGGGCGGGTGGATGTCGCGGGTGTGGTGGAGCGCGGGTTGGTGGTCGACGCCTGGAACGCGACGCGGGCGCCCGTGCCGGGTGTGTCGGTGCAGGAACTGTTTGCCCGTCAGGTGGAGCGCGCTCCGAATGCGCCAGCGGTAATCGATGGCGGACGCGTCGTGTCGTATGAGGAGTTGAGCAACGAGGCGGGTCGCCTGGCCGGGCATTTGGCGGGCCTGGGTGTGGGCCGGGGTGATCGGGTCGCGGTGGTGATGGAGCGGTCGGCCGATCTTCTTGTGACGCTGCTGGGGGTGTGGGAGGCGGGCGCTGCCTACGTCCCGGTGGACCCGGAGTACCCGCCCGAGCGGGTGGCGCTGCTGCTCGCGGATTCGGACCCGGCGGCGGTGGTGTGCACCGGAGCGACGCGCGAAGTCCTGCCGGAGGACATGGCGGTCCGGCCGGTGGTCGTGGATGACACCGAGGTGGCGGCGGCGATCGCCCGCTGCCGGCCCAGGGAGACACGGAGCCCCGTGGGTGCGGAGGACTTGGCGTATGTGATGTATACGTCCGGGTCGACGGGGGTGCCGAAGGGTGTGGCGGTACCGCACGGAAGCGTCGCGGGTCTGGTCGGCGGCCGGGGCTGGTCGGTGGACGCGGGTGACGCCGTGTTGATGCATGCGCCGCATGCTTTCGATGTGTCGTTGTTCGAGGTGTGGGTGCCGTTGGTGGTGGGTGGTCGGGTGGTGGTGGCGGGGCCTGGTGTGGTGGATGCGGGGCGGGTGCGGGAGGCGGTGGCGGAGGGTGTTACGGCGTTGCATGTGACGGCTGGTTTGTTCCGGGTGCTTG
>NZ_JODF01000118.1:0-4116 GCF_000717945.1 Streptomyces sp. NRRL S-920
TGCGCGGTCGACTGGGCTGGGCCCGCTTTTGGGCCCCGTCGGGCGGCCCGCACGTGCGAGGAGTCGATCACCGCTCGCTCCCAGTCCAGCTGGTTCTTCGACCGCAGCTCGTTCAGCAGCAACTGGTGGAGCTGGTCCCAGACGCCGGCCTCGTTCCAGGCCGCAAGGCGCCGCCAGCAGGTCATGCCCGAGCCGAAGCCGAGCTCCTGGGGCAGATACTCCCACTGGATGCCGGTGTGCAGAACGAACAGGATCCCGCACAGAGCCTGCCGGTCCGGCACCCGCGGTCTGCCCTCGACCAGCTTAGGACCCGGCTTCGGCAGCAACGGCTCGACCAGCGCCCACAGTTCGTCTGACACGATCCACGGCCGCGACTCACGGTTTCCCATACCCAGACCTACGAGACAGCAGGCCTAGAGTCTCATGATCAGCAGCTTTTGTTAGAGCCTTTAAAAGCTGTACCGGAACCATCCGCGCCACTCCCCAGGACCTCGGCGCCCCCAAAGGTAGGGGTCAAGGATCACTCCGCAAAGACTCGGACTAGATTCCTTGGTATGTCTTCGCATCTCAGTCACGGCGCTTCGGGCGCCCTGCGACGCTTCGCCGGATGGATTGCTCGCGGGTCGGTGGGCCATCCGATGCTGGACGGGATCGATTACTGGGAAGAGCTGCGCGAGTCGCCCTCCCAGATGGAGATCTGCGTCGCGATCTTCGCCAACGTCCTCAAACTGGACGAGCAGGGCGAACCGGTCAATGAGAAGTACGCGGAGCGCCGGGCTGCAACCTATCTCTACAGCTACTGCACCGGGAAGCTGCCTCCCGGGGAGCCGGAAATCGAGCCCTGGGAGTGCGAACTCTATTGACCGTCGCCGTGCGACGCCGTTCGGGCCAGGTTGGCCCGTCCGCAACCCTGGGCCCCTGCATGGGGTGGGCTATCCGGTGAGGGCACGGTTGTGCAGGCGGGCGATGCCGTGAATCGCGTGCTGCACTTCATCGCCTCTCGGGCGGCAGCCGCGCAGGATCAGCGGGTTCGTCAAGGTTGTGCGTCAGTACGTGGCAGCAGCACCCGGCCCTCCAACGACAGCTCCCACGGCTGGCCCGGCCCAGAGAGTCGGCATTCTTGCGACGCAGCACGGTCACCAACTTGCCGAAGGCGCGAGGACTTCCAAACGCGAGGAGGCCCGTACACGCTGTGCGTGTACGGGCCTCTGATCGAGCGCCGGGCTTCGCCGCCTACGGCCTGAGCCCTGAGCAGGTAGCAGAGCTACGAGCGTGAGCCCTGGCCTGGGCAGGCGACCTTGATATCCGCCTCCACGACGCGGAAGATCCGCACGGAAACTGACCTGCAGTCAAGAAGACGACGAAGAAAGCCCAAGCTACGAAGCCTGGCGGCCAAGAAGCGCGGCGCCTGACTCTCTCCATCACCGGCAGGCGGTTATGCGCATGTGCTGACGAAGCGCACGTTCGGGCCACACTGCTCCCGCACGGGCGCCGCGCACCACTGGCACAACGGCGCGCCGCCGCGCCCGTACTTGTGTGTCTTGTCGACGGCACATGGCGCACGGGCCGACCTGTTCACCGGGGCAGGCCAGCGCGGACGGGCCCGGCTCGGATACGGCGGGTGCCGAGGTCGTCATGATCTGGGTCCTGTTTCTGGAGGCAGCACAGTGTCAGGGGCCACCGCCAGCTTACGAACAGTGGCACGCATGTACGAGTCGCGTCGGCTGGGCAGGCTGTGCCCGCCCTGCCAGGTTGTCGGGTCACGGAGAACCCAGACCAGTCGGCCGTGCTCCAGAGGGGCCGGGTCTTTCGTTCAGGGGCCGGTGAGGATGTCGTGGGTGCCGATGCGGCGCCAGATGACGTGGGGGGTGCCGGGACGGTGCTCGGGTCCGTACTCCCATGTGGCGCGTCCTGCGGGGCCGGTGCCCATGGACCAGGTGAGTTCGTAGATGCCGGACGCTCGTTGGACGCGCTTGACGCGGAGGCCGGCGCGGAAGCGGCCTCCGGTGCGCAGGTCCTCGACGAAGGCCGCCACGGTCTTGCGGAAACGGTGGCGCTGTTCTGGGGGTGAGGCGGTCCAGGTCGGCGGCGAAGCGCGGCAGGGTCTCGTAGGTCGGCACGTCGGTCCTCCAGGCAGCAAGATGCCCCCGGCGTTGCCGGGGGCGGAGAGTGGGTGACGTGGTGCAGGGGGCGGCGTCTTGGGCCGCTGGGTGGGGGAGCGGTACGTAGATGTGCACTGGTTGGCGTTGAAGTCGCCTGTTGACGGTTTCCGGTGCTTGTGAGGCGTGTGTGGCGGGGGTGCCGCGCAGCATTTACATGGCCCTGGTGGTGTCCGCCGGGCGGGCACGGTGGCGCTGCGAACGCCCGCCGGGCGGGATCGGCCGTGAAGTGCTGGTGAACCCTCCCGCCGCACGGGATCGCGCTTTTTCGCAGGTCAGAGCCGGTGTGTGCTGTGGCGATGCCGAGTGTCGCGAAGATCCAGAGGCGTAACGCGCGGCGGTACTACCTACGCGGAGTCGCGTTCGGCGACGGCCGCCGCCCGGTCGGGCAGTCGTTGAAGGACGCCCAGGAGCTGGCCGGGCTGCCACCGGGACGGTGGCTCGGGCGCGGTCTGTGCGCGCTGGGGCTCACCGAGGGAGGCCAGGTGTCCGAGCGTCAGCTGGAGCTGCTGTTCGGCGAGGGCCGGCACCCGGACGCCGACCGCATCGAGCGCGGCCTCCTGGACGACGGCGTCGACGCAGCCACGGCACGCCGACTGACGGTGCTGGGGCAGCCGATCGAGGAGATCGAGGCGCGCAAGCAGACGCCGCTGCTCGGCATGGACTTCACCTTCCGGCCGCAGGCGTCACTGGTCGTGCTGTGGGCACTGGGTGATGCCACCGTGCGCCGGGTCATCCAGCGGGCCCACGAGCGGGCCGTCGCCACGGCGCTGCGCTGGCTGGAGGATGAAGTTGCCGAGACTCGGTGGGCGTCCGGCCGCGGCCGCGCGAAAACACCCGCGCTCGTGGTCGCCGCCTTCCGGCACATCGACAACCGCGACGGACTGCCGCTCCCGCACGAACACTGCCTGATTTTCAACCGCGTTCGGCGCCTGGGCGCCAACGGCGAACCGGTCTGGGGAGCTCTGGACACCTACCGTCCCTACCAGAACGTGGTGGCCGCCGGGACGCTCTACACCCTGGCGATGACGACCGAGGTGTGCGAAACCCTGGGGCTGGCGACCGTACCGCGCGAAGTCACGCCCGGCCTGCGTCCGGTCATGGAAATCGCCGCAGTGCCCGAGGACCTCAGCAACTGGTCGGCGTCACGCCGCCAGCGCATCGAGGACGCCCTGGAGGTGCTCACCGACCAGTACGTGAAGAACCACGACCACCTGCCAGGCGAGCGCGGCCGTCACCAACTGGGCTGGTGGGCGGCGCAGGAGACCCGGCCCGCGAAGAAGAAGCCAAAGCCGCTCGCGCAGCTGCTCGCGTGGTGGCGCGCCTCCGCGATCCTCCGCTTCGGCCAGCAGCTCATCGACGGCCTCCTGGACAGGTGCCGGTCAGCCGGAGCGGCGATCCGGGCGCGGGTGAATCCCACCGTGGACGTGGCGCTGGCCGCCGTCGACGTCGCCGCGGTCGTCTTCACCGTGCGCGAGAAGTTTGCCTGGCGCCACATCCTGGCCGAAGCGCGCCGGCATCTGCTGGAGACGCTGCGCGGCCGCGAGTTCACCCGCGGCCTGGACGACTACATCGCCCACCGGGCCCTGCTGCGGTGCTCCCGCCGCCACACCGTCACGAAGCCCGGCCGGGAAGCGCCGGCGGCGGACCGGATGACCTATACCGCCGACTTCCCGGTGCCGCACCGGTGGTGGATCGCTCCCGCCGAAGGCACGCCGCCGCGGGAGTCCAGCCGCTAACGAGGGTGCCCGGGTCGCCAGCCTTGCCGTGCAGAACGCGATCCGCGACGCCCGCATCCGAGCCGACACCGCCGTCACCGAGGCGACGGCCTCGGCCGTCTCCGCACCCGCCGATCACCGCGACCCCGAGGGCGAGACGGCGTCCGCTCCCCACGCCGTCGACCACCCGGGCCGGGACGCCGCCCTGACCCTGGCGCAGCGGGTCGCCGCCGTCCAGG
>NZ_JODF01000119.1:0-3766 GCF_000717945.1 Streptomyces sp. NRRL S-920
CCTTCTCTGCACTTCACTCGATTGGGAGTCGGTGTTGATCATTCGTTCTCCTCGGAGCGAGGTGTGGGCAGGGGGAGGTCGATGACGGGCCTTTGAAGGAGCCGGGCAGCTTCGGCTTGCTTGGCTCGGAGGAAGGTCAAGGTGACGTCGATGCCTTCGACTTCGCCGAACCACTGCTCCTCTTCTGCGCGCTTGCGGCGCATGAGGAGGTCCTTCTCGATCTCGGCGAGACGGGGCAGCATCTTCGGGTTGACCTGGAGCATCGGGCAGCGGATGCAGGCGTGCTCGTGTGTGCAGGGGGTTCCGTAGGGCCGAGCGCAGTTGCCGAGCTCGACCTTGCGCTTGTCGAAGTGCTCCTCGAAGTCGGCCCACTCCTCGGGGGTGACTTCGACGTACTCCTCCGCGGGCCGCAGGCTCCGACGGTGGTTGAGGAATTTCTGGTAGTGGGCGACCACGTCCTCGGCGAAGACCGCCACGTAGCCCTGGAGCGTTTGCAGGCTGAGATGGCCGAGCAGGGCCGCGCCGATGTGAATGGGGAGGCCGCCGTTGATGATGTCGGTCGCGAACAACCGTCGGAAGTCGTGGGGCGTGAAGGTGAGGTCCTCGAAGGCAGGGTTGGCATCGGCCAACTCCTCGCAACTGCGGGCGAGCATGTGCAGCACAGTGGTGGGTGCCATCACCCCGTGGAGGGTGCCCATTTGCCTCTGAAAGAGGAACGGCATGGGTTCTGACCAGGTCTTTTCGTAAGGGTCATAGCGGCTGAGGAGGCGGATGGTCTGTCCGTCTGCGGTGTGTCGGCGGATGATCTGGGCGATGGCATGAAAGAGGTCGGCGGACATCGGGATGACGCGTTCGCGTTCGCTCTTGGAGGGCGCCACGACCAGGAGGGCGATGACCTCTCCGTTGGGCCGTTGGTATTGGCGGATGCTGAGGTGGGTGAGCTCGACGAGTTCCTCAACGCGGATGCCGCTGTGCCGCATGACCTCGACCTGGGCCCATTCCCAGAAGGCGGTCTCCTCAGCGGCGGTCACGTCGATCGTCTCGCCGGCCGGGTCGATGACCCTGACCGGCGGGTTCTCCTCTTTGCGCTCGCGCTGGCGGTCTCGCCAGGAGTTCGAGCGGTGATAGGTGCTGCCCTGATAGGTGAAGGGCTCTCCGAGTGCCACCTGCCGGGCTTCCTCCAGGAGGCCGACGAGGTATTCGTGGCGGGACTCGATGTGAGCGGACAACGCCGGTAACAGGGGCTGGCGAGCCCGAACGCGCTCGGCCATTCGCTGGTTGACTTCGCGCTTGCGCTTCCCGAATCCCTTCAGGTCTCTGCGTCGGACCGGGCAGGGAGCCACCCACTGAGCCCACTGCTCAGGCTCCCCGATCGACCAGCTGTGCAGATCCATGTAGAACGCGCGGACAGCGAGAAGGATGCTGGAGATGTCCTTGCGCTGCCTCGTGGGGTGCCTGTCCCAGACCTGGATCTCGGCCCGCCATTGGTCGTAATGGTCCGGGCTGATCACGAGGTCTTGCTGGCCTGGGTTGATCTTCTCGATCTTCGCCCAGAACTGGCTCGCCAGGCGGCGGGACAACCCTTCGAGCGAGACGTAGTCCATCTCCGCCTGACGCCGGGTGAGGTAGTCGATCAGGAGCTGGCGGACGCCTCGGTGGCTGATCGAATAGCGGTCGACGAGCTGGGTGACGGTGCGCTGGCCGGTGTAGATGAACGCGCGCAACGTTGGAGGCGTCCCTGGCGGGAAGTGCTCCATGGCGTGCAGCACCTGCCAGGTCCCGAGAGCGGCGAACCGGCCGGTGCGTCCGGTGGAGCTGGGGACGACTCCCAAACGCCGGCACTCGACCGAGTAGTGCAGAAGGGCCGAGGGAGTCAGCTCCTTCAGGGAGATGCCCTGCGTGGTCAGCGCCGCAACGGCGTCGAACTTCGCCTTGCTCTTGTGGACGTCCCGGAAGTGCTTGGTCGCCTCGACCGTCTTGAAGAACTCGTCCAGATGACGATCATTGTTGATCTTGCGGAAAGTGCCCGGGTAGTCCTGGAACCTGTTGGCTCGCAAACCCGCGACGGACGGCTGGATGACGCGCAGGCAGAACATCCACTTCAGCGCGGAGATCAGATAGGACCGGTCGTAGGGGTCTCCCTCGCGGGCCAGCACGACGACGGACGGGGCTTGATCGGCATCGAAGCCGGCAGCCTGCCACCGCTGCTGCCAGGTGTCGCCGGGATGCTCTTTGAGGTGCCCGAGCAGACGCTCCAGCCCGCGCAGATGGCGGCCGCAGTTCGACGGCCGGACGTCCCGCCGCACCAACCGGCAGATCTCCGTGATCGGCGCCCGGGACAGATCACCGAACGGCCCTGGGTGGGTCGCGGGCGGAGGCGCCGGGGCGGCCTTGACCGAGGTGTCGAAGCGGGAGGCGGGGGCCGGGATGAACGGCTCCTCGCGGTAGTTCGTGCGCCGGTTGCGGCTGGTGTAGGTGTCCTGAGTGATCGTGGTGTCAGCCACCGAACACCACCTTGAAGTCTTCTGGGTCGTAACCCGGTGCGATGCTCGGCTGGACGCGCGGGCGGTTGTAGTGGGCCTGGAGGGCATCGAAGAGGTCCTCGACACGGGCCCGCAGGTAGCGGCCGGTGGTGGCAAGGTCGCTGTGGCGGAGGACGGCCCGCACTTCGACCAGCGTCAGGTGCGGATCGTTGGCCATGCGCTCGGCCGCCGTGTGCCTTAGGTCGTGCAATGACCAGTTGGTCTTCAGCTTGTCGTTGGCTCGTTGGATGACGCGGCGCATCGCCCAGTAGCTGAGCGGCTTCTCCGGACCGCGGCGGGTCCGGAACACCGGCTCGTGGGCCGGAGGCAGTCCGGCCCAGTCGAGATAGGCCGCGAGTACCACCAGGGCTTGCGGGCTGGCGGGGATCGGTTCGCGCAACTTGGTGCCCTTGGAGACGACGTAGACGATCTGCCCTTGCCAGTCGATATCCGCCGGGGTGACGCCCAGCAGCTCTGCGGCGCGGGCCCCGCTGGCCACATAAAGCAGGACAGCGGCCCGATCGCGGTCGTGGTTCATCACCGCGAAGAACTCGTCCCACATCGCATCCGGGATCGCCCGCGGGTCACCCTTCGGCACCCGCTGCCGCAGGCGGGCGCGACGGAAGGGCCGCACCGGCTCATCCGGGCTCTTATGGGTGAGGGCCTGCCTTCGGGCCGAGGACTTCGGCACCGGGTTGAGAACTGGTCCGCGGCCGCGTTCCTGGTGGAACTCGTAGAAACTGCTGACGACCGACAGCGCATGGTTGATCGTCGTGGGCTGATAGCCGACCTGAAGGTACCGCTTGCCGGTGCGCGGGTTGACCGAGCCCGGCGGGGGCGAAGAAGGCCTGCTCCGGCGCCGTTGAGGATTCGCGGCCGTGCGCAGCCATCCCACTATGGCGGCTACCTCCGCTTCCACCGCCTTCTCCCACGGAACTCCGAGAAACCACAAGAGGCGGAACCACCGCAGCAGGTCGTACGCGTAACTTCTGCCGGTCAAGGGGCTGTTGTCGCTGAGCGACAGATCCCGCAGGTACGGCACTACAGGTTCGAGGTGCTTCCCAGCCTCATCCACCACCATGTACGGCGGGTGCTGAGTCTCCATCTGGATCACTGAGCCGATCCGAGGAACGTCGATCCGTCCCTCGATCAGCTGGTGATGCAGGCTTCCCGTCACGCGGGCCTCCTTGAGCAGACGAATGTCGTCTCGCTCAACGAGTCCGAGAAAGTGCAGTTAACAAACC
>NZ_JODF01000120.1:0-3326 GCF_000717945.1 Streptomyces sp. NRRL S-920
TAAGTCCGGAGGCGATGGTGCGGAATTCGTCCAGCATGGGTTCCATGCGGGGGGAGTGGAAGGCGTGGCTGACGCGGAGCTGGTGGACCTTGCGGCCCTTCTCCCGCCAGTGCTCCAGCACCTCGACTACGGCGGTCTCATCGCCGGAGATCACCACGGACGTGGGCCCGTTGATGGCGGCGATGGCGATCTCGGACTCGCGGCCTTCCAGAACCGGAAGGATCTCCGCCTCCGTGGCCTGGATCGCGGCCATGGCACCACCAGCCGGGAGCGCCTGCATGAGACGTCCACGCGCGGCGACGAGCTTGGTCGCGTCGTCGAGGGTGAAGACCCCGGAGACGTGCGCGGCGGCCAGTTCACCGACGGAGTGTCCGACGAGGAAGTCGGGGGTCAGCCCCCACGCCTCGACGAGCCGGAAGAGCGCAACCTCGATCGCGAAGAGTGCGGCCTGCGTGTAGACGGTCTGGTCGATCAGACCGGCGTCGGTCTCGTCCGTGCCGAAGACAACATCCTTCAGCGAACGCTCAAGGTGCCCGTCAAAGTGCGCGCACACCTCGTCAAAGGCAGCAGCGAACACCGGATACGTGTCATACAGCTCACGGCCCATTCCGGCCCGCTGGCTGCCCTGCCCGGTGAACAGGAACGCGACCCGCCCGCTGTTCTTGCTGCCCGAGGTGACCGCACCCGACACATCCCCGGCCGCCAACGCGGCGGTACCTGCCAGGAGTTCATCCAGGTCGGAGCCGGTGATGACGGCCCGGTGCTCGAACCGGGCCCGGGTGACGGCGAGGGAGTAGCCCACATCGGCCGGACGCAGCTCGGAGTTGTCCCGTAGGAAGGCGTACAGTCGCTCGGCCTGGTCCCGCAGCGCGTCCTCCGTCTTACCGGAGAGCACCCACGGCACGACCCCACCAGCAACAGGAGCCTCGGGGATCGCCTCGGCGTCGACGGTCGGCGCCTGCTCCAGAATCACGTGGGCGTTGGTGCCGCTGATGCCGAAGGAGGAGACGGCGGCTCGGCGCGGGCGCCCGGTCTCGGGCCACTCCCGTGCCTCGGTCAGCAGGGAGACGTCACCCGTCGACCAGTCGACGTGCGGGGAGGGCTCGTCGACGTGGAGGGTCTTGGGCATGACGCCGTTGCGCAGCGCCATGACCATCTTGATGATTCCGGCGACGCCGGCTGCGGCCTGGGTGTGGCCGAGGTTGGACTTGATGGAGCCGAGCCACAGCGGCTCGGAGCCCTCGCGGTCCTGACCGTACGTGGCCAGAAGCGCCTGCGCCTCGATCGGGTCGCCGAGCCGCGTGCCCGTGCCGTGCGCCTCGACGACGTCCACGTCACCGGGCGTCAGGCCTGCGGAGGCCAGGGCCTGGCGGATGACACGCTGCTGAGACGGGCCGTTGGGGGCGGTGAGGCCGTTCGAGGCGCCGTCCTGGTTGACGGCGGAGCCTCGGACGACCGCGAGGACTTGGTGGCCGTTGCGCTTGGCGTCGGAGAGGCGTTCGACGAGGAGCATGCCGACGCCCTCGGACCAGCCGGTGCCGTCGGCGGCACCCGCGAACGGCTTGCAACGGCCGTTCAGGGCGAGGCCACGCTGAAGAGCGAAGCTGGCGAACGTATCCGGCGTCGGCATGACCGTCACACCGCCGACAAGCGCCATGGAGCAGTCACCACGCTGGAGCGACTGCGTCGCCATTTGCAGGGCGACGAGCGAGGACGAGCACGCGGTGTCCACGGTGACGGCCGGGCCCTCGAACCCGAACGTGTACGAGACACGGCCGGACGCGATGCTGCTCGCACTGCCGTTCCCGAGGAAGCCCGCCACCTCGTCCGGCACCTCGGTGAGCCGGGAGGCGTAGTTGTGGTACATCACGCCGGCGAAGACACCGGTCGAGCTGCCGCGTACGGAGGCCGGGTCGATGCCCGCGCGCTCCAGCGCCTCCCAGGAGACCTCAAGGAGCAGGCGCTGCTGCGGGTCCATCGCCAGCGCCTCGCGCGGCGAGATCCCGAAGAAGGTCGGGTCGAAGTCGGCGGCCCGGTGCAGGAAGCCGCCCTCCAGCGCGTACTCCGACGAGGACCGCTCCGTGTCGCCGTCGAAGAGCCCGTCCAGGTCCCAGCCCCGGTCGGTCGGGAAGGGGGTGATGCCGTCGCCGCCGTCGAGCAGGAACCGCCACATCTCCTCGGGCGTGGTGATCCCGCCCGGGTAGCGGCAGGCCATACCGACGATCGCGATCGGGTCGTCGTCGGAGCTGTCGCGGACCACCACGGCAGCGGTCGCCTCGGGCTGGGTGCCCATGACCTCGGCGATGAGGTACTCGGCGACAGCCGTCGCGTTCGGGTAGTCGAAGACGAGGGTGGCGGGGAGGCGGAGCCCGGTCGCGGTGTTGAGCTGGTTCCGCAGCTCGACCGCGGTGAGCGAGTCGAAGCCCAACTCCTTGAAGGCGCGCGCCGGTTCGACGGTGGCGGCGTCCTCGTAACCCAGGACGTGGGCGACGTTCGTACGGACCAGGTCGAGGAGCAGCGTGTGCCGCTCTTCGGAGGAGAGGCCGGCGAGGCGCTGCGCCAGGGCGCCGGTCTCGACGGTCGCCGCGTTGGCGGTGCGGCGGGTGGAGGTGCGGACGAGTCCGCGCATGAGGGGCGGTACGCCCGTCGAGGTGGCCTGGGCGCGCACGGCGGCCAGGTCCATGTGCATGGGCACGAGCAGGGCCTGCTCGGCGGTCCACACGGTGTCGAGGAGACGCAGGCCCTCGGCGTGGGTGAGGCCGGTCATGCCGCCGCGGTTGATGCGGTTGGCGTTGGTGTCGCCGAGGTCGGCGGTCATGCCGCCCGCCTGCTCCCAGGCGCCCCACGCGAGTGAGGTCGCGGGGAGACCGAGTGCGTGGCGGTGGTGGGCGAGGGCGTCGAGGAACGTGTTGGCGGCGGCGTAGTTGCCCTGACCCGGGCTGCCCATGACGCCGGCGACCGAGGAGAAGAGAACGAAGGCGGACAGGTCCGCGCCGACGGTCAGTTCGTGGAGGTTGAGGGCGGCGTCCGCCTTGGGGCGCAGGACCGCGTCGAGGCGTTCGGGGGTGAGGGAGTTGATGACTCCGTCGTCCAGGACGCCGGCGGTGTGGATGACGGCGGTGAGGGGGCGGGTGTCGTCGATCGAGTGGAGCAGGGCCTCCAGCGCGTCGCGGTCGGCGGCGTCGCAGGCGGCGATCTCCACGGTGTGGGCGCCGAGTTCGGCCAGTTCGGTGGCGAGCTGCGGGGCGCCTTCGGCGTCGAGTCCTCGGCGGCTGGTGAGCAGCAGGTTGCGTACGCCGTGTTCGGTGACGAGATGGCGGGCCACT
>NZ_JODF01000121.1:0-3296 GCF_000717945.1 Streptomyces sp. NRRL S-920
GATGGTGCGGAATTCGTCCAGCATGGGTTCCATGCGGGGGGAGTGGAAGGCGTGGCTGACGCGGAGCTGGTGGACCTTGCGGCCCTGTTCGCGCCAGTGTTCCAGCACCTCGACTACGGCTGCCTCATCACCGGAGATCACCACGGACGTAGGCCCGTTGATCGCGGCGATGGCAATCTCGTGCTCGCGGCCTTCCAGACGCGGGAGGATCTCCGCCTCCGTGGCCTGGATGGCGGCCATGGCCCCGCCAGCGGGCAGTGCCTGCATAAGCCGCCCGCGCGCGGCGACGAGCTTCACCGCGTCTTCCAGAGCGAAGACACCAGCCACATGGGCGGCAGCCAGCTCACCCACCGAGTGTCCGACGAGGAAGTCAGGGGTCAGCCCCCACGCCTCGACGAGCCGGAAGAGCGCAACCTCGATCGCGAAGAGCGCGGCCTGCGTGTAGACGGTCTGGTCGATCAGACCAGCGTCCGTCTCGTCCGTACCGAAGACAACATCCTTCAGCGAACGCTCAAGCTGCCCATCGAAGTGCGCACACACTTCATCGAAGGCAGCGGCGAACACCGGATACGTGTCATACAGCTCGCGGCCCATTCCGGCCCGCTGGCTCCCCTGCCCAGTGAACAAGAACGCCAGCTTGCCGCGCCGCACGCTCCCCGAGGTCACGGCCCCGGACGGCTCGCCCGCAGCCAACGCCTGCACACCCGCAAGGAGTTCATCCACGTCAGAGCCGGTGACGACGGCCCGGTGCTCGAACCGAGCCCGCGTCACAGCAAGGGAGTACCCCACATCCGCCGCACGCAGCTCAGAGTTCTCCCGCATGAACGAGTACAGCCGCTCGGCCTGCGCCCGCAGCGCCGCCTCCGTCTTACCGGAGAGCACCCACGGCACAACCCCACCGACGACCGGCGCCTCGGAAGGCGGCTCCGCCTCGGCGGTCGGCGCCTGCTCCAGCACCACATGGGCGTTCGTGCCACTGACGCCGAACGACGACACCGCGGCCCGCCGGGGCCGCCCGGTCTCCGGCCACTCCCGTGCCTCGGTCAGCAGCGACACCGCGCCCGCGGTCCAGTCGATTTTCGAGGAAGGGGCGTCCACGTGCAGGGTCTTCGGCATGACACCGGCGCGCAGCGCGAGGACCATCTTGATGATGCCCGCGACACCGGCCGCCGCCTGCGTGTGACCGACGTTCGACTTGAACGACCCCAGCCACAGGGGCTGCTCCGCGGAACGCTCCTTGCCGTAGGTGGCCAGCAGCGCCTGGGCCTCGATCGGGTCACCCAGCCGCGTACCCGTGCCGTGGGCCTCGACGACGTCCACATCGGCCGTCGACAGACCGGCGTTGGCGAGGGCCTGGCGGATGACGCGCTGCTGGGACGGGCCGTTGGGGGCGGTCAGGCCGCTGCTCGCGCCGTCCTGGTTGACGGCCGAGCCGCGGACGACCGCGAGCACCTTGTGGCCGTTGCGCTCCGCGTCCGAGAGCCGTTCCAGGAGCAGCATGCCGACGCCCTCGGAGAAGCCCGTCCCGTCGGCCGCGTCGGCGAAGGCCTTGCAGCGGCCGTCGAGAGCGAGGCCCCGCTGGCGTGAGAACTCCAAGTACGTACCGGGAGTCGCCATCACGGTGGCGCCACCGGCCAGGGCGAGCGTGCAGTCGCCGTTGCGCAGCGCCTGGGCGGCCAGGTGCAGTGTCACGAGGGACGACGAGCACGCCGTGTCCACGGTCACGGCGGGCCCTTCGAGACCCAGGGTGTAGGAGACGCGGCCGGAGGCGACGCTGCCGGAGCCGCCCGTGCCCAGGAAGCCCTCCAGGCCCTCGGGGATGCCCTCCTGCGCGGGAGACGGCGTGTAGTCGGTGTTGTTCATCAGGCCCGCGAACACACCGGTCTTGCTGCCGTGCACCGACTCCGGGTCGATCCCGGCCCGCTCGAACGCCTCCCAGGACGCTTCGAGCAGCAGCCGCTGCTGCGGGTCCATCGCCAGCGCCTCACGCGGCGAGATCCGGAAGAAGGTGGGGTCGAAGTCCCCGGCTCCTTCCAGGAATCCACCGCGCGGCACCCGCTTCTCGCCGGTTCCGCCGGCCGCCTCCTCGTCCGCGAGGGACAGGGCGTCGAGGTCCCACCCGCGATCGGCGGGGACCTCCGTGATGCCGTCCCGCCCGTCGGCGACCAGTTGCCACAACTCCTCGGGCGTGGTGATCCCGCCCGGGTAGCGGCAGGCCATGCCGATGACGGCGATCGGCTCGCGATCCTTGTCCTGCGCCTCCTGGAGGCGGCGCCGGGTATCGCGCAGGTCGGCCGTCGCCCGCTTGAGGTAGTCGACCAATTTTTCTTCGTTCGACACTGAGGTCACTGAGGTCACTCCACTGTGAGGCTACGACGTGCGGGTTTCAGGACTGGCCAAGTTCGTTGTCGAGCAGGTCGAACAACTCGTCGGCTGTCGCCGACTCCAGCGCGTCGTCCGATGCCGCGCCGTTCGTTTCGGTCTGGGCGTCGGTCCACTTCGACATCACGGCCCGCAGCCGGGCGGTGATCGCGGAACGCTCGTCGGCGCCGCCGCCGATCTCCGCGAGCAGCGATTCGAGCTTGTCCAGCTCGGAGTGGACGGACTGCGCGGACGCGCCCGTCTCCGTGCCGAGTTCCGCCACGAGGTAGTCGGCCACGGCGGCCGGGGCCGGATAGTCGAAGATCAGCGTGGCCGGCAGCCGGAGCCCGGTCGCCTTGCCGAGCTGGTTGCGCAGTTCGACGGCCGTCAACGAGTCGACCCCCAGCTCCAGGAAGCCGCGCTTCGGATCGATGTCATCGGGGCCCGCGAAACTGAGGACGGCTGCCGTCCGCGTACGGACGAGGTCGAGCAGCAGCTCCGCGCGCTTCTCCGCGGTGAGCCCGGCGAGACGCTCCGTGAACGCCTGCGACTCGACGACCGCGGCGGCCTGCCGCGCGCTGCGGCGGCCGGGCGTACGGACGAGTCCGCGGAGCAGCGGCGGTACGCCGGTCGAGGTGGCCTGGGCGCGTACGGCGGCCAGGTCGAGGTGCATGGGCACGAGCAGCGGCTGGTGCTGACCCCATGTGGCGTCGAGGAGGTGGAGGCCCTCCGTCTCGGTGAGGCCGTTGAGGCGGTGCCGGTCGGCGTCGGTGAGGTCGGCGGTCATACCGCCCGCCTGCTCCCAGGCGCCCCAGGCGAGGGAGGTGGCGGGGAGCCCCTGGGTGTGGCGGTGGTGGGCGAGGGCGTCGAGGAAGGTGTTGGCGGCGGCGTAGTTGGCTTGGCCGGGGTTGCCGAGGACGCCGGCGGCGGAGGAG
>NZ_JODF01000122.1:0-3291 GCF_000717945.1 Streptomyces sp. NRRL S-920
CCGCCACCCCCACCACATCCCACGGCACCACCACCCCCACCGGTACCGACAGCCGCGCCAGCCCCGCGCACAGCGCGCCCAGGTTGACCGCCGTCACCGCGAGGCCGAGCAGCGTGCCCGCCGTCACCGCCGCCAGCGCCTCCCCGGCCACCACCACCCGTACCTGGTTCCGCGTCGCCCCCGCCATCCGCAGCGACCGCAGCTCGGCCCCCCGCACGGACGTGGCCATCAGCAGGGTGCTCGCGAGGGAGATCCCCGTGTAGACGAGGGAGATGCCGAGCAGCATCAGCAGCCCGAGCCGCGTCTGTTCCTTGGCCCGGGGGTGCGTCGCGGCCAGCCACTCCTCGGCGGACCGCACCTCGCCCCCGCTCATCGCGGCGAGCGCGGCGGCGGCCCTGCCCGGATCGACCCCCGCCTCCAACCGCACGTCGACCCGATCCACAGGAACAGGCACAGGAACAGGCACAACCCCACGCCCAGCCCCAGCCGCACGCCCCCCAGCCACAGAGCCGGCCCCAACCGACGCGTTGGCCGACGTGACGTACGCCCCGTTGTCCCCGGTCCCGCGCGCCAGCACCGCGGCGATCCGCAGCCGCGCCCGGCGCCCGTCGCCCAGCCAGACGTCGACGTTTTCGCCGACCCGCCGCTGCTCCCACTCCTCGTTGACGACGATCGACCGGTCGTCCAGGTCGCGGACGTCTCCCGCGACGACCGGCAGCCGGGACGTCGCCGCCAGCGCGGCGGGGTCGCGCACCGCGCGTGCCTCGGACCGGACGAGCGCGCTGCCCCCTTCGCGTACGAAGACGGCGGTGGACGCGGAGGCGGAGACGGCCACGGCCCCCGGGACCGCGCGTCGCGGCGGCGGCTTCAAACCGGTTCCCGTCACCACGAGTTGGGAGAGGGTACGCTCCCGCGCCTCCGCGGCCTTCGCCCCGCTCACGGTCTGCGCCGCCCCCATCAGGCTGCCCGCGAGGGCGACGGTCACGAGGACGGGGGCCGCGACGGCGGCGGTGCGGCGTACGGAGGCGGTGGCGTTCTCGCGGACGAGGAGGCCGACCGCGCCGGGCAGCCGGAAGGCGCGGACGACGGGCCGTACGAGCAGGGGCGCGAGCGCGGCCGCCGCCGTGATCAGGATCATCGGCTGGACCGTGTACGTCTTGCGCTTCATCAGCGAGGACGGGTCCGTGACCAGGGTCAGGACGAGCAGCCCGAGTCCGCACGCGAGGAGCACCGCGCCGGTGATCCGCCTGCTCCACGGCATGACGTCGCCGTCCACGGACGCGTCGCGCAACGCCTCGGCCGGGGTGACGCGCCCGGCCCGCCGGGAAGCGGTCCAGGCCCCGGCGAGGGCGACGAACAGGCCGGTCCAGAAGGCGAGTTGGAAGGGCCAGGAGAGCCAGGCCCCGAGCACCGCCGAGACCCCGTCGGCCGAGACCGGGCCGACCGAGGAGCCGCGCGCCGCCAAAACCCCGTCGACCACGAACCAGCGCGGCGCCACCCCGGCCTCCACCAGCACCTCGCCGAGCAGCGGCCCGCCCCACGCCCCGAGCACGCACCCGACGGCCGACGCCGCGATGCCCACCGCCAGCGCCTCGCCGAGGAGTTGCCCGCGCACTTGTCCGGGCGTCGCGCCCGCCATCCGCAGCAGCCCGAACTCCCGCCGCCGCAGCGCCACGACGAAGGCGAACGTCGACGCCGTGACGAACACCGATACGAAGGCGGCCACCCCGCCCGCCGTGCCCAGGAAGGAGTTGACGGCCACCAGCGCCTCGGCGTCACGTGCCGTGCCGGGATCGGCCCGGCGGCGGTCGTCGCCGGTGACAACGCGGGCCCGCCCGCCGACCACGTCGCGCACGTCCCGCGCGGGGGCGTCGACACCGACCGCGTCCCGTTTCCGGCCGTCCAGCCGTACGGGCCCGAGCCGCCGAAGCTCGCGCAGGAGTTCGGTATCCACAGGGTGTGGATGGGCGAGCGGCTTCGATACGTACGTGGTGTCCGGACCGCGCTCGACCGGCACGGTCAGCCGGTCCTGCCCGAGGACGACGACGGGCGAACCGGCGAACCGCACGGGCGGACGTTCCGGCGCCGAGAGGCTCGCGTCGAGACCGAGGCCCATCGCCGCGGTGAGGCCGACGCCGAGGGCGACGGCGACGAAGGCGCCGAGGAGACTGCTCCAGCGGGCGCGCAAGGAGGCCAGAAAGATCATCGCCCACGCTCCTGGTCCGAGCCGACGCGGGCGGCGCGGCCACCACCGGCACCGGGTACGCCCCCGGCACCGGGTACGCCCCCGGCACCGGGTACGCCACCGACACCGCACCCCCCGCCCCCACCCGTGGTGCTCTCCAACGCCGCCATCCGCTCCGCCACCGCACCGGCACCCGGCGCCCGCAGCTCGCTCGTGATCCGGCCGTCGACGAGGAACACCACGCGATCCGCGTACGAGGCGGCCACCGGGTCGTGCGTGACCATCACGGTCGTCTGCCCTTCCTGGTCGACCAGTCCGCGCAGCAGCCCCAGCACCTGGCGGCTCGTGACGGTGTCCAGCGCCCCGGTCGGTTCGTCACCGAAGAGGACGGCGGGGCGGCTGACCAGCGCACGCGCGAGGGCGACCCGCTGCTGCTGGCCGCCCGACAGCTCGCCGGGCCGATGCGCGGCCCGGTCGGCGAGGCCCACCCGGGCCAGGGCGCCGCGGATCTCCGTACGGGAGGGGCGGCGGCCCGCGAGGCGCAGCGGGAGCGCGATGTTCTGGGCGGCGCTCAGGGACGGCAGGAGGTTGAACGCCTGGAAGACGAAGCCGATCCGCTCCCTGCGCAACAGGGTGAGCCGACGTTCGCTGAGCCCCGTCAACTCGGTCCCGCCCACCTCGACGGTCCCCGAGGTCGGCCTGTCGAGCCCGGCGGCACACTGCAAGAGCGTGGACTTCCCGGACCCCGAGGGACCCATGACCGCGACGAAGGTCCCGGCACGGACGTCCAGGTCGACGCCGTCCAGGGCGGTGAGGGGCCCGTGCCGGCGGCGGAGGGCGGTGAGGCGTACGGCGACTGTGTCCATGCCCCCGACCCAACCGCCGGGAACGCCCTGAATCACGACCACTAGGGGGCGTCCCGGGGTATACCCAGCCCTACCCCCGCCGGGTCAGGCCTGCCCCCACCGGCCCGAGGCCGCCATCGAGACCGGAGGGGACGTGGCGGTATGTCCGCCCGGAGCACAGTGGAGCAACTCCGGCACAGCAAGAGGGCGCCGACACCGAGATGGCGAGGACGGACATACCGCCGCGGCCCCGCCCCACCC
>NZ_JODF01000123.1:0-4295 GCF_000717945.1 Streptomyces sp. NRRL S-920
GAACAAACCAGCCGTCACATGCAACGCCGTAACACCCTCCGCCACCGCCTCCCGCACCCGCCCCGCATCCACCACACCCGGCCCCGCCACCACCACCCGACCACCCACCACCCACGGCACCCACACCTCGAACAACGACACATCGAAAGCATGCGGCGCATGCATCAACACCGCGTCGTCGGCGCCAATCGACCACCCGCTGTCCCCCGCCAGCGCGGCCACACTCCCGTGCGGCACCGCCACACCCTTCGGCACCCCCGTCGACCCGGACGTATACATCACATACGCCAAGTCCTCCGCACCCACGGGCACATCGGCCGCACCGGTCCGGGAACGCCTGATCGCCGCTGCCACCTGGGCGTCATCGAGGACCACCGGCGGGACGTCTAAGTCCTCGGGCAGCAGCCCCCGCGTCTCCCGGGTGCAGACCACCGCCGCCGGGGCGGAATCGGTCAGCACGTACGTGATGCGTTCCGCCGGGTATTCCGGGTCGACCGGGACGTAGGCGGCGCCTGCCCGCCACACCCCCAGCAGCGCCACAAGGAGATCGGCCGAGCGCTCCATCACCACCGCGACCCGATCACCCCGACCCACACCCAGACCCGCCAAATAGCCCGCCAGGCGACCCGCCGCCTTTTCCAACTCGCCATAAGAGAGCCGACGTTCGCCGTCAACGACCGCTAGCGCAACTGGAGCGCGCTCCACCTGACGGGCGAACAGTTCCGGCACCGACACACCCGACACAGGCGCCCGCGTCGCGTTCCAGGCGTCCACCACCAACCCCCGCCCCACCACACCCGCGACATCCACCCGCCCCACCAACACCGACGGATCCGCCACCAGCTGCTCAAGCACCCGCACCAGGCGCTCGACGACCGATTGCGCGGCGGTGTGGTCGAACAGATCGGGGCGGTGGTCGAGTTTGACGGCCATCCGGTCGCCCTCGGGGGCTACGACCAGGGTGAGCGGGTAGTGGGCGGCCTCCTGCTCGCCGAGGGAACGCATGGTGAACGCGTCGGGGGCGGGCGCTTCTTGGGGAGGGCGGGGGTAGTTCTCGAACACGACGAGCGTGTCGAAGACCACGCCGGGGCCTGCCAGCTTCTGGACCTCGGAGAGGCCGAGGTGCTGGTGTGCCATGAGCGCCGCCTGGCGTTCCTGGAGCCGCGCCAGCATCTCGGCGACCGGCTGCCCGCCGTCGAGCGGCACCCGTGAGGTCGTGGGTTCGCGCCAACTGCCCTATGCATTGGGTGAGTTCTGCGGACAGTCGGGTGATGATGCTTTCGGGTGCGACGGGTGTGCGGGCGGGGTCGGCCGGTGCGACGAGGGTCGGTTCGTCGGAGCCTGCCAGCTCCGCCCGCCAGGCGTTCCGTGCCGACTCCTTGTCCTGGCGGGCCAGCCATGCGAGGTATTCGCGGTACGACGTCGTCCTGGGGAGGCCGCGCGTCTCGCCGCCCGCCGCGTACACGGCCGGCAACTCGTTGAACAGGACCGCCATGGACCAGCCGTCCATGACGACATGGTGGCTGGTGAGGACCAGGCGGTGGCGTTCGTCGCCGAGCCGGATCAGCAGGAGCCGCAGCAGTGGCGCGGCCGCCGGGTCGAAGCGCCGCGCGCGCTCGTGCGCGGCCAGCCGGTCGGCCTCGCGGGCGGCATCGGGCTCCGCGAGTTCCGAGACGTCCTCCGTACGCCAGGGCAGTACCGCCTCGCGGGCGATGACCTGCACCGCCTCTCCGGACTTGCGGCCTCGGAAGCTCGCCCTCAGTGCGCCGTGCCGGTCCAGCAGTGCCTGCCACGACCTGTGCAACCGGTTGACGTCCAGCGGTCCGGTCAGCTCCAGCGTCCGCTGCCCCTGGTAGACGTCCGGGCCCTCGTCGTCGAAGGCGGCGTGGAAGAGCAGTCCCGCCTGCAACGGCGACAGCGGCCAGACGTCCTCGACAAGGGATCGGGTCATCGTTCTGTCTCCTCACAGCGGCGGGATGCCGGGTCGGTCATGGAAGTCGGGTCAGCCGTGGCGGTCGGATTCGTCGAATCCCTCGAACTCCTCGAATCCCTCGAATTCGTCGACTTCGTCCTGGGCGAGGTCGAGGAGAGGGAAGTCGGAGGGGGTGTGTCCCCCCGAGGACGGGGCCACGGTGTGGGCCGCGAGGCCGCCGAGCATGTCCGCCCAGGCCTGCCCGAGCCGTTCGGCGTCCACGTCCTCGACCAGCCGGCCGGGCCAGTTGACGGTGAGGGTCAGCTCGGGACCGCCCGGGGTGTCCCGGACCATCGCGCCGACGTCCAGCAGGTGCCGCAGCGGGGTCTCCGGGTCGACCGAGCCTCCGATCGCGTTCCCCGCGGCCATCTGCCAGGCACCGCCGCCCCGGCCTTCCGCCGTGTCGGCGGCGAACCGTCCCATGTAGGTGAAGTTGATCTGCGGGGTCGGGGCGGCTGCCAGGGCGGGGGCGGTCTCGGGGTTGAGGTGACGCAGGAGGGCGTGGCCGAGCCCGTCGCCGGGCACCGCGCGCGCCTGCTCCTTGACCGCCTTCAGGAGTGCACCGGCGGCAGGCCCGCCCGCCTGGACCTGGGCGAGATCCACTCCCGAGGCGCCCAGCCGCACCGGGTGCGCGCTGGTGAACCAGCCGACCGTACGCGACAGATCCACACCGTCATCCAGCGCCTCGCGACCATGCCCCTCGATGTCGATCAGTACGTCGTCGGTGTCGCCGTCGCCTCGCCAGTACGCGATCGCGGCGGTCAGCGCGGCCAGCAGCACTTCTTCCACTCCGCAGTGGAACGCGGTCGGTGTGTGCGCCAGTAGGGTCTCCGCCTGGTACGCGGGTACGGCCCACGAGCGGCGGCGCAGGGTCCGTACGGTATCCGGCGTGGCGTCCAACTCTGCTCCGCGCAGGAGCGGTTGGTGCTCACCCAGCAGGGCCAGCCAGTCGTCCAGCTCGGCAGTCCGCCGCTCGCCGGTCGCCTCCGCCGTCAACTGCTGCGCCCAGCGGCGGAACGATGTCCCCACCGGTTCCAGGCGTGGCACCCGCCCGGCAACCGCCGCCTCGCACGCGGCGCGCAGGTCCGACACCAGGATCCGCCAGGACACTCCGTCGACCACCAAGTGATGGGCTACTAGCACTAGTTGTCCGGTTCGGCCGGGGTCTGCGTCCACCCATACCGCCTGAGTCATCACCCCGGAAGCGGGATCGAGGCGCTGCACGGCCTCGTGCGCGACGGCCTCTACGCCGCCCGCACCGAGGTCTGCCGCAGCGACCCGTGCGACCAGGCTCCCGGCATCGGCGGATCCCCGCTCGCCGACGATCAGCTTCGGTTCGCCGGGGACCGTGCGGGCCCGCAACATGTCGTGCGCGTCCAACAGAGCCCCGAGGCCGGTCGTAAGTACGTCGAGGCCCAGCCCGGCCGGGGCACCGAGGATCACCCACTGCGCGAAGCCGGGCTGCGCCGCACGCTCGCCCAGCGCCCGCATCGCCGGTGTCCAGGGCACCTCCCCGATACCGCTGTCGGCCGTCTCGGCCGTCTGTCCGGCCATGGAGACGACCTGCGCGAGCCGCTCCGGTGTCTTCTCCTCGAACACCTGCCGGGATGTCGCCACAAGTCCGGAGCGGCGAGCACGGGACACCAGCTGCATAGAGCTGATGGAGTCGCCGCCCAGTTCGAAAAAGCCGTCCTCGACACCTACGCGGTCCAGGCCGAGCACTTCGGCGAACAGTCGGCTCAATATGCGCTCGGTCTCGGTGCGCGGCTCCCGTCCGGTCACCCGGGTTGCGAAGTCGGGGGCGGGCAGGGCGGCCCGGTCCACCTTGCCGTTGACCGTCAGCGGCAGGGCATCCAGGACGACGGTCGCCGCCGGGACCATGTACGCGGGCAGCCGATCAGATACGTACGCAGACAGAACCTGCGCGTCAATGCCCGGCCCCTCCACAGTCACGTACGCAATCAACCGCTTGTCACCCGGCCCGTCCTGACGAGCCACCACCACAGCCTGAGCTACCGCCTCGTGGCTGGCGAGAACCGCCTCGACCTCACCCAACTCCACCCGGAACCCACGGACCTTCACCTGCTCATCCGCACGCCCCACGAACAACAACTCACCCCCGGACGACGCAAGGCCAGTGCCCGCCATGTACACCTCGCCCACCACTCCTGGCGGGACCGGCTGCAAGAACGCGTCAAGGACATACACCTGCCGGTTCGCCAGCGGCCGCCCGATCGGCAGCACCGAACCGCCCCTCACACCCACCGGCAGCACATGCCACGTCGCACACAACGTGACCTCGGTCGGCCCATACAAGTGCCGC
>NZ_JODF01000124.1:0-2978 GCF_000717945.1 Streptomyces sp. NRRL S-920
CCGGGGCCGGCGAGCACGCACCGGGCCACCAACACCGCCACGCCGCCAGGCGTGTCCGCTACCGCCGCCGCACAGCACGACGCGGCCCGCCCCGGCCGGCTCGGCAGGGGACGGACCGCGTCGCGCGGCGGGTGCTACTCGGCGGCGGACGCCTCGACCGTCACGCAGCAGGTGAGCGGGACGCCGTGGAGGTCGTAGTTCGTGACGCCGGGGGCGACGAAGAACTTGCGGCTCCCGCTGTAGCGCAGGACGGCCGTGCTGTCCGCGTCGAGCGTCACGGTGGCACGCGGCTTGCCGCGCCGGGGGCGGTCGACCTCGGCGACGATGCCCTTCAGGCCGTTGAGGTACGCGGGGGAGAGCTTGGCGAGCTGGACCGTCGCCCCCTTCGTCACCGTCGCGGCGGCGACGGTCTCGGCCTTGCGGCGGTCAGCCGCACGCCGGGTGTTGACGGCCTCGATGATGTGGTCCAGCGCCGCGTCATCGGCGTCACCGACGATGAAGGCGGTCATCTGCTCAAGGGTCGTGGTCAAGTGAACTCCTGTGTTGAAGGTTCGGGGTTGGACCGGGGGAGAGCTGCCTCTCTCCCCCGGCGGGTCATGCGGTGCTGCTGGCGAGTCGGCTGACTGCCTCCTGGAAGGTCTCGGCGGAGAACATGACGTCGGGCCACTGGACGGACACCTCGCGGCCGTCGCTGTACTCGATCCCCCACGCCAGGGAGTCGCCTTCGGCGGCCGGACCGGCGACCTGGGCGGGCTCCCATCCAGCGAAGCGGCGGCGGGGGTCTCGGGCGTCCGGCACCCACTTGCGGACCCTGACGGGCAGACCGGCCACGGCGGTTGCGATTCGGGCCGCTTCGTCTGCGTATGACATGCAGTCTCCCGGTGTTGAAGGTTTGGGCTGTCGCCGGGAGGGGCTGCCATCCCCTCCCGGCACTGCTAATTCTGCCTTATTTGGGATGCTGCGTCAACGCTGTGACGTGCGTGTTCCTAGATTCCCCACCACACGCGCTGCTCGTCAATCAACAGCTCGATCGGCAGGACTCCCGCACCGTTGAGTGCGACCGGCGCCACCTCGTCCCGGTCGACGGACAGGCGCATCCGGGCTTCGCCGTCGGGGTCCAGGACAAGGTACGCGGATACGTGCACCCCGACCAGCGTGATCATGGGGACTTCTCCGGCGCCGTCCCGCTCCGGCGCGTGCACGGGGTGGACGCGGGATTCCGCGTGCAGTCGCTCGACGTCCTCTTGTCGCACGGTCACGCCTCCTGCGCGATCTCGTCCGCCTTGTATCCGGCCGGCTTGCCCATGCCGGGCCAGACGACCATGACCAGCGCGTCGCCGGTGAAGGGTTCGGTGCCGTATCCGGTGACGGTTCCGAGGATCAGGGGAAGCGTGCGGTGCCGCACGGTGCTGGTGCGGGGGTGGGCCTCCTCGATGGCGGGGGCCGGGGTCTGGGCTGCTTCGGTGTTCACGTCTACCTCTCGGGGGATGGGGGCCGGTGCCGAGCGGCACCGGCCCGGCGGGCGGTCAGGCGTCGGCGCGGTCGCGGCCGAACGTGTGGCGGGTGCCGTCGCAGCAGGGGCAGACGTCGCCGATCAGCTCCGCGAGACTGCGACCCACCGTGATCGCTCGGACGGCGCTGGCCTTGACGGGCGGGTTCTTCGGATCGGCGGTGATCCATCCGGCGGACGGCGGGACCAAGAGGGGGCCCGGCGGCACGCGGAGGATGCGGGCGGCGACGTGGGAGGCGGCTGCCGCTTCGGCTTCGACCTGCTCGGGGTCGACTCCGGCCGTGGACTCGATGGCGGTCCGGGCAACCTTCAGCAGCAGGGCCCGCGATGCGTCCTCCGGGTCGATCGCCTCGGCGGGCACCCCGTTGATCAGGAAGGCGCGGTGGTCACCCTGGGCGGTCAGGGCGGCGATCAACCGGTTGCGGACCACCTGGGCGGGACTGCCGGAGATCGGGCGGGGCGGGACCGGCGGGCCGTCGGTCTGCGAGATGTCGAAGACCGCGTTCGAGACCCACCCGCGCGCCGGTGCCTCGTCCTGGGGCTCGGGGTCCTCCGGCGTCGACGCCTCGTCCCCCCGCCGCCCTCGCATGGGCCCCCAGATCCGGATGCCCTCCTCACCCTTGCGGACCTGCCGCCCCTCGTCCTGCCACGCCCGGTAGCCGAGTACGCGCGTCGCCTCCGGGGCCTGGAGACCGATGGCGATGGCGTTGACGGCTCCGCGGTGGTTCAGGTGGACGGCTCCGGCCCGCATGACCGCCGCCCACACGTCGCGCCGTCCCATAGCGGCGTATCCGGCCTGGAGAAGGTCCGCCAGTTCGGCCGTGCGCTGCCTGCCGAGTTCTCGCCGGGCGTCCGGCGCCATCTTCCTGTACCCCATCGGGCTTGTCCTTTGCGTGTTGAAGGTTCGGGCCTGTCGTCCGGGGCTGCCATCCCCTTCCGACATCACTAATTCTGCCTTATCTGAGTGCCTGAGTCCACCCGAAAATGGGGCCTGCGCGAGTGATCCGCATCACACATTTTCGCAGGTCAGGGGCGGTTTCCGCCCTCTCCGGGCGGGCCTTGCCCGGCGGCCCGCCACGGCTCCGCCCGGTGGGCGGGGGCTCCCCTCGGTTGGCCGGGCAGCTCCGCCCGACCGCCGGTTCTGCGGGGGGTGCCAGGCTCGCGGAGCGACCGCGAAGCGGCTTGGCCTGGCACCCCCCGCAGGTTCGGTGGTAGGGGTTGCCCGGCTGCAGCGCTGACCGGAGCGGACAGACCGGCGGTCCGCGCGAGCGGACCCGGGACAAGGTCGTCGCCCCGCCAGGGGCGTCCGCTTCGGCCCGACGAAGGAGGGCCTGGTCCGCGCCAGCGGACCCCGGCCGCCGCGCGGCCGCCGGCCCCGAAGGGGCCCAACAGGTCGTCGCGCCGCCAGGCGCGTCCACGGCCCGGTGCCGACGGCACCGGCCGACGAAGGAGGCCGGGGCCGGCGAGC
>NZ_JODF01000125.1:0-2585 GCF_000717945.1 Streptomyces sp. NRRL S-920
GGCCCCCGCCTCCAGCCGCCCCCGCCCCCCACGGGCACCCCTGCGGCGATCACCGCCACCGGCCTGCGCAAGTCGTTCGGCGAGAAGACCGTCCTCGACGGGATCGACCTGCACATCCCCAAGGGCTCGATCTTCTCCCTGCTCGGGCCGAACGGGGCCGGCAAGACCACCGCCGTGCAGATCCTCTCCACGCTGATCGCCCCGGACGGGGGCGAGGTGCGCGTCGCGGGACACGACCTGGCGCGCGACCCCGCGGCGGTCCGCGCCGCGATCGGTGTCACCGGACAGTTCTCCGCCGTGGACAACCTCCTGACCGGCGAGGAGAACCTGCTGCTGATGGCGGACCTCTACGGCTACCGCAGCCGCCAGGCCCGACACCTGGCCGCCGAGCTGGTCGAGCGGTTCGACCTCGTGGAGGCGGCCAAGAGGCCCGCGGCGACGTACTCCGGCGGCATGCGCCGCCGCCTCGACATCGCGATGACCCTGGTCGGCAATCCCAGCATCATCTTCCTCGACGAACCCACCACCGGCCTCGACCCCCGCAGCCGCCACGGCATGTGGGAGCTGGTCCGCGAACTCGTCGGCGACGGCGTCACCGTCTTCCTGACCACCCAGTACCTGGAGGAGGCCGATCAGCTCGCCGACCGCATCGCGGTGCTGAGCGGCGGCAAGCTCGTCGCCGAGGGCACCCCCGCCCAGCTCAAGCGCCTCGTCCCCGGCGGCCACGTCGTGCTGCGCTTCGCCGACGCCGCCGGGCTGGACCGCGCCGCCCGCACCCTCGGCATCGGCACCCGCGACGACGACTCCCTCACCCTCCAGGTCCCCAGCGACGGCGGCGTGAAGTCCGTGAAGGCACTGCTCGACTGGGTCGAGGCCACGGAGACCGAGGTCGAAGGACTCACCATCGACACCCCCGACCTGGACGACGTCTTCTTCGCCGTCACCGGCCGCCCCGACAACGAGAAAGCGACGACCCGATGAGCGCCTCCGCCCCCACTGCCTCCGCCGGGACCCCGGCCGTGACCCGCTCGCACAGGCCCGTCCCGCCCTCGTCGCTGCGCAACTCCCTGACCATGCTGCGCCGCAACCTCAAGCACGCCCGCCGCTACCCGGCCATGACGATCAGCCTGGTGAGCATGCCCATCGCCATGCTGCTGCTCTTCAACTACGTCTTCGGCGGCACGATGTCCGCCGGCATGGGCGGCGGCGGGGCCCACGACTACATCGACTACCTCGTCCCCGGCATCCTGCTGATGGGGGTCGGCGGGGGCGTCCTGCCCACCACGGTCGGCGTCTGCATCGACATGACCGAAGGCATCGTGGCCCGCTTCCGGACCATGCCGATCAACGGCTCCTCGGTCCTGACGGGGCGTGCCGTCGGCGCCGTCATCCAGACGCTGGCCAGCACCGTCCTCGTCGTCGGGGTCGCGTTCCTCGTGGGCTTCCGCTCCGGTGCCGAACCCGTCGAGTGGGCCGCCGCCGCCGGGCTCCTCGCCCTGATGTGCCTCGCCCTCACCTGGCTCGCGGTCGCGCTCGGCCAGCTGGTCAAGGCCCCGGAGGCGGCGAGCAGCGTCGCCCTGCCCTTCTCCTTCCTGCTGCCCTTCCTCAGCAGTGCGTTCGTGCCGCTCGACTCGATGCCCACCTGGCTGCGCCACTTCGCCGAGTGGCAGCCCTACACCGCCTTCATCGAGACCCTGCGCGGACTGCTCCTCGGCGACGAGATCGGCAAGTTCGGGCCGCTGGCCGTCGGCTGGGGCGTAGCGATCGCCCTCGTCGGGTTCCTGTGGTCGCGGTCCCTGTTCAACCGCGGCGCCACCCGCTGAGACGTCGGTCCGGGCCCGGTCCGGACACCCTCGTACGTTGTCGGCCCTCGCCAATGCGGGGGCCGACAGCGTTACGGTGCACGGGCCGCCCGCATACGGCCGGTGCGCGTCACCGGTGTGAGACGTCTCTCGCCGGGCGCCGACCCCCGGTGAGCGCCCTCGCGGACCCCTTTTTGTGGAAACCCTACAGATGAACGCCGGTCGGAACAGTCACTTCTTCAGCAACCCCGTCCCCTTCTGTTCGGGGCTGCCAGGAAAACGGCCCGGAGACTGTACAGAGTCGACGGTCCGTTTCCCGGGGCCCCTCCGTAAGGTCGCTACATGACCGTTTTGGACGAGACCGCCTCCACCGAGGGCGAGCCCACCGACGCGCGCGGACGGGTGGCCGAACTGCACGAGATCCGTGCGCAGGCGCTGCGCGGGCCCAGCGAGAAGGCGACCGAGGCGCAGCACGCCAAGGGCAAGCTGACCGCACGCGAGCGGATCGAACTGCTCCTCGACCCGGGCTCGTTCAAAGAGGTCGAGCAGCTGCGCAGGCACCGCGCCACGGGCTTCGGCCTGGAGGCCAAGAAGCCGTACACGGACGGTGTCATCACCGGTTGGGGCACGGTCGAGGGCCGTACGGTCTTCGTGTACGCGCACGATTTCCGGATTTTCGGTGGCGCGCTGGGTGAGGCGCACGCCACGAAGATCCACAAGATCATGGACATGGCCATCGCCGCGGGTGCTCCGCTGGTCTCGCTGAACGACGGCGCGGGGGCC
>NZ_JODF01000126.1:0-2504 GCF_000717945.1 Streptomyces sp. NRRL S-920
CGACCCCGAGGGCGAGACGGCGTCCGCTCCCCACGCCGTCGACCACCCGGGCCGGGACGCCGCCCTGACCCTGGCGCAGCGGGTCGCCGCCGTCCAGGCGCACCAGCAGGCCGCGATGCCCGAGGAGTACCTGGAGGGCCGCACGACCGACCCGGCGACATGGCTGCGCACACCCAAGAACCTGGACCGGTTCGCCGCCTTCACTCGCGCCGCCGACACCCGCCGCCGCGACATAGAGGACCCAAAGGCCCCGGCCGCCGATCCGGCCAGGCCGGTCGACCAGCACCGCCAGGAGCATGAGCAGCAGCGCCAGCAGCCCGACCCCGGCCAAGGCCCCCGGCTGTGAAGGCTGTGCTAACGCTGTCCGGTACCTCTGCTGCAGAAAAGTGGCTGGAACGGCTAATTCGGCCCCAAATGCACCATATGGGGCTCTGAACTGCGGCGTTGAGGAAGAGAGACACCTACTGACGGGACCGATGTTGGCACGTACGCTGCGATCATGGATGACCCCGTGCTCATCGCCCGCGAACTGGTGCGGGACCGATTTCCCGCTGCCCGGGCTGCTTTCCTCGCCGGCAGCGTGCTGACCGACCGCCGGACGCCCACGTCTGATCTGGACATCGTGGTCCTCTTGGACGGACCGCCCGCCCCCCTTCGGGAGAACCTGGTATATCGCGGCTGGCCGGTGGAGCTGTTCGTGCAAACAGAGGCCGTCTGGCACAGTTTCGCCGACCAGGAGACCGCGAACCGGCGTTCGCCGCTGCTGGCCATGTGTGCTGACGGCATGCTCCTGGTAGACACGGATGGGCTGGGCGCTTCGCTCCAGGACGAGGCGCGAAGGCGTTGGGCTGCGGGCCCGCCCCTGCTCTCGGACCGTGAGCGTGACTACCAGCGGTACGTCCTGACGGACTTGCTCGATGACCTGTGCGGCTGTGCGGACCCTGCGGAGCGGGTGTACTTGGTCTCGCAGATGTTGCAGTGTGCCTCAGAGCTGGTCCTGCTGGTCAGCGGGCACTGGCTCGGCGGCGGCAAGTGGTTGTCGCGGCGGCTGGCTGCGGCCGACCCCGGGGTCCACCGCGCGTTGTCCGAAGCTGCCGCGCAGGCGATCGCCGGGGACGCAAAGGTCTTCGCCGAGGTCGTGGCCGAGGTGCTGGACAAGTCTGGCGGCCCCCTGTGGGACGGGTATGCCATCCGGTGAGTCAGTGGGGCGCGATGCCCGAGGAGTACCCGGAGGGCCGCACGACCGACCCGGCGACGTGGCTGCGCACACCCAAGAACCTGGACCGGCTCGCCGCCTTTACCCGCGCCGCCGACACTCGCCGCCGCGTCATGGAGGACCCAAAGGCCAGGGCCCCCGGCCGTGAATGCTGTGCGGGCCGCACGGCGGGACGGATGATGTAGTCGCCGCGCCAGGCGCCGGGACGCGACCGGCCGCGCACCCCCGAAGCCACCCGGGGGCGGGGGAGGGTGCCGGGGACCGCCTCCTCAAGCACGGAGGCCCCATGGTTGCCCCGAAATTGCCGCATTTTTCGCCGGAGCAGCACGAGCTCCTGGAGCAGCTCGCCGACGCCGCCCGGATGCGTATGGCGCTGTCCCCGTCACCGATGCCGCCACTGCCCGGCACCGCTCCCGGCAGTACCCCGGCGGCCGGCCGAACCCGTGGCGCAGCGCGAGGGGCCGCCGCCGGGGGTGAGCGGACGCGAGGGATTCCACCGCGCACCCGTGCACGCAGGGGAGTGGAGACCACGTTGGAACGGTTCGGGCGGTTCACTCGGTGCGCTTCACCCGGTGGGGGAGTGCGGAACACCCCGGCATCCGGTGCGCTCGGTGCGGTGCGTCGGTGCGCCCGTCGACGATGCCGTGCACTGAGCCTCCGCACCACCGCACGGGCGCACCGCACCCACCGCACCGGCGTGCCGCACCGCACGCTCCACCGGCGCACGTCGGAGTGGCCGCCCCCCGCCCGCTCCACCCGATGTGACCACAGAGGGTGACGCCGCATCGGATGCCGTGCGCTCGATGCACCCCCCTTGACCAGGTGTGCCGCCGAATTGCACCCAGCCCATCGAGTGGAAAGCAACCCTTGTCCACCCACGAGTTTTCGAGCGATCTTCGACGTTTCTCTTTGACCGCCTCCGCTACCACTCTGTGGGCGCGCGCACCGAGTCCACGATGCACGGTGGCGGAGGGGAGATCTCTCCCACCTGGCGCACCGTGCACCGTCACTGTGTGTAGGGGTGATGCGTGGCGCGGACGATGTCGTGTACTCCCGCATCGCGGTGGGTTCCACCGAGTGGAAGCGCACGGCATCGTCCGCACCGAGTGGAGAGTGGAGGCCACCGGATGCAGGTGGAGTCCACTCGGTGCGCCCCGCCGGGTGGGAAAGTGCGTTACATCGTCCGCAACTCAGCTTGTCATTTAACGACCGGCGTCGAACGCGACTAGAACTTGATCAGCGTTTTCGCAGTTCGGCGGACGTGTAGGCGGCCTTCGTCTGATCCTGT
>NZ_JODF01000127.1:0-2344 GCF_000717945.1 Streptomyces sp. NRRL S-920
TTTCAAGTGGACCCGGACCCCTAAATAAGGCAGAATTAGTGATGTCGGAAGGGGATGGCAGCCCCGGACGACGAACCCCGAACCTTCAACACCAGGGAGCGACCGTGACAACCGATCAGGTCGAGAACATGCCGGTGGACAACCGGTACCGGTCCGTAACGCTCACCTTCGCCGGAGACGGCGAGTGCTCCGCGTGCGGACACGAGGAAGCCCCGCTGTACTCCGGGGACGAAGTCGCCCGCGTGTGCCCCGTGTGCGTGGCCGCGACCTTCCCGCCGCCGCCGTGGGAGGGCGACTGCCCGCCCGAGAAGGCGGATGTCGTGATCACTCACACCCGCGCCGACGGCACCCTTCTGGAGGGCTCGCGCAAGGGAGACGGGATCTTTGAGGCGATCCGCCCGCACGGGTGGCGGTTCTTCCCTTCGCTCGGATGCCTGGGTCTCTACCACTCCCGGGACAGGTCGGCGGACCGGTACAAGATCGACCCGGCGGCGAAGGCAATTCGTGAACTGGGCTTCACCGTGTGTGTCGTGGTCAACGAGGACGAGCGCCGCGCGTTCGCGGACGCCGAGGCCAACCGCGAGGAGCGGGCCGAGAGCCGGGCCGAACGGTTCGAGGACCGGGCCAGCCGTGCAACCGCATCGTCCGATGCGTCTTACCAGCGGTCGAAGCAGATCAGCGAGCGCTTCTATATGGGGCAGCCGATCTTGGTCGGGCACCACAGCGAGGGACGTGCCCGGCGGGACCATGCCCGGATGGACAACGCCATGCGCAAGTCCATCCAGGAGGGCGAGCGCGCCAAGCACTGGGCCCAGCGGGCGGAGGCGTCCGGCGCGTACACGGAACACCGGACGAACCCGGCCCGGACCCTGCGCCGGATCGAGACCAAGGAAGCGGACTTGCGCGGGGTCATCCGCTGGCAGCGGGGGGAGTCCAACAACGGCTATGCCGTGCGGCTCTCGCCGGCCGTCGTGGTCGAGCTCTCGCGGCGGCGCGACGAGCTCACCGAGGAAGTCGGTTACTGGCGGTCGATCGTGGCCAAGGCGGAGGCCGAGGGGTTCAAGGTGTGGACGGCCGACGACTTCACCAAGGGCGATTTCGTGCGCTCGCGTGGATCGTGGTACGAGGTGCTGCGGGTCAACAAGAAGACGCTCACGGTCGCGTGGAACCTCCGCCTTGCTCCGAAGACGGTCATGACCGCCGCAGATGCGACGTTCGAGGACGGGCGCGTCGGCAGGCAGCCGGTGGACTACTCCGACGTCAAGACGCGCATGAGCGCCGGGGACATGGCGCGCTATCTGGAGCGTGACCGTACGCCGAGCATCGCCGACGCCAAGGCACTCATGGACGGCGTGACCGCCAGCAGCACCGGGGACCAGGACCAGGCCCCGGCAGAGGTAGAGGGGTCCGCCGACATCCCCGAGCGCCTGAGGGACCTGCTGGCCGAGGGCGAGCAGATGCTGAAGCTGCCCGAACGCGAGTGGAGTTTCACCAGCGCGTGCGGGCGGGTGTACCGGGTGCGGGTGGTCACCGGGCGGGAGGTCACGGACCTGCGTTTTGAGGTTCGCACCGTCAACGCGAGCGGTACGGCCGTCGGTGTGGGCAAGGACTGGACCGGCGCGCTGGAGGTGATCCGGGAGCACGCCGCGGCGGCCGGTGAGCACGAGGGCAAGCAGTGCCCGCGCTGCGGCCGGACGTGGGGCAAGGGGTTCGGGAGCCCGGAAGCCCCGGCCACCTGCACCCCGGGCCACTGGTCATACTGCGACCGCGCCGCCGTGCCGGTGGAGCAGGACGCCCCCAAGGACGCCCCGGCCAAGCCGAAGGCGAAGAAGCGCACGAGCGGGCCGAAGATGGTCATCGTCACCGCCGCCTACGGGTCGAGGCAGGCCCGCATGGTCTACGCGAACGGCCGGGGCACCGTGCGCGAGGACATCCCGGCCGTCTTCATCGACGCGCCCGAGGGCGTGAAGTTCAACGAGGGCCCCGCCTCCGCCGCCGTCTGGCAGGGGGTGGACGAGGTCCTGGAGAAGGCCGGGTTCGTGCGACTCGGCAGCCGGTCCGGAATCCGCTGCGGGGAAGTCCGCGCCAAGATCACCGAACGGGAGGACACGGAGCCGGTCGCGGCTGCATCCGCGCCGCAGAGCCCGGCGAGCTGAGCACCCGCCGGGAAGCCCGGCGCCGCCCCCCTCGGTCACGCGAGGCGGGGTGGCGCCGCCGCGGCGGTAGCGGACGCCCCTGGCGGGGCGGCGGTGTTGGTGGCCCGGTGCGTGCTCGCCGGCCCCGGCCTCCTTCGTCGGCCGGTGCCGTCGGCACCGGGCCGTGGACGCGCCTGGCGGCGCGGCAC
>NZ_JODF01000128.1:0-3268 GCF_000717945.1 Streptomyces sp. NRRL S-920
GCTGGGGCTCGCGCCCAGCAAGCTCGTCGACATCGGCGTCCACACGATCATCCTCGACACCGTGGCGTACGCCGAACTGTGCGAGCGCTTCAACGGCGGCAGTTTCCTGCACCACGTGCCCGCAGTCGAGATGAAGAACGACGGCTCGGTGATGCGGACGGCCCACATCGTCGCAGCCGACGGATGGGACGTCGACCTGCCGCTGTGGGCAGACGCCGCCCCGTGCGGCCCCTGCCACCCGGGCAACGACTCGCACTGACCGGCGACAGAGCCGTGCCCCGGCCGACGCCGGCTGGGGCACGGCACTCGGCCGGCTGGGATTGACGGGAACCAGCCCGGCGCTGGGCCGCACTCGCCAAGATGGTGCGGATGACGACCACGGCAGACCTCTGGCACCACTACGGCCGCATCCGTGCCGAGCGCGACCGCGCCGTCCCCGATGCTTTCCACTGGATCTGGAGTCAGGACGGCGGCCCCAACTGCGAAGTGCTGGGCGATCTCACGGGGCGAGTGATCGGCGACCTCGGCGCCGGAGCCGCCCGGCACGCCGCGCATCTAGCCGTCCACCACGACTCCGCCGAGATCGTTGCCATCGATGCTTCCCCCGCGCAGTACGAGATGGCCACCGACCTGTTCGCCCACCTCGCCCCGCGCCTGCGTATCACCTCCTCCGATGCCGTACCTCACCTCCAGGCGGCGAAAAACGTCTACGACGTGCTGTACAGCGTGTTCGGAGCCGTCGACTTCACTGACCCGCGCGCACTGCTGCCGGCCACATCCTCGCGAAAACCCCCGAGGGTGACAGGGCCTCGCTGCGTCGCTGGGTCCTCCAGGAGCAAGTGTGGGTGAAGGCCCTTGACGAGGCCGGATTCACCGACGTCACCGTAGAGATGCTTCCGGCAGGGTCCGACGGACCGCGACCGGTGGACACGTTGCTGGTGATTGCTGACCGGCAGCGTTGAACTTGCCACCTGCATCGAGCTGTCACACCGTCGTCCACTGCGCCGTTCCCTAATCAGACCGGGAACGAATCAAGGGATCGACTGTGCCATTTAGAGCCCTTCTCGGAAGCCGCTTCGAGGGTTACGAGAAGGGCTCTCATTCGGAGGTTTCGATACGGGGGTGTGGGGGGTGTTTATCTTCGGGCTGAGGGGCCCCTCGGGGTCCGGCCCGCGGGGGCCGGGTTCCGGCTGCTGTGGCGCTGCCGGATCAGACGCCGCTGCCCAGAATGCCGATGAAGGGGGCGATGCGGGGGCCGCCGCCGGGCGGACCGGTAAAGAACTGTTCCACGTTCTCGTAACGCCGCCCGTCGATGGGCACGGGCTCGGACCGGAGTCCCTGTAGGCTCCGGTGGGCCAGCGCGGACAGGGTGTGCCAGTTGTTTTGCAGCGCGGTGCCGAATCCGCCGAGGTGTGCCGGGCGATCGTTATAGCTGCGGTCTTCGTCGTAGATGAGGACGTTGCAGATGCGCTCCTGGATGAAGCCGCCGAAGCGGGCAGCTTCGGAGGTGGCGCCGATGAAGAAGGCGAGCGCCCGAGTCACTCCGTTGCTGTTCATGTTGTTCGGCCTGGCGTTGCGCAGCTCGTTCAAGTGGCGCAGGAAGTTGTGCGCCGTGTACTCCTGCTCCCCCCGCCACAGCGGGTCGGCGTTCAGCGACGCGTAGCTCCCCGTGGACTCCATCACGTTGATCAGGGGAGCCGGCGTGCCGGAGGCGTGCCCGAGGCTGTCGGCCAGGTGATGGGTGTAGGCGGCGTTGAAGCGGTAGTGCTGGCCCCGGGAGGTAAAGCCCATCAGGTAGAGGTCGTCCACGGAGAAGTACAGATTGACGTCGTTCCTCGAAGCGCCGGTGTCGTCGCTCCAGAGCAAGATCTGGATGACGCGGTTGGTGCGGGGCTGATGACTGCGGACCGACGTGTCGTAAAGATCGGGTCTGCCCTGGGTGCCGGCCATCTCCTGGCTGGTCAGTGCGCGCAGCCGGTCCACCACGTACCGGTAGTTCGCCGACTGCCGGGTGGCGGCAGAGGTACCACGATCTCTTTGGTAACCCTCCATGCGCCAGTCGAGTTTGGTCCACAGGGCATTGGTGGCTGCGTAGGCCTGCGGTGCGGCCAACCCCTGCAGCGTCCCCAGGGCCGGAAGCGCCAGTGCCGCAGCTCCGATCCTCGCGAACGACCTACGAGACAGTTCCATTTTGCCCATGAGCGCGCCTTCGAAAGTGAAAAGTGAGGAGTGAGGAGGCGGCTCACAGCGGGACATCACCGCGGCCGCTCCTCCCGATGACCGGGACTCTGCCGGGCGCCGCTCACGTCGGGCTCACGTTTCACTCACGTCGGGGCCCCTACCCTCAGATGGGGCCACCCGTGACGACCGGCGGGACGCGGATTTTCCTGGTGATAGTCGAGGTCGCTGAACCGGGCCGCTGACTTGGGGTGACGCAACAGGTGTAACAAATCTTCGGCTGGCACGTACATAGACGCGGAGGCCCCGCTGAGGGGCTCTCGCGACGTGTACAACTCCAATACGAGGAGATGCCCCTCCGATGACTGCTGCAACGCTCGCCCCCGCCTACCCTGCCCCGAAGACGCTCCGGGAGCTGGACGGCTTGCTGGCGAACTCCAACGGTCCCAGCGCTCACATCATCGAGCTTCACCCCCAGCTGGCCAGCCGCGTGCTGCGCCGCAACACCAAGAACCGCAACGTGCGTGCCGCCACGGTCGAGGACTACGTGCGCGACATCCAGGCGAACACCTGGCCCCTCAACGGCGAAGCCATCAAAGTCGACGTGCAGGGCAACGTCCTCGATGGCCAGCACCGGCTTCACGCCGTGGTGAAGGCGAACGAGCCGGTCACCACCTTCATCGTCGGAGGGCTGCCCCCGGAGACGCAGGCCACGATGGACTCCGGCCTGCGAGCGAAGCACCCGGAGATCCGGCGCTCAGCCGAGATCGCCCTGCGCACCCGCGCCGCCTTCCCCCACATCCCCCAGTCTGCGCTGGGGACCGCGCACTTCCTCTTCAATGCCATCGACCCCAGTCAGTGCGCCTGGTTCTTCCAGCGCCTGGGCGACGGCGTCGAGTTGTCCAGCGGCCACCCGACCCTCGCCCTGCGCGCCCGCGTCACCTCCGAGCGCGCCAAGGAAGGCCAGATCGTATGGGCGCGCCACCTGGCCTACCTGGTCTCCGCATGGAACGCCGTGCGCGAGGACCGGCCCCTGACACGCCTGGTGGTCCGTCCCGAGGCCCCCGTGCCGAACCCGAAGTAGCCCTCC
>NZ_JODF01000129.1:0-2273 GCF_000717945.1 Streptomyces sp. NRRL S-920
ACGCCACCGGGAAGGACGCGGACCATGACCAGTGAGACCACCTCTCTCGACCCGGCGGAGAAAGTCGATCTCTGGCGTCAGCGGTACTTCGAGGCCCAGACGGGCGCAGACGAGTTCGTCCTCGGAGAGCACGGCGAAGAAGGCCTCGCCCGATGGATTGAGGCGAACTCCCGCATCACCGCTGACCTGATGAGAGCGCAACGGCCCGAGGGGTTATCGGCTACCGATCACTTCATGACCCGGATGCAACGTCAGTTGTTGCTGTACGACTCGGACGTGTCCGTTGAGCCTCAAGCCTCGGGCACCGTCCTGCGTAACGCCGAGTGCGGGATCCTCCGGTACCGCAAGAAAGCTGCCCGCGCCGGCGTCGCCCTGGCGTTCAAGTCACCGTGCGGGTACTGCCAGAAACTCAACACCGCCATCGCCAACCGTTACGTGGAACCGGACGTCAAGGTGTCATGCGAACTGGCGGGCGACGGATGCACCTGGCGCGCGGAGCGTCCCCACGCTCCGGGGGAGGACTAGGCGCCTCTGCCGGGCCCCCGACCGAAACGTCTTCCAGCACTTCTCGTGCCAGTCAACCGGAGTGATTAGGTATGCCTTTGTCGATGGTCGACAAAATGATCCGCCTCAACCTGATGTCTTTCTCGCGCCCTCTCAACGTGACGGAATTCATCCCGGCGCTTTCGACGTACCGCGTTGAGCGGCCATTTTCGCTTGACGATTTTCGCGAAGCGGTCGGTCACTACTTCAACGAGAACCCCCTGTTCTCGAAGTGCTACTTGATCGAACGGCAGTTTGAAGATCCGGAAGACTTCCCGATCTCATCCTTCCAGGAGGTCGTGCTCGACGAGTACCTCAATTACTACGACGGCTTCCTGTTGATGTCCGTCACGTACAAGTCGAACCCCAACATCCAGGGGATCTTCACCGCCTTCCCCATGTCGATGCAGGACGGCTACAGGTGCTTCCGCTTCCAGCAGGCGCTGATGAGCACCATGAAGACGGGCAAGGACCAGTTCCGCATCGCGGAGACGATCGCGGAGCTTCAACTGCGGACCGATGACCTAGGCCAGTATCTTCCCGCGAGGAAGCCTTTCATCGATGATGATGAAGCGGTGCGGATGATGCCCTGGGTACTTCGGGAGACCATCGAGCCGACCCAGAAGATCGGCCCCCATCTCGACATGGTCAAGGAAGAATTCCTCAGAAGGCAGAGCGGGAACCTTCTCGTGATGAAGAACGCCTCGTACGGCTCAAGCCTTCACTTCGGGAATCATCTCATGTACCTGCTTGTTCCGAGCGAGGTGGTCGCTCGAAGCAGTGGTAGTCAGATCCGCGACTACTACAAGGCGCAGGCAGCCGAAGTCGAGAAAAAGGTCGCGCAGTTGGAGACGCCCGAGGAACTTGCAGCCGCCGGCGAGGCTGTGATGCCAGGGATCATCTCCCACCCCCGTCGATTCGGCGTCAACAACTACGGTGACGTCTCGCCGTATGACGGGTCCGACTTCAGTCCGGAAAAGGGAACCCTCCTCAAGTATCAGTGGCACATGCCATACGCCGTCTCGCGGGGCGCGGCCGCGGAAGGGTCGGGAATGCATATGACCTTCACCCTCAACGGCAAGGCGCACCATTTCCTGACACAGCAGCGATAGCGAAAGACGAAGACGCGTTTTCAAGGCGGGGGTGATCGTTCATGCGCCCGCCTGTTCGCACGACATCACGAGCAGCAGCTTGAGCCGGGAGTAGCCATGAAGATCCTCAAGTCTTTTTACAGGGTATACCTTCGAAAGACGGAACTCGAAGCAAGTAAAGAGTTCTACATGGCACTCCAAGGAGTGGACCGCCCGCACCACGAATTTCATTACGAGGAGTTCAACCTCGATATCGTCGGGATCGGAAGCATTCTCCTGCTCGCGGGAGACAAGGCTGATACCGAGCGGTTCGAGCCTACCAAGCTGACCTGTTTGGTGGATGACCTGGAGGCCGTGCGCGCCTACTTCATCCAAACCGACATCAAGATCATCGACGATATCAAGGTTGTTCCTTCAGGGCACAACCTGCGCGCAATGAGTCCGGACGGAACGATCGCCGAGTACGTCCAACACAGCGATGACTTCAAGCGCAAGATGGCTGGAAACGCCTACGACTGAGAATGCCCGTTCCCATTGAGCTAGTGCGCTACCTCCTGCTCACCTGAGTAGTTGTCTGCAACTTCGGAGCGACGAGCTTCCCAAAACGGGGGATCCACTTCGTGACTACGCCTCTCACTC
>NZ_JODF01000130.1:0-2268 GCF_000717945.1 Streptomyces sp. NRRL S-920
CGTCTCCAACCTCACCGGCACACTCGCCACCCCCGAGGACCTCTGCACCGCCGACTACTGGGTCCGCCACGTCCGCCAGGCCGTCCGCTTCGCCGACGGGATCACGTACCTCGCCGAGCAGGGCGTCACGTCCTTCATCGAGCTGGGCCCCGACGGAACCCTCTCCGCCATGGCCCAGGAAATCGCGTCCGACAGCGAAGAAGCGGTCTTCGCGCCCGTACTCCGCAAGAACCGCCCGGAGGCCGAAACCCTCACCCAGGCCGTCGCCCAAGCCCACATCCACGGTCAGGAGCTGAACTGGGACGGCATCTTCGCAGGCCACGGCGCGCGCCGCGTCGACCTGCCCACCTACGCCTTCCAGCACCAGCACTACTGGCTCCACGCGACGGCCTCGTCCGGCGACGCCACCAGTCTCGGGCTCGGCACCACCGGGCACCCGCTGCTCGGCGCCACCATCGCTCTCCCCGACTCCGACAGCGTCCTGCTCACCGGCCGGCTCTCCCTCCAGTCGCACCCCTGGCTCGCCGACCACACCGTCATGGACACCGTCCTCCTTCCCGGCACCGCGCTGGTCGAGCTGGCCATCCACGCCGGTGACCAGGTCGCCTGCGGATCCCTGGAGGAGCTGACGCTCCAGGCCCCGCTCGTACTCCCGCGGCAGGGCGGTATCGCCCTCCGCGTGACCGTGGCCGCCGCCGACGACGAGGGGCACCGCCGCGTCACCGTCCACTCACGGCTCGACGGTGCCGAGGCGGAGACGCCGTGGACGTCCCACGCCACCGGGCTCCTGGCCGAGGGAGGTTCCTACAGCGGCGCCGACCTGTCCGTCTGGCCGCCCGAGGGTGCCGACGTCCTCGAACTCGACGGGCTGTACGAGGGTCTGGCGAGTGTCGGCCTCACCTACGGCCCGGTCTTCCAGGGCCTGCGCGCCGCCTGGCGGCTCGGTGACGACGTGTTCGCCGAGGTCACGCTCCCGGAGGGCACCGAGACCGACGGCTACGGACTGCACCCCGCACTCCTCGACGCCGTGCTGCACGCCGTCTCCCTGGGGGACTTCACCGAGGCGTCGGACGAGGCACTTCTGCCGTTCTCCTGGAGCGGTGTGTCCCTCCACGCCACCGGTGCCTCCGCGCTCCGCGTCAAGCTCTCGGCAGCCGGTACCAACGCCGTGTCGATCAGCGCGGTCGACGGGAGCGGTGCGTCCGTCGCGGCCGTGGAGTCGCTGATGCTGCGGCCGGTGGACTCCGCGCAGCTCGCCACCGACCGGCACGCCTTCCACGAGTCGCTGTTCGAGGTGGACTGGACGGGCATCTCCGTCCCGGCTCCCGTGCGCGGCGCCCTGGCCGTGATCGGCACCGATGCCGGGCTGCCGGCCGGCGCCCCGGAGTCCGTGACGTATGCCGGTCTCGACGCCCTCGCCGATGCCGTCGCATCCGGTACGCCCGTGCCGGACGTCGTCCTCGTGGAGTCGGCCGCAGCCGATGAGGGCATGGACCCGGCCGATGCCGCACACCTCGCCGCTCACCGGACGCTGGCCCTCGTGCAGGACTGGCTGGCCGAGGACCGCCTCGCGGACTCCCGCCTGGTCTTCGTCACGCGCGGTGCCATCGCCGCCGGTCCCGGCGACGCTGTCACCGACCTGGCCAACGCTCCGGTCTGGGGCCTCGTACGGTCCGCGCAGGCCGAGAACCCCGACCGGTTCGTCCTCATCGACACCGATGACGCGTCGTGCGACGCCTGGGACAGGCTCGCCTCGGTGGCATCGGCCGGTGAGCCGGAGGCGGCGGTGCGCGGTGACTCCGTGCTCGTGCCGCGGCTGGCCCGCGTGGCTGTCGCCGACGGCGATCCGGCGGACTTCCGCCTGGACCCGGCCGGGACCGTCCTCATCACCGGCGGCACGGGCGCCCTGGGCTCCCTCGTCGCCCGCCACCTCATCTCCGAGCACGGAGTACGCAACCTGCTGCTCACCAGCCGCCGAGGACTCGACGCCGCGGGCGCACCCGAACTGGCCGCCGAACTGGCCGAACTCGGCGCCGACACCGTGGAGATCGCGGCCTGCGACGCCGCCGACCGCAGCTCCCTCGAAACGCTGCTCAAGTCCATCGACCACGAGCGTCCGCTGACCGCCGTCATCCACACGGCCGGTGTCCTGGACGACGGAGTCATCGGCTCCCTCACCCCCGAACGCCTCGACGCGGTCCTGCGGCCCAAGGCGGACGCCGCCCTCAACCTCCACGAACTCACACGCGAACTGAACCTCTCCGCCTT
>NZ_JODF01000131.1:0-2061 GCF_000717945.1 Streptomyces sp. NRRL S-920
CTCAGCTTGTCATTTAACGACCGGCGTCGAACGCGACTAGAACTTGATCAGCGTTTTCGCAGTTCGGCGGACGTGTAGGCGGCCTTCGTCTGATCCTGTGCTCCGTCACAGAGTGGATCAGCGCGAAGGCCGTGGTCGTGAGTTTGGTGCATCAGGGTGTCCTGCGGGATGCGTTCGCGGAAGTATCACACTTCCGGTCGGAGCTGTACGCGTGTCTGACCGCGCGGGGCGACGCGTTGTTCGAGCTGTGCGACGCGCTGTTGTGCACGGACGGGCCGGTGCGGACACTGGTCGATCTCGCGCTCGCTCCCGAACACCGCCGTGGGCACGGAGCCCTGTACGGCGGACTCAACCAGGGCCGGATCGAAGTCGCCCGGCTGCGACGGACCCTGGCTGGGGTGCCTTTGCCAAGGGCGGCGGACGGTCGGCTCGTGCTGGCGGTGGATGTCTCGCCATGGCTGCGACCGGACGCCAGCACGTGTGCTGACCGGGCCTTTTGCCACACCTTCGGGCGGGGTGAGGGCAAGCACCAAATGGTGCCCGGCTGGCCGTACTCGGTGGTGGCGGCGCTGGAGACCGGCCGCACGTCCTGGACGGCGGTGCTGGACGCGGTCCGCCTGGAACCCGGCGCCGACGTCGCCGCGGTGACCACCGTGCAGATCCGTGAGGTCGTCGAGCGGTTGGTCGCCGCCGGCCAGTGGACGCTGGGCGACCCGGAGGTCCTGGTCGTGCTGGACGCCGGATACGACGCCCCGCGCATCGCCCACCTGCTGGATGGCCTGCCCGTCGAGATCCTCGGCCGGCTCCGTTCGAACCGGGTAATGCGTCGTCCGACGCCCTCCCGCGAAGAGTTCCACCTGGCCAATCCCAAGGGCGGTCGGCCGCCCAAGCACGGCGGCGAGTTCGTATTCGGCGACTCCGCAACCTGGGGCACCGAACAGGCCGTAACGATCACGGACACCCGGCTCTACGGGGAGGCGAACGCGCAGGCGTGGGACCGGCTACACCCGCGGCTCACCCGCCGGGCCGCATGGCTCGACCACGACGGCCCACTGCCCATCATCGAGGGCACCGTCATCCGGCTGATCGTGGAGAAGTTGCCCAGCGGCGGGGTCAACAAGCCGGTCTGGCTGTGGTGGTCGGGCACCGGTGCCACCTCGGACGACGTGAACCGCTGCTGGCAGTCCTTCCTCCGCCGCTTCGACATCGAGCACACATTCCGCCTGTTCAAACAGACCCTTGGCTGGACCAAGCCCCGACTCCGCAGCTCGGAAGCGGCCGACCGGTGGACCTGGCTCGTGATCGCCGCCTATGCCCAGCTCCGGCTCGCCCGACCGCTGGCCACCGACCTCCGCAGGCCCTGGGAGAAGCCGACCGAGCCGAACAGGCTCACGCCCGCACGTGTCCGCAGAGGGTTCAGGAACCTACACGCGAAGACCGGGTCTCCAGCCGGTGCACCGAAACCGTCCCGGCCCGGGCCAGGCAGGCCACCGGGCTCGAAGAATCGCCGTCCAGCCACCCGTCACGACGTGGGCAGAGTCCTTGCCACCGGCGAAGCGTTCAGCCGACCCGCCCACCACAAGATCGGCACCAGACCCCGACGTGTCACGTCCGTTCCGAGCTGACTGGCGACCGTCACTGCCCGATGACCATGCGGTCAAGCAGGATGGGCAACATGGACGCGAACGGAAGCCGGCCCCTTGAAGACCTCGTGCAGTGGGACGGTGAGCTCTCTGGACTCATCAAAAATGCCCGGCACGGCGAACCGGCATCGGCTGTCACGTTCCGTCGCGGCCACGCCGTTGCTGCTGCGGAAAGGGTCACCACTGGGCTCGCCAGCCCCGGCCAGCTCGTCGACTGGGCACAGGCCGTGCACTTCGAAGAGCAGGTGCATGTTGATGAAGAACACCAGGACCTGCTGACCCAGTTCCTCGCTGAAATCTCGACTCCCGAGCTGTTCGAACCCGTCACCCACGAGGTCTGCCAACGATGGATACGCTTCCTCCGGACATCGATGGCCTCTGATGCCGAAGCAGACGAACGTTAAACGACAAGCTCAGA
>NZ_JODF01000132.1:0-1985 GCF_000717945.1 Streptomyces sp. NRRL S-920
ATCGACCGATTCAACTGCCCTTGAGCAGCGCGAATACACCTACACGTCAGTGACATACAACGCCGAACATCCCAGTGACATCACGGCCGAACCTCACAGCAGCCCTACCACGCCCGCGTCTTGGTGAACGGCCAGGGGGTTTGCGCCGCGTCCCTGGTGTCGTCCCGTCACATCCTGACCGCCAAGCACTGCGTGGACCATTCCGCGCAGTACACCTTCCGTATCGGCAGCAGCTACGCATCAAGCGGCGGCGCCATGACCGCCGCCGCACGCATCACCTCCCTCCCGTCGGCCGACCTCGCCATGGTGAAGCCGGACCGGGACGTCACCTACACGCCCGCCCCGATTGCCAGCACCTACCCCCGGACAGGTGCGAAGGTCTCCGTCTTCGGGTGGGCTCGACCTGCCCCGGTACCGACAGCTGTCAGTCGCCGGGCCTGAAGGCCGCGGCCATGCGCGTGACCGGTCTGACCACGGACCACTACGGCGGCACCACGATCGGTCTATGGGCGTCGACGGTGTCGCGGCCGGCGGAGACTCCGCCAGCCCGCGATGGCCAACGGCGTTCTGGTCGGAGTGGCCTCCACCAGCGACCGGCAGTCCAAGTCGAACTACACGGCCACCGCCGCGTACACCAACTGGATACAGTCCGCGGCCTCCAACGGCTGACCGCAACTCCGCAGGAAGGCAGGCGCCGCTGCCTCGGTCCGGCGCTATGCCGTCGTCACGGGCCGTCGGACAACTGGTTGACATAATTGGCATGTCCGCGACACTCGTTATGGATCCCCTCTCGGTCCCCGCAGGGTGCCGAGCCCCCACGCGTGAAAGGACAGTGATGGTGCACTATCTACGGTTGGGTATAGCCGGTGCCGCGGCAGGGATGCTCCTGACCGCGATACCTGCGGCACACGCTGTGTCCGCGGCCGAGCCCACCACGCCGAAACGCGTAACCGCACAGGTCACGCTCCGCTACGACGCCAGCCGAGCAGCAGGCTGGGAGCAGGCGGTCTCTGCCGGGGTCGCCTCATGGAACGGCAACGTCGGCAACGTCAAGCTGGTCAAAGCCACCCCTGGCAGCCGAGCGGAGATCCAGATCGTGGCCACCACCGGCTGGCCGCAGGCCACGCTCGGACCGGTCCGGCCGGGCGGCCGGGCACGGGTCGAACTCGGCAGCCAGGCCGTCTCCCAGGGCCACGACAAGACCCGCATCGTCGCCCACGAACTCGGCCACAACCTGGGCCTGCCGGACACCAAGCCCGGCCCCTGCTCGCAGCTGATGTCGGGCTCCAGCGCCGGTACGAGCTGCCGGAACGCGGTGCCCGACGCGGCCGAGCGCTCGCGGGTCGAGAACGCGTACGCGGGCGGCGCCGCGGCACACACCCGGACCGGCGGCCGCGTGCTGGTGGATGCGCCCTACTGATCTTTTCGTAAGTTCGGTGGGTGTGGTGGCCTTGCGAGTGGGAGGCTTTTGGGGCAGCTTATCAACCCTCGCCTTCGGCTGCCGGTTCGTCTCTTCCTCCTTTGTCGCGGCCTAAAAGGCTCTAACAAAAGCTGCTGATCATGAGACTCTCGGCCTGCTGTCTCGTAGGTCTTGGTATGGGAAACCGTGAGTCGCGGCCGTGGATCGTGTCAGAGGAACTGTGGGCGCTGGTCGAGCCGTTGCTGCCGAAGCCGGGTCCGAAGCTGGTCGAGGGCAGACCGCGGGTGCCGGACCGGCAGGCTCTGTGCGGGATCCTGTTCGTGCTGCACACCGGCATCCAGTGGGAGTATCTGCCCCAGGAACTCGGCTTCGGCTCGGGCATGACCTGCTGGCGGCGCCTTGCGGCCTGGAACGAGGCCGGCGTCTGGGACCAGCTCCACCAGTTTCTGCTGAACGAGCTGCGGTGGAAGAACCAGCTGGACTGGGAGCGAGCGGTGATCGACTCCTCGCACGTGCGGGCCGCCCGACGGGGCCCAAAAGCGGGCCCAGCCCAGTCGACCGCGCA
>NZ_JODF01000133.1:0-2151 GCF_000717945.1 Streptomyces sp. NRRL S-920
CCGCCGGGCAGGCCCGCGCGGAGGGGGCGGAAACCGCCGCTGACCTGCGGAAAGATGTGATGCAGGTCACCCGTTCGGAGGACTGTTCCAGGTGGACTCAGGCACTCGAATAAGGCAGAATTAGTGATGTCGGAAGGGGATGGCAGCCCCGGACGACAGGCCCGAACCTTCAACACCAGGGAGACCACGTGAACACCGAGACCGGCACCGCGAAGCACTGGATCGTGGACGCCTACGACGCCGTCTGGGTGGACGGCGTGATCGTTCACGACCTGTTCAACGTCGCCCGCGTCTGCATGACGTGCCACATGGAGACCGGTCTCACCGGCCCGTGCCTGCGGGAGAACCCCCTCCCGACCCCGGAGGAGATCACCCAGGTCGCGACGCTCGCCGAGCTGCACGAGGCCGCCCGTATCGCGTTCGGCACCCTCCCCGTGTGGATGGTCGACGCCATCGCGCGGGGCGAGCTGGACGCGTACGCCCCGGACGACCGGCGGAAGCGCCTCAGCCGGGCGCGTCAGTCGCTCGCGTACGCCGAGCTGCACCGCCGGGCGCTCGACACCGAGTAAGCAACCGCACGAGCCCCACCGTCCGGGGCGGGATGGCAGCCCGCCCCGGACGAGCCCCGAACCTTCAACACCGCAAGGACGCACAGCATGAGCACTCAGCCCGTCAAGCCCGAGACCGTCGCCCCCGAGTGGCCCGCCGCGAAGCCCGCCGACATCGACGCCGCCACGGCGTCCGGCATCATCGAGGCCCGCGCGATCAGCGAGGAGCTGACCAAGGAGCACGGCGTTCCGGCCGTCATCGTCGGGCACGGCATCGACCCGGTCACCAACGGGCCCGTTGTGCGCGTCGACACGGCGGAAGGGCTCATTGCCCTTGCGATCCCGGCGGTTGGTGAGCCGTACGTCATCCAGCGCGGCGGACAGCGTCTGTTGGGGCTCCAGGCCGTCCGCCGCCCGCGCGCCCAGGTCGCCACCGTCGCCCGCCAGTTCGTGGGAGTGCTCCAGGCCCGCAACCTCGTGTGACCCACGTCACCCGAACGAGGGACGCGAGAGGCTGGACCCGCACCCTAGAATAAGGCAGAATTAGGGATGTCGGGAGGGGATGGCAGCCCCTCCCGACATCGGCCCGAACCTTCAACACCGGGAGAAGCGATGCGGAACACCCCCACCACCGCCGAGCAGGCGCAGGAGAACTTGCAGGCCACTAAGGCACTGCTCGGACTCCAGCAGCGCGGATACCTGCACGCCGCCGAGCGCCGTTCCTTCGGCTGGATCGCCGTGATCAAGCGGGGTGAACCCCCGGTCGTCATGCACTCCCCCAAGGGCGTCATGCAGTTCGTGGCCAACCACGGGATGCCCCAGAACCTGGAACCCGTCCGCCGCTAAGCCGAGCCCCCGCCGGGAGGGGTGGCAGCCCCTCCCGGCCCCGAACCTTCAACGAGGAGCCACGCAATGCCCCGGAACAACAACCACAACGCCCGCCAGAACGACGGAAGCCGGTACGGACTGGCCATCGTCGTCGGCATCGGTGCCCTGTTCGTGGGGGGCGCGATCGGCCTTGACGGCGTGTGGTGGCTGATTCAGCACCTCATCCCCGCACTCGTCGTGGTCGGCACGCTGGGCGTGGTCCTGAAGATGCTGGACCGCCGCCGCCAGAGCTGAACCGCGCGTACGGCCCCCGGCCCGAGCCGGGGGCCGTACGGCGGCGGTAGCGGACGCGCCTGGCGGCGCGGCACCTCTTGTTCGTCCCCTTCGGGGCCGGCGGCCGCGCGGCGGCCGGGGTCCGCTGGCGCGGACCAGGCCCTCCTTCCGGCACCGGGCCGTGGACGCGCCTGGCGGCGCGGCACCTCTTGTTCGTCCCCTTCGGGGCCGGCGGCCGCGCGGCGGCCGGGGTCCGCTGGCGCGGACCAGGCCCTCCTTCGTCGGGCCGAACGGGCGCCCCTGGCGGGGCGATCGGCGCGGACATCGAGCGCATCGCGGCGGGGAGTTCAATTGCATTGCATTACGTTGCGGTGAAATGAAATGGATCTGCGCGAGTTGGACGCGCCTCCGGCGGGGGCCCTTACTCCCAAGGGGGCGGGGGCTCCGTCACCGTGTGCGGGCCGTGGGTGGCTGGGGTGTGGGGGTGGCCGGGGTCTCCCCT
>NZ_JODF01000134.1:0-2388 GCF_000717945.1 Streptomyces sp. NRRL S-920
CCGCCGGGCAGGCCCGCGCGGAGGGGGCGGAAACCGCCGCTGACCTGCGGAAAGATGTGATGCAGGTCACCCGTTCGGAGGACTGTTCCAGGTGGACTCGGGCACTTGAATAAGGCAGAATTAGTGATGTCGGAAGGGGATGGCAGCCCCGGACGACAGGCCCGAACCTTCAACACCAGGGAGACGACATGACCACCAGCACCCTCTACCGCACCGGCGGAGTCGTCTCCTTCCACCGCAACGGCCCCCGGGTCGCGGAGGGCCGCGACATCCCCCTGACCGTGGTCCCGATGCACACCGCCGAACTCCGGCACTACGACTGGTTGGTGGAAGCCCTCCAGGAGGACGGCTACCACGGCAACATCGTGGCCGCCAACGTCTACTTCGCCGACACGAACGCCTTTCTCGGAGTCTTCTTCAGCGACGGCCGCCGGACGCACACCGAGTGGTGGGACGACGTCGTTCTGCACGACCTGGAGTTCGTCGCCGAGGTCCGCACCCCGCAGATCGCCCTGAACTACATGGTCGACCGGTGGAACTGGATGCACGGTCGCGTGCTGCCCGTCCGCGAGCCCTGGGAGGACGACGAGACGCTGGCCAGCCGCCGCAGGGAAGTCCTGAAGGCCCACACGGTGGCGGGCAGCCCCTCCCCGTCCGCCGAGACGCTGGCGGAAGCCATCGCCGCCCAGGAGGCCGCCGCAGCGGAGAAGGCCCGCGCCGAGGCCGCGAAGCGCGCCGCCTACGAAGCGGCGATGCGCAGCAGCGCGTTCGGATTCGACGTCACGCTGGCCGATCCGTACCGGGTCATCGACCTGGCCAAGGCCGGACGGCCGGGCCGCTGCGACCACCCCCGCTGCACTCAGCCCGCCCCCGTCGCTATCGAGGCGGACCCGTGGATCAAGCGGGCCCCCGCGGACCGCCGCCCCGTCCGCCGCCGGGCGTGCGCGTTCCACTTCCTGAACGCCATCGACACGGTGTTCGGGTCCTGACACCACCCCGCCCGCCGGGCCCGCCACGGCGGGCCCCCGCACCTTCGACAGAGGAGATCATGATGAGGACCGCAGCGGACGAGACCGAGGTGTACCGGCTGATCCCGCGCCTGAAGACGTTCACGGTGAAGGGTGCCGACGTGCAGCCCGGTGATCGCCTGTACCAGTACGAGCACCAGGCCGGTGTCCGTGTCGGTGCCATGTGGTGCGGCCGCGTGCCGGGTGGCACGGCATGGGACCGCTACCGGGTGAACTTCCGGGAGGCCGATTTCCCGTGGGGCTACGGCAGCATCAGCCCCCTGGTGGAGTACCCCGTCCAGCGGTCCGGGGTCTACGTCGAGGGGTGGAGCCCCGAGGACTGCGACAGGCGCCGCAACGAGCTGTTCGAGGAACTGCGGCGGGTCGAGCTCGACGGCGAGGACGCCGAACTGCGGCCGATCTTCGACCCGGACCGCCGGACCTACTCCGTCCAGCTCTGGAAGGCGGGAGAGCTCGCCGCGACCCACGGCACCACCGACAACTTCCGATACTCGGAAGAACCGCTGGAGGCCATCGACGCGTTCCTGAGCGAACAGGGCATCACCCGCGCGATCACGGACGACGAGGCGTTCCGCGTGCGCGCCGGTCTCAAGTACGCCAGGGGCGGCATGGAGTGGGCCGCCTTCACCGGCTGACCGCCACGGCGCCGCCCCGCCCCGCCCGAGCCGGCCGGGGCGGGGCGGCGTCGCGGCGGTAGCGGACACGCCTGGCGGCGTGGCGGTGTTGGTGGCCCGGTGCGTGCTCGCCGGCCCCGGCCTCCTTCGTCGGCCGGTGCCGTCGGCACCGGGACCAGGCCCTCCTTCGTCGGGCGGAACGGGCGCCCCTGGCGGGGCGGCTGTTCCCGTTCGGGTCCGCTGGCGCGGACCGCCGGGACCGTCCGCGTCGGTCGAGGCGGAGTCCGGGGTGCACCTGGTCGAGGTGGAGACCAGGGAGGTCCGCCTCCGGCGGACGGCCGCCGGTGCCTCCGGCATCGGCAGCGTTGCGGTTCGCTCCGCGAACCGTGGCAGTGTCGGCGCTTCGCGCCGAGGTGCGGTGCTCCGCGCCGCACGGGGTGGGTCCGCTGCGCTGGACCGGTCTGCAGTGCACGCTTCGCGTGGGGTGTCGTCGCTCCGCGACGACGGCGAAGGGTGCCCCCCGCTTCGCGGCGGCGGGCCCGCTGCGCGGGCCGGCCGGACCCACGGCGCCACCGGGCTGCACCTGGTCGTGGTGGAGAAGAAGGACCGCCTCCGGCGGGGCCCTTACTCCCAAGGGGCGGGGGCGCGGGGCGAGTTGCGGCCCGGCGGGTGGCTGGGGTGTGGGGGTGGCCGGGGTCTCCCCTCGGCCGGTCGGTCACCCGGAGGGCTACCCGGAACCCGGCGGG
>NZ_JODF01000135.1:0-1735 GCF_000717945.1 Streptomyces sp. NRRL S-920
GGCCTGGTGTGGGCGGGGGCGGTGTAGGCGGGGTCGGTGTTGCGTTGCCCGGGCCGCTCGATCATGTGGGTGGGGTGTTGCGGCGGGTGACCGGGTTTCCCGGGTGGGACGGGTTTCCGTTGCGGGACGCGCTGGCGGAGCGGCTCGGGCTGCCCGTCGTCGTGGACAAGGACACCAACGCCGCCGCCCTCGGCCTGGCCCTCGCGGGCGCCGACGCCGCGGGTTCCTTCGCGTACCTGCACTTGGGGACCGGCCTCGGTGCCGGGCTCGTGCTTGGCGGTGCCCTGCACCGCGGGGCCCGTACCGGCGCGGGCGAATTCGGCCACCAAGTGCTCCAGTTGGACGGCCCGCCCTGCGAGTGCGGGGACCGCGGCTGCGTCGAGGCGCTGTGCCTCGCCGCCGTCGCCCGGGGCGAACTGGACGAGGCCGCGAGGGTCCTCGGCACGGCCGCGGGCAATCTGGTGGGGCTGCTCGACATCGACCGTGTCCTGCTCGGCGGCCGGACGGTGTTCGCCGCCGATGAGCTGTTCGTACGGGGTGTGGGGGCCGTCGTCGCCGAGCGCGTCCGGCGGAGCGGCGGGGCGGCGGAGGTGCCCGTCGCCCTCGCCCCGGGAGGGGAGCGCGCTGTCGCGGAGGGGGCGGCCCAGCTTGTCCTCGCGCCCTTGTTCGGGCGCGCGTCTGCGGTCGGCGCCTCCACCGGCGGCGGTGTCGTGGGCGGTGTCCTTGCGGGCGGCGCCCCTCGCGAACAGTAGAGCGGTCACCGGAGACGCCGCCGCCCCAGGAGGGCCCGGCGGGCGGCACGACCGGCACCGGTGGAGGGGGCGACGATGGCCGCTTCCGGGGGCGGCCGGTTCTCAGAGGGCGAGGGCGCCTCGCAGGGGGATCGACGGCCTGGCGGCGGCTGAGTGAGCGCCGCCCACCCCGCCAATCGCAATCGACCGGATCTCGACTGAACGTGGGGTTCTCGACCGGCCGATCGGGCCTACCAGGGGGTGGCACCGCCGCGCGGCCGGATCCGCGTGGCAGGGTCTCTGGCCACGACCGTCACCTCCCGGCCGCCGCCCGCCACGGCTTGTCGGCGGCGCCAACTCCGCGCGGGTAGCCCGCACTCGGGCCGCTCGGCGCGCTCGGTCCGGCCTCCGGGCCGGTGTTCAGCCCAGCAAAGGTGTGCCATGCGATTCCGCAGTCCCCCCACCTTCGGCGTCGCCACCGCAGCCGTCGCCTCCGCGACCGTTGCCGCCACCCTGGCCTCCGCCGTACTCGGCATGCCCGCCGCGGCGGCTACGCCGGGCCGCCCACAGGCCGCCCCGCAGGTACGCCCCGCCACCTTCGCGTCCGCCGCGCTCGGCATGCCCGCGGCGGCTGCGCTGGGCCGTCCACCGGCCGCTCCGCAGGTACGTCCCGCCACCCTGGCCTCCGCCGTACTCGGAACACCCGCCGCGCCAGGCCGCCTACCGGCCGCACCGCCGCAGGTACATCCCGCCGCCTTCGCCTCCGCCGTAACCGGAACACCCGCCGCGGCTGCTGCGCCTGGCCGCCCACCGGCCGCCGCCCCGCAGGTACGCCTCGCCACCCTGGCCTCCGCCGTACTCGGAACACCCGCCGCACCAGCCCACCCAGCGGCCGCCCCGCAGGTACATCCCGCCACCTTCACCTCCCCCGCGCTCAGAACACCCGCCTTGGCGCCCGCGCCAGCCCACCCACTGGCCGCCGCCCCGCAGGCCCGCCCCGCCAC
>NZ_JODF01000136.1:0-2271 GCF_000717945.1 Streptomyces sp. NRRL S-920
CTGGGCCTCGAAGTACCGCTGACGCCAGAGATCGACTTTCTCCGCCGGGTCGAGAGAGGTGGTCTCACTGGTCATGGTCCGCGTCCTTCCCGGTGGCGTTGTCCAACTCGGCGAAGACTTCCTGGGCGACGCGCAGTCCGTTGTTGGCGACCGGCCAGCCGCCGTAGTAGGCGAGCTGGATGATGACTTCGATGATCTTCTCTCGCGACATGCCGAGATTCAGGGAGGCACCGATGTGGCCCCGCAACTCCCAGTCGGTCCGCGCCAGCGCGACCGCGGTCAGAGCGACCAGCTCGCGCTCCTCCAGGCTCAGTTGCGGGCGGGCCCAGATCTCACCGAAGAGGTGCTCGACGGTGATCTGTAGGAACTCCGGGTAATTACCCGGGCGCGGTTCACGGCCGAAGACCTCCTTGAAGATGGCTTCGCCCCGCTCGTGCCGGGCAGACGGCTGGTTCATCGATCAATTCCTCCGTAGGGGGCGAACGTTCGCATCACCGCGGACAGGCGTGCCTCTTAGAGGACGATGCTGAGCTTGCCGTGCTCGTAGAGCGTTTCGTGGTCGAGGATGACTTCGCGCCTGCGGATGCGGAACGTCTCGCCTTCGGGGACGAGTTCGAGGCGGTACTTGCCGACGTAGGCGTCGGAGCGTCCGTGTCCGAAGCGGTAGGCGACGACATTCGCGGCCACCTGGAGGTAGCTGCCGTGGTCGGCCAGGATCTCCACGTTGCTGATCACGCGGTTGGTCCGTGACCGGGGGTCCTCGCACCACACCTCGCCGTTGAGGATCTGCTCGATGCGCTGGCGCAGCCGGGCGGCGTCATCGTCGATGAGGCCGAGCGCGCCGGCTGTCTCGCCGCGGACGTCGGTGGCGGGCACCACGTAGCGGATGTCGTCGGTGAGCATCTGGTCGTACCACTCGGTCAGACGCCACTCGTCGAGCAGCCGGGCCTCACGGAAGAGGAACTGGCTCACCCGGTGCCACAGCCTCACCTGTGCCGCGTCGTCGACTCTCAGTTCGGTGGTCATTCTTTTTCCGCCCCTTGCAGCTCGGCTTCCGCCCCGTGCAGCTCGGCTTCCGCCCCGTGCGGCTCGGTCTGGTGAGCGGCCTCGAAGTGACCGTCGTCGCCGTGCATCAGCCGGTCCCACTGCCGCCAGAACTCGCGGGCAGGAAGCTCGTCGGTCGTCTCGGGAATCTCCTTGTTCATACCGCGCGACAGATCCGAGTAGCGCACCGTGCGGTTGCGGTAACCCCGCTGGCACGACTCGATGATCTCGATGTCGTCCGGCGTCGCGAAACCGGCCGGGCCAAGGAAGGTGAGGTAATGGCTCTTGCGCAGCTCCCGGATTTCGGGGTCCTCGTCCTTGGGGGCCAGCGCCACCGAGGTGATGGCCATCCGGTCAGCACCGACGGGGTCGATCTTGCGGATCGTGAGCGCGATCGCATCAATGATCATCAGATTCGGGAAGATCATCAACGCGCGGTTCATCCCGGTGATCCGCTGAGCACGCTCGGCACCGAACTTCTCCGCGAAACGCGCCGCCGTCGCCTCCATCCGCGGCCGCAGCTCAGGATCGAACATCGGTCTCCGACTGATCAGCCACCAGATCGATGTACTCCGTAGCCCCCGCCAAATACTCCGTCAACGTACGCGGCTGCTGCGGGTCAAAGGTGACAAAGACAAAACCCCGGTAACTGTCACTGCGGTGCTGCGCCAGATTGAAATCCGCCTTCCGGAAACCAGGCCCATACCCATCCGGAATCGGCACCCCGGTCAGATCACCCTTGTTGGAGAACGTCCAGTCATGGTAAGGACACCGGAACGACTTCACCTGCCCCGCCGGCTGCGAACACAACAGCGCCCCACGGTGCGTACAACTGTTGGCAAACACCCGGATCGCCCCGTCGGACCCGTGCGCCATAATCACCGGACGCCCGCCGACCTCACGCGACACAAAGGAACCCGGACCGGGCACCTCCGACTCATGCCCGACATACAACCAGCAGCGATCAAAGATCCTCGCCATCTCCTGCGCCGCCACATCATCGTCGGTATACGCACGACGATCCACCCGGAACGAGAGGCGCTCGAGATCATCAACGACAATCGGGTCATCCACCGGCCGCTGCAATTCGGTCGTCACTGCTCCCTCTTCCACTGCACATACCTGAACGGTCCTTGACGACTACCACTCACCGCGCGCGCGGCAGCACCACCGCACACCAGCTACGCGGCACACACCCGCCCCCCGACACGCGGGACCACACACACC
>NZ_JODF01000137.1:0-2089 GCF_000717945.1 Streptomyces sp. NRRL S-920
AGGTGGTGACCGGCTCGTTCGCCTTCACCACGGCGTGAAGCCGGTGCTGGCCATCGAGGACGTTGCCCTGCACGTCGACCTTGATGGCTTCGCCGTTGAGAGGCCAGGTGTTCGCCTGGATGTCGCGCACGTAGTCCTCGACCGTGGCGGCCCGCACGTTGCGGTTCTTGGTGTTGCGGCGCAGCACGCGGCTGGCCAACTGGGGGTGAAGCTCGATGATGTGAGCGCTAGGGCCGTTGGAGTTCGCCAGCAAGCCGTCCAGCTCCCGGAGCGTCTTCGGGGCAGGGTAGGCAGGGGCGAGCGTTGCAGCAGTCATCGGAGGGGCATCTCCTCGTATTGGAGTTGTACACGTCGCGAGGGCCCCTCAGCGGGGCCTCCGCGTCTATGTACGTGCCAGCCGAAAATTTGTTACACCTGTCGCGTCACCCCAAGTCAGCGGCCCGGTCCAGCGACCTCGACTATCACCAGGGAAATCCGTGCACCGCCGGTCGTCACGGGCGGTCCCATCTCCGGGTACGGGCCGAGCAGGTGGGCCGAGTTGTCGTCGGGCAGGAGCCCGGCGTCGACCAGGCCGTCCACGTACGCCTTCGCAGTCGGCGCCCAGTTCCCTGGATCACGCTTCCGCTTGATCGGCCGCGGGTGCAGCACGTAGTACACGGCGGCCCGGTCCAGCCGTGGCAGGTGCCGGGCCCGCGCGGTCAGTGCCGCCTCCTGCCGCAGCCGCTTCTTGAGCCGGTAGTCCGCCATGTGGTGCAGCCTCTGGTTGCTCGACAGGAGATCCCCGTACGGCATGAGCAGCGTCCACACCCGCCCCGCACCCGGGACGCCAGCGATGGCCACGCTCAGATCAGGCGGCTCCGGAGTCGACGGCGGCCCGAGCGGCGCCGTCGAGCGCCGCCTGCGCGCCTTGCCCCCCGCGGCCTTCGCCGCACCGAGACGCCCCGCTGCGGCCCGGGACCGCAGGGATGCGAACTCCCGCTCGGTCACACGGAATGTCACGAACGGCCCCCTGATCCACTTCTCGTCTGCCAGTTGGCAGGTGCTCCCCTCGACTGGCAGGACCACCGCGCTAGCCAGGGGAACGGCGCAGTGGACGATGGTGTGACAGCTCGATGCAGGCGGCAAGTTCAACGCTGCCGGTCAGCAATTACCAGCAACGTGTCCACCGGTTGTGGTTCGTCGGACCCTGCCGGAAGCATCTCCACGGCGACGTCGGTGAATCCGGCCTCGTCAAGGGCCTTCACCCACACTTGCTCCTGGAGGACCCAGCGACGCAGCGAGGCCGTGTCACCCTCGGGGGTTTTCGCAGGGATCTCGGCTGCCATCAGGTCCGGCTGGGCAGAAGCGCCATTCAGGTAGTGGGCCAGGGTGGAGAAGACCAGTCGCCCGCCCGGCTTCAGCGCAGCGGCAGCGGCCGGCAGCAGTGCGCGCGGGTCAGTGAAGTCGACGGCTCCGAACACGCTGTACAGCACGTCGTAGACGCGGGGGAAGCGTCGATGGCGACGATCTCGGCGGAGTCGTGGTGGACGGCTAGATGTGCGGCGTGCCTGGCGGCTCCGGCGCCGAGGTCGCCGATCACTCGCCCCGTGAGATCGCCCAGCACTTCACAGCCGGGGCCGCCGTCCTGACTCCAGATCCAGTGAAAGGAATCAGGGACGGCGCGGTCGCGCTCGGCACGGATGCGGCCGTAGTGGTGCCAGAGGTCTGCCGTGGTCGTCATCCGCACCATCTTGGCGAGTGCGGCCCGGCGCCGGGCTGGTTCCCGTCAATCCCACCCGGCCGAGTGCCGTGCCCCAGCCGGCGTCGGCCGGGGCACGTCTCTAGCGCTGGTCAGTGCGAGTCGCTGCCCGGGTGGCAGGGGCCGCACGGGGCGGCGTCTGCCCACAGCGGGAGGTCGACGTCCCACCCGTCGGCGGCGACGATGTGGGCCGTCCGCATCACCGAGCCGTCGTTCTTCATCTCGACTTCGGGCACGTGGTGCAGGAAGCGACCGCCGTTGAAGCGCTCGCACAGTTCGGCGTACGCCACGGTGTCGAGGATGATCGTGTGGACGCCGATGTCGACGAGCTTGCTGGGCGCGAGCCCCAGC
>NZ_JODF01000138.1:0-1466 GCF_000717945.1 Streptomyces sp. NRRL S-920
TGTGATCCAGATCACCCCCGAAACCCCCGTTTCAAGTGGACCCGGACCCCTAAATAAGGCAGAATTAGTGATGTCGGAAGGGGATGGCAGCCCCGGACGGCGAACCCCGAACCTTCAACACCAGGGAGCGACCGTGACCGTCAAGACCGAATGGATCGACACGAAAGACGTGCAGGTGGGCGACAAGATCGCCTGTCTGTTGAGCGACGCCCGCGCCTACCCGCGCGTCACCGGCTGGACGGACCGCGTGCTGAAGCTGAGCGACGTCACGCACCGGACGTTCCAGGTCAGCGGTGCGCCGTGGTGGGCGGAGGACATGACCACCTTCGACCTGGCGGGACAGGCGCTGATCGTCTCGCGGGAGGTGACGGAGGACCAGGAGCCCGAGCGCGGGGACGGCGCGGGGATGCCGTCCATCGAGCAGATGCAGAGCTGGATGTCCGACGGCGGAGCCGAAGCCCGCGACGGGTGCTGGGTGGAGCCGGACGGCACCTGTGAGCACGGGTCGCCGTCGTGGCTGCTGGCCATCGGCGTGATCTGACGCCGTGGCCGGTCGGGCGGGGGCGAGGCCCCCGCCCACTCCCCGAACGCTCCAACGAACAGAAGGACTTCCCCGTGGTCATCGCGTCCCCGTACACCATCGAACACTCCGCCCAGTGCCCGCCCGTCGACCCGCGCAGCAAGACACGGCTTGACTGCCGCCGTTGTGACAGGACCCGGGAGTACGGGCCGTACTGGATCGACGCCGAGAAGCCCGTCACCTGCGGCACCTGCGGTGCGAACGATGCCCCCACCCCCGCCGACCCCCGATTCATCGGGTATGCCGGACACCACTCACGGCCCGAGAACTGGCGCTCCGCGTGCTCCGGTGAGTACCTGGCACACGGCCGCGCGACCGCGGAGCGGTCGACCGAGCCCGGATGGATGCCGCTCGCGCACGTCCGTCTCGGCGACGTCATCACCCAGCGGGACAACTGGGGAAAGTGGGACGACCCCGCGATGGTGGTGGACATCGAGGAAGGCGAAGCGTCGCCGGGACACCCGCGCATCTTCGTCCGGTGGCTGAGCGACAACCCCCACCACGCTCGCGGCGTATGGGGAATGTGGGCCGCGCCGGGCACGCCGGTCCTGTTGGTCGAGGCGGCCACCGTCGAACCCCCAGCTGCCCACGTGAACGTCTACTACAGCAACGCGATCAGTCGCCGGAGCCAGGACTACTCACGGTGCTACCGGACCGACGCCGCCGCCCAGGCGGACATCCGGGAGTTCTGGCCGTACAACAACACGAGGTCCACCGTGTCCCGGTGCTGGTGCCGCCGCAACGAGCTCCGGTAAGTCGGAGGCGACGCGGCCCGCCCCCCGCCGATCCGGCCGGGGCGGGCCGCGTCGTGCTGTGCGGCGGCGGTAGCGGACACGCCTGGCGGCGTGGCGGTGTTGGTGGCCCGGTGCGTGCTCGCCGGCCCCGG
>NZ_JODF01000139.1:0-1428 GCF_000717945.1 Streptomyces sp. NRRL S-920
CCCCCCAAAAACCCCGGCGCCCCCCCCCTCCCCCGCGAGAACCCCGGGGACCCCCCCCCCCCCCCCCCCCCGGCCCCCCCACCGGGCGGCCCCGCCCCCATACCCTTGCCCCATGGACTCGGTGATCGACAAAGCGTTCGCGGCGGCGCTGTACGGCGAAGGCCACGAAGGCCTGGACACCGGGGCCTCCCTCCTCGCGGCAGCCCCCGACGCGGACGCCGAGCTGCGGCGGCGCGGCGAGGAGTACCTGCGCCGGGCCTGGCGGCACGGCTGGCAGCCCGCGGACGTCGTACGGCTGGTCCGCCGCGACCTGGACGCCCCGCACATACGCCTGGCCGCCGCCCTGATCCGCGACGAGACCGCAGGCTACCCGCACCTGCCGCCCCGCTGGACCACCCAGCTGGCCGACCTCGCCGACACCGCGACCGCCCCCGAAACCGGCCGCCCCCGCGCCCAGGCCCAGCCCCGCGACCGCTTCTCGGACGCCACTGTCCACCTGGAGCTGTACCGACTGCTGCTGCGCCTCCCGCCGATCGAGCCGGTCGGCCCGGCGCCCGGGGAGACCGTGCCGGGGCCCGTGGAGGGCGAGCCCCGCACACTGACCCGTATCCGCGCCCTGCTCGCCAAGGCCGAGGCGACCGGCTTCCCCGAAGAGGCGGAGGCGCTCACGGCGAAGGCGCAGGAGCTGATGGCGCGGCACTCGCTCGACGAGGCACTGCTCGCGGCGCGTACGCACGCGAAGGACGTCCCCGGGGCGTGCCGCGTCGGTGTGGACGCTCCGTACGAGACGGCGAAGGCGATCCTGCTGGACTCCGTGGCCACGGCGAACCGCTGCCGCGCGGTGTGGAACGAGGCGTTCGGCTTCTCGACCGTCGTCGGCTTCGAGCCCGACCTGGAGGCGGTGGAGCTGCTCTACACCTCCCTCCTCGTCCAGGGCACGGCGGCGATGACGAAGGCGGAGGCGGGGCAGCGCGCGGCGGGACGCAGGCGTACGAAGACGTTCCGGCAGACGTTCCTGCTGGCGTACGCGCACCGCATCGGCGCCCGCCTGGCGGAGGCGGGGGAGCACGCGGTCACGGAAGCGGCGGCCGAGGACGGCTCGGCGGCCTCGTTGCTGCCCGTACTCGCGGCACGCGACGTCGCGGTGACCGACCGCGCCGAGCGGATGTTCCCCGAGACGACCACGACCCGCGTGCGCGGTGCGACGGACGGCGAGGGCTGGACCCACGGCACGGCGGCGGCCGACCGGGCCCACGTGCCGCCCCGGAACCAGGGCCCGGCCCTGCCTCGGGGCGGGCGGTAAGGGCCGGCTCCCGGAGGCCCGGCCCCTGGACCCACACCCCGCCCCCGAGCGGCCCCCGGCCCCGGGTGGGCGAGGCCCCGGAGGGGGGGCGGTGGCCCCACGGCACGGCGGCGGCCGACCGGGCC
>NZ_JODF01000140.1:0-1268 GCF_000717945.1 Streptomyces sp. NRRL S-920
CCGGCCGCGCGCCCCGCCCCCCCGCCGCGCCAGGCTCCGCCCGGCCCCCGCCACGCCCCGCCACACCCCGTCACGCCCCTCAGCAGCCCGCCCCACCCGAACAAATGCCCACTGTTCTAGATCGTCGGCGGCGCGCACACTGGGTACACGATCGGGCGTCGGGGACCGAGGGAGGCGCTGCATGGATCTGTTCGGCGACGATCGGCGGGGGCGGCTCAGGTTCCGCGCCGAGCCGCTGCTCACCTCACGTTGGTGGCGAGGCGGTATCGCCGTCCTGACCGGGGCGCTGCCGGCCCTCGCGTTCCCCGCCGCGTCACTGTGGTGGTTCGCGTACGTGGCGCTGGTGCCGTGGATCCTCCTGGTCCGTACGGCCGTGACCGGGCGGCGGGCCATGCTCGACGGCTGGCTCGGCGGCCTCGGCTTCATGGTCGCCGTGCACCACTGGCTGCTGCCGAGCCTGCATGTGTTCACGGTCGTCATCGCCGCGTTGCTCGGCCTGTTGTGGGCCCCGTGGGGCCGACTGGTGCGCAAGTTCCTCGGTGGTGTGCCCGCGCCGGGGCGTGCCGCGGCCGCGCTGGTGGTGCTCCCCTCGGGCTGGCTGATGGTCGAACTGGTCAGGTCCTGGGAGGGCTTGGGCGGGCCCTGGGGCCTGCTCGGTTCCAGCCAATGGCAACTGCCCCCGGCCCTGCGGCTGGCCTCGGTGGGCGGGGTGTGGCTGGTGAGCGCGCTGGTGGTGGCCGTCAACACGGCCATCACCTTGTTGGTCGTGGCGTGGCTGGCACGCAGGGTGTCGACTGCGAGGCGCCTGCGCGGGCCTGCTTCCCGAGAGGGCGGGGCGCCGGGGCGCGGCGAGCGGAAGGCCGTCGGCGCCGTCGTGTCGGGGACGCCCGCGACGGCGCGGCCGGAAACGTCCATGGTCACCGTGGCAAAGGCACACCGGACCACCGGCCTCCGGATATCCGGCACAGCGGAACTGCCGACACCCCGGCCCCGAGCCGCCGAGGAATCCAGCGCCGCCGGGCCGGAAATTCCCCACGCCGCGGACTCCGAGGCATCCCTCACCACCGGACCAAAGGCACCCCGAACCGCAACCCCCGAGGCATCCCTCACCACCGGACCAAAGGCACCCCGAACCTCAACCCCCGGGGCATCCCTCGCCGCCGGGCCGGAAATACCCCACGCCGCGGACTCCGAGGCATCCCTCACCACCGGACCAAAGGCACCCCGAACCGCAACCCCCGAGGCATCCCTCACCCCCGCACCAAAGG
>NZ_JODF01000141.1:0-1139 GCF_000717945.1 Streptomyces sp. NRRL S-920
ACGAGGTGCTGTGGAACAACCCCAAGCTTGCCAAGGACAACCAGGAGTTCGCAGCCAAGGTGGCCACCTGGGACGCGGCCGACGCGAGCCTCAAGACGTTCGCGCACATGGCCGTCGCGGCACAGGTCGGCTGTAGCTGGTGCCTCGACATCAACTACTTCGCGGCGCTGAACCAGAACCTGGACCTGGCCAAGGCGAGCCAGGTGCCGCGCTGGCGGGAGTCGGAGGTGTTCACGCCGTTGGAGCGGGAGGTGATGGAGTACGCCGAGGCCATGACGAACACGCCGACGACCGTCACCGATGAGCTGTCGGCGAGTCTGCTCGGCCGGCTCGGCCCGGCGGCGCTGGTCGAACTCACCGTGTTCATCGGCTTCGCCAACCTGGCTGCCAGGTGCAACACGGCGCATGGGATCACCTCGCAGGGCTACTCCGATGCCTGCGAGATCCCGCTGGCCGGGCGTCCTCAGACGTCCGGCGTAGCGTCGGCATCATGACCGAGGACCCGTTCGTCGCCCATCGCAGCCTGCTGTTCACGGTCGCCTACGAGATGCTCGGTTCCGTGGCCGACGCGGAGGACGTGCTTCAGGAGTCCTGGCTGCGGTGGGCCGGCGTCGACCCGTCGCGGGTGAGCGACGCGCGGGCGTACCTCGTCAGGACCGTCACGCGGCAGGCGCTCAACCGGCTGCGGACGTTGGCGCGCAGCCGCGAGGACTATGTCGGCGAGTGGCTGCCGGACCCGCTGCTGACCACCCCTGATGTCGCCGAGGACGTAGAACTCGCGGAGAGCGTCTCGATCGCGATGCTGACCGTCCTGGAAACGCTAGGGCCCACTGAGCGGGCGGTGTTCGTGCTCCGCGAGGTCTTCGAGCTGCCGTACGGCGAGATCGCCGAGGCCATCGGGAAGTCCGCGGCCGCGGTGCGGCAGATCGCGCGGCGAGCGCGTGAGCATGTGGCGGCCCGGCAGCCGCGGATGCGGGTGAGCCGGTCGGAGCAGCAGGCCGTGGTGGAGCGGTTCCTGCTCGCGTTGCGTACCGGGCAGTTGCAGGAGCTTGTGGAGGTCATGGCGCCGGACGTGGTCCTGATCGCCGATGGTGGCGGGCTTGCGGCCGCCGCTCTGGCTCCGATCCACGGGGTCGAGC
>NZ_JODF01000142.1:0-1227 GCF_000717945.1 Streptomyces sp. NRRL S-920
CCCGGTGCCGACGGCACCGGCCGACGAAGGAGGCCGGGGCCGGCGAGCACGCACCGGGCCACCAACACCGCCACGCCGCCAGGCGTGTCCGCTACCGCCACGACGGCGCCCCGCCCTGGCCGGCTCGGCGGGGGCGGGGCGGCGTCTCAGAACAGGGCCGCTTCCTCGTACTCGTACGTGGTCGCCGTCGGCTTGGGCACGGGCACGGCGGCTCGGGGGGTGGACACGAAGCGCGGGGCGGGGACTGGCAACAGACCCTCTCCCGCGTCCTCGAAGTCCGCGAACACCACCTCTGTGCGCGGGCTGACGCCTCGCCATCCGTCCTCGTAGGCGGACGTGTCGATGCCCACGCGGGAGCAGAGGGTGATTCCGGTCTCCCGGTGGAAGCGCTCGTACGCGGTGCTGCGCTGCTCCTCGTAGCTGTGGACTCCCGCGATCTTGAACGGCGCGGACATCTGCGGCACGAGGAACACCCCCTTCCTCGCGAGGGTCGACGCGATGTCCATGACGTGGAACTCGAAGTTCGGGCCTCGGTACCTCGGCCCGTTCCCGCTCCGCTCCACACGGCCGAAGGGAGGGTTGGCCACCGCGTAGTCGAACCGCCCCAGCGTCTTCGGGTCCAGGGTGAAGACGTCCGCGCAGATCCAATGCGCCTCGGGCACGACCTTCCGTCCCACCTCGACGTATGCCGGGTTCTTCTCGACACACACCACCTCGCGCGGCGGCCTCCCCTCGAACCTCCTGTGCCACTTGTCCTGCACGGCCCACGCCAGACGGCCGATCCCCGCGCACAGGTCGATGACCCGCTCCCCGTTCACCTCCAGCCGGAGGTCGAGCGCCAGATCCTCCGGGGTGAAGAACGCTCCGTCCAGGGAGTTGCTGGTCGTGCTGGACTCCTGCCAGTGGTCGAGCACGGTTTCCCGCTCCTCCTCCGTCAAGTCGCGGTTCAGCTTGACCAGCCGCGACGCCTCGCGGTGCAGTCGCTCTTGCTCCTTGGTCAGCTTCGCCATCACGCTCTCCCTGGTGTTGAAGGTTCGGGGTTCGTCGTCCGGGGCTGCCATCCCCTTCCGACATCACTAATTCTGCCTTATTTAGGGGTCCGGGTCCACTTGAAACGGGCCTCGCCGGGCGGCGTCCGCCACGGCTCCGCCCGGTGGGCGGGGGCTCCCCTCGGTCGGTCGGGCAGGCTCGCCCGTACCCGGGTTCCGGCGGGGGTGCCAGGCTCGC
>NZ_JODF01000143.1:0-972 GCF_000717945.1 Streptomyces sp. NRRL S-920
GTCGAGGATGATCGTGTGGACGCCGATGTCGACGAGCTTGCTGGGCGCGAGCCCCAGCCCCTCGCCCCGGTGCCGCATCGCGGTCAGCAGGTAGGCGTATCCCTGTTCGAGAACCCGGGCTGCCATGATCGAGTCGTACGGGTAGTCGCGCACGAGCAGCCCGACCTGCTTGTCCCACAGACCGCTCGATACGACCTCCCGAGCGGAGCGGACCGGGCCGCTTATCGGGTTCGTGGCCAGAGGAGCTGCAACAGCCGTTGCCATGATGCCTCCGATGGTCGTGCCCCGTGGTTCGGGGCGCTGCACCCAGCAGACCGCACCGCCTCCTCCTACGGTGATCGCCAACCATGTCGTGCAAGGGCTTTGCACGTCGTGCAAACAGCCTCGACCACGACAAGAACCGTCCGTACCGTGGAGGGCCCCGGTCGTGCGGCGTGGGAGGACCTGTGCCCGTTGACCCGTTCTGGAGCACCCCCAAGGCACGCGAGTTAGCCGAGCAGCGGCGCGCCGGCGCGCTCATCCGTCTCGGCCGTGAACATCTCTCCTGGACCCTTGCCGCCCTCGGCGACCGGATCGGCTGCGCACCCGCGACAATCTCCCGGCTGGAGCGGCGCCGCAGGATCGTCGACCTGGACCTGGTCTACCGCGCGGCGCAAGAGGTCGGCGTTCCGCCACACATCCTGATGACTTCCCTGGCGCCACCCGCCCCGAAGGTGCCGACGGCCACTAGAGTGACGGCCAGTCCGCACGCCGAGGAGGACCCGATGCGCCGCCGTACGCTGCTCACCGCCACGGCTGCCGCCGGGCCCGTCGCCCTGATGATGGGGCTCGACGAGGCCCTGGCCGACACACCGGCCCCGACCGGGCAAGGCTCCTTGGATGGCCGGATGGCGGCGGCCCGCGAGTTGTACGACAAGGGCGCGCACTCCCGTCTCCTCGCCGCGCTGCCCGGCCTCATCGCTGACGGACATG
>NZ_JODF01000144.1:0-939 GCF_000717945.1 Streptomyces sp. NRRL S-920
CCGGGGGCAGCCGCGCCGGGGGCAGCCGCGCCGGGGGCGGCCGCGCCGGGGGCGGCCGCGCCGGGGGCCTCCGCGCGGGGGGCGGCCGCGGTGCCGCCTGCCTCGCCTGTCCTGCCCGCCCCGAGCCATCGGGCGACGGTGGGCATGAGGCCCTTGGCGACGGCGGCCTGAAGGACGTCATGGCCGACGCCGTCGAGCTGGATGAAGACGGTGCCGGGAGCGAGGGGGCCGGGCTGCCCCTGGGCGCCGCGGCGCCTGCGCCGGTCGGCGAGCCGGTACAGGCGCCGCCGGTAGGCGTCGTCGTCGCGCACGGCGAGGGCACCGCCGGTGGCCGAGGCGACGGCGGACATCACGGCGGCCACGACCACGGCGGTCTCCGCCCCGGCCTCGCCACGGCCCGCCGGGATGAGGCTCAGGGCGAGCAGCAGGAGCGACCCGTTGAGGAAGAAGGCGAGCAGGCCGAGGACGAGGGCGGGTACGAGCAGCAGGGCGCGGACCAGCAGGGGCCACACCAGCGCGGAGAGCAGACCGAAGGCGCCGGCGCCGAGGGCGGCGGTGACCGCGATGCGGGTGGAGCTGTCGCCGTCCTCGGACTGGAGCTTGAAGTCGGGCAGGAGCCCGGCGAGTACGAGCATCGTCAGCGTGCTGACGGCCCATACGGCCACCACCCGCCACAGCGCGCTGCCGACCTTGCGCCATCGCCCTCTCCCCACACTCAGCCCCTTCGCGTTTCCTCCCGAACCGGGCCCCAGCGTGACACACACCCTCGCCCGGCCCCTGACCCCGACCCAGCCCCCACGCCCCCGCGCATCGCGGGGCCTTCTCCGCCCGGCCCCCACTCCTCAGCGCACCGCAGGGACCTTCCCCGCCCGGCCCTACACCTCAGCGCACCGCATGGACCTTCCCCACCTGGCCCCCCGCCCCAGCGCACCGCAAGGA
>NZ_JODF01000145.1:0-913 GCF_000717945.1 Streptomyces sp. NRRL S-920
GGCGGGGGGGCGGGTCGCCGACGGGCGCGGGCGGGGCCTTGTCATCACCTTGTGCATGAGGCACTCCTGGCTCTACCGATGAGTAACTTTCTGTGTTGGGGATCTTGTACGGGGGTGGCGGGGGAGCGCGCAAGGGCTTGAGGGGGCCTCGGGGGAGGGCGTCGCGGTTCACCTATCTGGGGGGTCGCAGGGCTCTGAGGTGCGGTGGTTGCCGGGTGGTACCGGGTGAATCGGCGGAGGCGTGTGGACGGCCGCGGGGGTGGTGGGGGCAGCTCGATCGGGGACTCCCGGACGTATCCTGGAGGCCCTCTACGGCCACGAAGGTCCGTCTCCGGGCGGACGACGAAGGAAAGCGGTCAGTCATGCGCCTCTACGTTCCTCTGACCCTGCCCCGGCTCGCCGAGGCGTACAAGGCGGGGGAGTTGGGGCCCGGCCCGCTGGTCGCTTACGCCGTGACGCCCGCGCTGCGGGAGTGGTACGTCTCCGATGACATCGAGGAACTGGAGTACGCGGCGCTGAACCGGGCGGCGGCGGCGTCGCTCCGGCTGGTGGCGGTCGATCCCGAGGCGCCGCGACGGCGGGTCGTACTCGCGGCCGATGTGCCCGACGGGGCGGCCGTGGCGGATCCCGGGCGGGGTCTCAACCAGGGGGCGCTCGGGGAGGTGCGGCTCGCCGCGGGGCTCTCCCTGGGGAAGGTGGCGGCGGTGCATGTGGACGCGGAGGACGCGGAGGGGGACGTGGCGGCGGCGGCCGCGGCGCTGGGGGCGGCGGATCTTGGGGATGAGGATGCGCGGTTCGTGGTGGACGGGGCGGAGGATCATGAGCTGCTTTGGTTTGCTACGCAGGAGATTCCCTCGTTGATTTAGCTGGCGGTGCGCCTTGAGCTGGCGGGGGCGCCTTGAGGGGGCTGGGG
>NZ_JODF01000146.1:0-839 GCF_000717945.1 Streptomyces sp. NRRL S-920
GATCGGAGGGTCACCCACATCATGATCGTCAACGAGCCCGTCCAGGACACCTTCGAGGACACGCCCGCCAGGGACCGGCATCCCGACTGGTTCAAACGCGCCGTGTTCTACGAAGTACTCGTGCGTTCCTTCCAGGACAGCAACGGCGACGGCGTCGGCGACCTGAAAGGCATCACCGCCAAGCTCGACTACCTCCAATGGCTCGGCGTGGACTGCCTGTGGCTGCCCCCCTTCTTCAAATCCCCCCTGCGCGACGGCGGCTACGACGTCTCCGACTACACCGCCGTCCTCCCCGAATTCGGCGACCTCGCCGACTTCGTGGAATTCGTCGACTCCGCCCACCAGCGCGGCATGCGCGTCATCATCGACTTCGTCATGAACCACACCAGCGACCAGCACCCGTGGTTCCAGGCCTCACGCACCGACCCCGAAGGCCCCTACGGCGACTACTACGTCTGGGCCGACGACGACAAGGCCTACAGCGACGCCCGCATCATCTTCGTCGACACCGAAGCCTCCAACTGGACCTTCGACCCCGTCCGCAAGCAGTACTACTGGCACCGCTTCTTCTCCCACCAGCCCGACCTCAACTTCGAAAACCCCGCCGTCCAGGAAGAAATCATCTCCGCCCTCAAATTCTGGCTCGACCTCGGCATCGACGGATTCCGCCTCGACGCCGTCCCCTACCTCTACGCCGAAGAGGGCACCAACTGCGAAAACCTCCCCCGCACCCACCAGCTCCTCAAACGCGTCCGCACCGAGATCGACGCCCACTACCCCGACACCGTCCTGCTCGCCGAGGCCAACCAATGGCCCGAGGACGTCGTCGACTACTTCGG
>NZ_JODF01000147.1:0-826 GCF_000717945.1 Streptomyces sp. NRRL S-920
GGCGGTGACGGGCTCCGGCTGCGCCTCGCGGGGGGAGCGCGCTGCGCGCGCCGGGCATGCGGCGGCCTGCGGCCACCGGGCAACGGTGGTCGGGTGGTCCGGCGGGTTGCCCGGTGCGCGCTGCAATTCGCGCAATAGGGCCGGGAGTTGTGCCCGGATAGGCCGCTGAATTCGGCTCCCAATTTCCCCGAATTACCGACTGATAGGCCGTCAAGAATGTTGCAGAATAGCGGATTGATAATCCGTCAAGAATGCCACCAATTCCCCATCTGACGATTCCCCAATTCCAGTCGGATTCATTCCTGATAATCCCTCGGATTCACTCCGGCCGGTTTATCGGCCGTTGTGCACGGGACCTATGCGGGCCGTCCGAGGGGGCCCTCGGGGGTCCCGGCCGGGGTGGACCGAGGCGGCCCTCGGGGAGTCGGCCGGCTCGGTCCGAGGGGGTCCCGGAACGACCGAGGGGGCCCTCCCTCGCGTATGTGAGACTCGGGTTTTTGGTCGTTCCGGTCGTTCCGGTCGTTCCACCGCAGGTCAGGGGCCGGTTTTGCGGAACGACCGGGGTCGTTCCGGGTCGTTCCACCGGTCGTTCCGGGGTCGTTCCGGCTCCGGCGGGGGCGGAACGAGGGGACCGAGCAGGGGCCGCCAGGGGCCGTCAGGGGGCCCTAACCGACCGAGGGGGCCCTCGGCTCCGGCCGGACCGAGCAGGGCCGCCAGGGAGCGACCGAGGCGGCCCTCGGGAGGGCGGACGACCCCGGCCGGGACCGCGCGGTGACGTACGGGCGGCCCGGTACGTCAACCGGATGACGTACACCCGCGGTCCGGG
>NZ_JODF01000148.1:0-805 GCF_000717945.1 Streptomyces sp. NRRL S-920
GCCCCGTCTCCCGCGTCGGTCTGCGGCTGCCCTGGGCTGGCATCCCGGCCCTGTGCCGTGTGTTGGTCTGCTGCTGCCCTGGTCCGTGTCCTGCGCCGGTCTGCCGTTGCCTGGACCGCATTCTCGCCCCTTTTGCCGCTGCGCGGCGCTCACCACCCACCCGCCCGGGCCCTGCATGACCCTGCGGCCGTCCTGGCCCGCACCCCGGGGCCTGTGCCGTGCGTCGGTCGGCTGCTGCCCTAGCCCGTACCCCCGCCCGGGCCCTGCATCGGCCTGCTGCGTCCTGGCCTTGTGCCGTGCGTCGGTCTGCTGTGGCCCGGGCCGCGTCCTCGCCCCTTTTGCCGCTGCGCGGCGTTCCCCACCGCCCGCCCCGTGATCCGCGTCGATCTGCTGCTGACCCGGCTGGCATCGCGGTCCTGTGTCGTGCGTCGGTCGGCTGCTGGCTTAGCCCGTGTTCTGGCCCTGTGCCGTGCGTTGGTCTGCCTGCCTGGGCCGCGTCCCTGCCCCTTGCCGCTGCGCGGCGCTCCCGGCAGCTGCTCGCCCCGTCTCCCGCATCGGGCTGCGGCTGCCCCGGCCCGCGACTCCGCCCCGGGTCCTGCACGGGGCCACCGCTGGCCCCGTCCGCGACTCCGCGCCGGGTCCCGCATCGGAGCTGCCGCCGGCCCGGCTCGCATCCCCGCCCCTTCTCCGCCCCGCCCCTTGCGCCGCGCGGGCATATCCGCCCGCCCGTCACCTCGACCTTTTAGCGCGGGGTGAACGGGTGGGTGGGTGGGGAAGGTTCTTGCGGTGCGCTGGGGCGCGGGGC
>NZ_JODF01000149.1:0-791 GCF_000717945.1 Streptomyces sp. NRRL S-920
CCTTGGATGGCCGGATGGCGGCGGCCCGCGAGTTGTACGACAAGGGCGCGCACTCCCGTCTCCTCGCCGCGCTGCCCGGCCTCATCGCTGACGGACATGCCGCGGCCTCCTCCCGTCGCGAACTCGATCAGGCCAGGCTCTCCTCCGTCTACAGCCTGGCCGCTGCGGTGCTGACCAAGCTCGGCTCCTACGGCCAGGCCCGGCTCACCGCGGACCGGGCCCGCACCTGGGCCGAGGTCTCCGGTTCTCCGCTCGCGTCCGCGGCCGCCGCCCGGGAGCTGGCCATCGTCCTGCGCCACCAGGACCGCGGCGCCGAAGCCCAGCGCCTCATGACGACAGCAGCCTCTGCCGTCGAGGCGACCGGCCTGCGCACCGATGCGACCGTGTCGGCCTATGCACAGATGCTCTGCACCCTGGCTTACACCGCGGCCCGGGGCGGCCACCGCGCCGAAGCCCTGTCGATGACCGAGGAAGCCCGCCGCGCCGCTCGTCGGCTGCCGGCCGTCGCCCCAGCGGGCCGACTGTTCCCCATCAGCCCGGCCGCCGTGGACTTGTACGCCGTCGGCGTGCACTGGGCGCTCGGAGATGCAGGAGCCGCCCTGGAAGCCGGGAAGAACCTCCGCCCCGCCCAATTCCCCACGGCTGAACGAAAGGCCCGCATGGGCACCGATATGGCGCGCGCCTGGTGGGCCTGGGGACGGCCGGAGCAGGCCGCCCGCTCCCTCCTGGACGCCTACCGAGCCAGCCCCGGCGAAGTCCGAGACCGCCCCGCGATCCGCAGCATCGTCGAC
>NZ_JODF01000150.1:0-759 GCF_000717945.1 Streptomyces sp. NRRL S-920
CGCGCCTAGTTCGGGCGACACGTCATCGGTGTCGAGGAGGAGGAACCGGTCGGGGTTCTCAGACTGGGCTGCGCGTACCAGGCCCCACACGGGTGCGTTAGCCAGGTCGGTGACAGCGTCGTCGGGTCCGGCGGCGATGGCGCCGCGTGTGACGAAGACGAGACGGGAGTCGGCGAAGCGGTCCTCGGCCAGCCACTCCTGGACCAGGGCCAGGGCGTGGTGAGCGGCCTGGTGGGCTGCGGCGGCCGCGTTGATGTCCTCGTAGGCCGCCAGAGCAACGAAGACGACCTGCGGGATGGTGTCGGCGGCAGCCAGCTCAGCCAGGCCCGGGTATGCCGGTCCGTCGGTGAAGAGGCCCGGCTCGTCACCCAACACCGCCCACGTCTGGGCCTCGGCGGGCGCCGACGGCAGCTCGGGCCAGTCCACGCGGTACAGGGAATTGTGGAATCCCCTGTGTCCGGTGGTGAGTTCGTCAGTGCTGGTCTGGCGCCAGGTGATGGTCTGGGCGGTGAGTACGGGTGCGCCGGTGTCGTCGGCGGCGGTGAGGGATCCGTTGGTGGTGGAGAGCTTGACGCGCAGGCTGGTGGCGCCGGTGGCGTAGAGGGAGACGTTGTGCCAGGTGGCGGTGGTGCGTGCCCGCTCGTCGGCGGTGAGGGGCAGGGCGTGCAGGGCGGCGTCCAGGAGTGCGGGGTGCAGTCCGAAGCCGTCGGTGGAGGTGCCTTCGGGGAGGGCGACCTCGGCGTAGACGTCGTCACCGAG
>NZ_JODF01000151.1:0-738 GCF_000717945.1 Streptomyces sp. NRRL S-920
ACGCCACCGGGAAGGACGCGGACCATGACCAGTGAGACCACCTCTCTCGACCCGGCGGAGAAAGTCGATCTCTGGCGTCAGCGGTACTTCGAGGCCCAGGCGGCCGCGGAGGAGTTCGTCCTCGGAGAGCACGGCGAAGAAGGCCTGACCGGATGGGTCAAGCAGAATTCCCGCATCGCCGCGGATTTGCTACGCGCGCAACAGCCCGAGGGCCTATCGGCTACCGATCACTTCATGATCCGGATGAAGCGACAGTTGCTGCTGTACGACTCCGACGTGTCCATTGAGTCTCAGCCCTCCGGCGCCGTCCTGCGTAACGCCGAGTGCGGGATTCTTCGGTACCGCAAGAAAGCTGCCCGCGGTGGCGTCGTCCTGACGTTCAAGTCACCGTGCGGGTACTGCCAGAAACTCAACACCGCCATCGCCAACCGTTACGTGGAACCGGACGTCAAGGTGTCATGCGAACTGGTCGGCGACGGATGCACCTGGCGCGCGGAGCATGCCCACGCTCCGGGTGAGGACTAGGCCGGGCCACCGCATCTGCTCTGAAGCGTGAGCAGATGCCACGCATTCCTTCCACGCATTCCTTCCACCCTGAATCGGTGCTCAGTCAGGACGGTACGACCGTTCCCATTGAGTTAGTGCGCTACCTCCTGCTCACCTGAGTAGTTGTCTGCAACTTCGGAGCGACGAGCTTCCCAAAACGGGGGATCCACTTCGTGACTACGCCTCTCACTC
>NZ_JODF01000152.1:0-730 GCF_000717945.1 Streptomyces sp. NRRL S-920
GTCGAGGATGATCGTGTGGACGCCGATGTCGACGAGCTTGCTGGGCGCGAGCCCCAGCCCCTCGCCCCGGTGCCGCATCGCGGTCAGCAGGTAGGCGTACCCCTGATCGAGAACCCGGGCTGCCATGAACGAGTCGTACGGGTAGTCGCGCACGAGCAGCCCGACCTGCTTGTCCCACAAACCGCTCGATACGACCTCCCGAGCGGAGCGGACCGGGCAGCTTATCGGGTCCGTGGCCAGAGGAGCTGCAACAGCCGTTGCCATGATGCCTCCGATGGACGTGCCCCGTGGTTCGGGGCGCTGCACCCAGCACACCGCACCGCCTCCTCCTACGGTGATCGCCAGCCATGTCGTGCAAGGGCTTTGCACGTCGTGCAAACAGCCTCGACCGCGGCAAGAACCGTTCGTACCGTGGAGGGCCCCGGTCGTGCGGCGTGGGAGGACCTGTGCCCGTTGACCCGTTCTGGAGCACCCCCAAGGCACGCGAGTTAGCGGAGCAGCGGCGCGCCGGCGCGCTCATCCGTCTCGGCCGTGAACACCTCTCCTGGACCCTTGCCGCCCTCGGCGACCGGATCGGCTGCGCACCCGCAACAATCTCCCGGCTGGAGCGGCGCCGCAGGGTCGTCGACCTGGACCTGGTCCACCGCGCCGCGCAAGAGGTCGGCGTTCCGCCACACATCCTGATGACTTCCCTGGCGCCACCCGCCCCGAAGGTGCCGACGGCCACTAG
>NZ_JODF01000153.1:0-1002 GCF_000717945.1 Streptomyces sp. NRRL S-920
GGCGTGCAGGGCGGCGTCCAGGAGTGCGGGGTGCAGTCCGAAGCCGTCGGTGGAGGTGCCTTCGGGGAGGGCGACCTCGGCGTAGACGTCGTCACCGAGGCGCCAGGCGGCACGCAGGCCCTGGAACACCGGCCCGTACGAGAGACCGACCGCCGCCAAATCGGCGTACAGGCCGTCGAGTTCAACGGCCTCGGCGCCCTTCGGCGGCCACACCGACAGCTCGGGCGAGGCGACCGGCGCGGTGTCGTTGAGCGAGCCGACCGCGTGAAGGGTCCATGGGGTGTCGGGCTCGGCGTCGTCGCGGCGCGAATAGATGGCGACGGACCGGCGACCCCCCTCGTCGGCGGCCTCCACCGCGACGCGCAGCGCGACACCCCCGTGCTCGGGCAGGACGAGCGGCGCCTGGAGCGTCAGCTCCTCCAGGGACCCGCAGCCGACCTGGTCACCGGCGTGGATCGCCAGCTCGACCAGCCCGGTCCCGGGGACGAGGACGGTGTCCCCACCGGGGGCCGGCATGTCCAGCCAGTAGCGCTCGTGCTGGAAGGCGTAGGTCGGAAGATCGACGCGCTGCGCACCCCGGCCTGCGAAGACGCCGTCCCAGTCGAGATCCCGTCCGCGTATGTGGGCTTGGGTGACGGCCTGGGTGAAGGTGTCGGGTTCGGGGCGGTTCTTGCGGAGTACGGGGGTAAAGGCCGCGGTGTCGGCGTCGGTGAGGGTCTCCTGGGCCATGGCGGAGAGGGTTCCGTCGGGGCCCAGCTCGATGAAGGACGTGACGCCCTGCTCGGCGAGGTACGTGATGCCGTCGGCGAAGCGGACGGCTTGGCGGACGTGGCGGACCCAGTAGTCGGCGGTGCAGAGGTCTTCGGGGGTGGCGAGTGTGCCGGTGAGGTTGGAGACGACGGGGATGCTCGGAGTCCCGTACGTAAGTCCGGAGGCGATGGTGCGGAATTCGTCCAGCATGGGTTCCATGCGGGGGGAGTGGAAGGCGTGGCTGACGCGGAG
>NZ_JODF01000154.1:0-685 GCF_000717945.1 Streptomyces sp. NRRL S-920
CTCGTCCACACCGGCGCCCCGGCCGGCCACCCCCACGCCCCGCCGAGCCGGCGCAAGAACTCCGTACCGGCATAAGCCGCCCGGTAACCGGCGAGCAGACGCGCCGGATCCGGCTGACGCAACTGCGGATCAGGACGCGGATCATTGACCAAGTGACCGCGGAACGCGGGGAGTTCGATGTCCCCGTGCCGCTCCAGGTCGGCCGAGCGGGGCTTGGCGAACTGGCCCGCGATCCGGCCCACCCGCACCACGGACAGACCGGTCTGGGCCTGCATCGCCCCGGCCAGCGCATCCAGCATGCCGGCCTTGCGTCTGAGCACCTTGGGCACACAGTCCGCGGGATCCTCGGCACAGTCCCCCGCCTGGAGGACCTGCAACGTGCCCGCCGCGACCTCGGCGAGCAGCAGCCGCAGCTGGCGCACCTCGTCCCAGGCCACCAGGCCGGGCAAATCACGGAGTTCACCGCTGACCTGTTCAGCCAGACGGTGGTCCTTCCACCGCGGTTGCTGCTGGGCCGGCAGAGTGCGAAGCCATTGACCCTCGCGCTCCGCATCCGAAGTGACATCGGTTTCAGATAACGATGTGAGAGTGAGAGGCGTAGTCACGAAGTGGATCCCCCGTTTTGGGAAGCTCGTCGCTCCGAAGTTGCAGACAACTACTCAGGTGAGCAGGAGGTAGCGCACTA
>NZ_JODF01000155.1:0-780 GCF_000717945.1 Streptomyces sp. NRRL S-920
CCGGTCAGTTCGGGTGCGAACGCCGGGTCCTTGACGACGGCACGGTGGAAGGGGATGGCGGTGGCCATGCCCTCCACGTTGAACTCCGCCAGCGCCCGCGCGGCACGCTGCAACGCCTGCTCGCGGGTAGCGCCGGTGACGATCAGCTTGGCCAGCAGCGAGTCCCAGGCCGGACCGATCACCGAGCCGGACTCCACACCCGCGTCCAGGGAACTCGAAGGAGTGCCCGCGCAGTTCCGGATCGCCGTAGCCCAGTTCCTCGCCGTCGGCGATACGGAACATCTCCCGGACCAGGTCGATGCCGGCGACCTCCTCGGTGACCGGGTGCTCGACCTGGAGACGGGTGTTGACCTCCAGGAAGGAGATCGTGCCGTCCACACCGACGAGGAACTCCACGGTGCCCGCGCCGACGTACCCGGCCTCCTTGAGGATCGCCTTGGACGAGGCGTACAGCTCCTCGACCTGCGCCTGGGACAGGAAGGGCGCCGGGGCCTCCTCCACCAGCTTCTGGTGGCGGCGCTGGAGCGAGCAGTCACGGGTGGAGACCACGACCACGTTGCCGTGCTGGTCGGCCAGGCACTGGGTCTCCACATGCCGGGGCTTGTCGAGGTAGCGCTCCACGAAGCACTCCCCGCGCCCGAAGGCCGCCACCGCCTCACGCACCGCCGAGTCGTACAGCTCGGGGACCTCCTCCAGGGTGCGGGCGACCTTCAGGCCGCGCCCGCCACCACCGAAGGCGGCCTTGATCGCAATCGGCAGGCCGTGCTCCTCGGCGAAGGC
>NZ_JODF01000156.1:0-625 GCF_000717945.1 Streptomyces sp. NRRL S-920
GAGTCCACCTGGAACAGTCCTCCGAACGGGTGACCTGCATCACATCTTTCCGCAGGTCAGCGGCGGTTTCCGCCCCCTCCGCGCGGGCCTGCCCGGCGGCCTCCGCCACAACTCCGCCCGGTGGGCGGGGGCTCCCCTCGGTCGGTCGGGCAGCTCCGCCGTACCGCCGGTTCTGCGGGGGGTGCCAGGCTCGCGCTTGCGCGACCGCGAAGCGGCTCGGCCTGGCACCCCCCGCAGGTTCGGTGGTAGCCCGAAGGGTGCCCGTCCGGCCGAGGGGAGCCCCCGGCCACCCCCCAACCCCAGCCACCCACCGGCCCGCACACGCACGACGAGCCCCCACCCCCTTGGGAGTAAGGGCCCGCCGGAGGCGTCCATCTTCTCCACCACAACCACGTGCTGCCCGGACTCCGCCCGGCCGGCGCGGACGTCCCGGCGGTCCGCGCCAGCGGACCCGAACGGGAACAGCCGCCCCGCCAGGGGCGCCCGTTCGGCCCGACGAAGGAGGGCCCGGCCCGCTCCGGGGGGCCCGGCCCCGAAGGGGCCCAACAGGTCGTCGCGCCGCCAGGCGCGTCCACGGCCCGGTGCCGACGGCACCGGCCGACGAAGGAGGCCGGGGCCGGCGAGC
>NZ_JODF01000157.1:0-590 GCF_000717945.1 Streptomyces sp. NRRL S-920
TCCCTGAGGAAGGCGAGGACGGCGGGGTTGGTGGAGGGGAGTTCGGTGTAGGTGCCCAGGCCGAAGGCGGGGTTCTGTTTGCGGATCTCGATCATCCTGCGGGTCCAGTGCAGGAGGGAGGAGGGGGAGGACATGGAGGCTTCGACGTTGGTGACCTGGTAGCCGTAGACGGGGTCCATGATCGTGGGGAGGAAGAGGCGGCCGGGGTCGCAGGAGGAGAAGCCGGCGTTGCGGTCGGGGGTCCATTGCATGGGGGTGCGCACGGCGTCGCGGTCGCCGAGCCAGATGTTGTCGCCCATGCCGATCTCGTCGCCGTAGTAGAGGATCGGGGATCCGGGCAGGGAGAGCAGGAGTGCGGTGAACAGTTCGATCTGGTTGCGGTCGTTGTCCAGGAGGGGGGCGAGGCGGCGGCGGATGCCGATGTTGGCGCGCATGCGGGGGTCTTTGGCGTATTCGGCGTACATGTAGTCGCGTTCTTCGTCGGTGACCATCTCCAGGGTGAGTTCGTCGTGGTTGCGCAGGAAGATGCCCCATTGGCAGTTTTTGGGGATGGCGGGGGTTTTGGCGAGGATTTCGGAGACGGGGTAGCG
>NZ_JODF01000158.1:0-579 GCF_000717945.1 Streptomyces sp. NRRL S-920
GGGGGCGGGGCGGGGGTGGTGCGGGGGTGGGTGCAGGGGCGGGCTGGGGCAGGGGTGGGCGCTCTTGTGCCAGGCGGGGCCGGTGCGCTGAACTGACGGTCCGTCAGTTGGGATCATCGAACAAGAAGGGCGAGCTACTGATGAACAAGGACCCGTCCTCCTCCTCTTCCTCCTCTTCCGCCTCCGCCCGCTTCGACCTTCCGGAGCCCGATGCCTTCACCCGCCCCTACTGGGATGCGGCGGCCGAGCGGCGGCTGCTGATCCGTCGCTGCGGGGCGTGCGGCGCGGCGCATCACTATCCGCGCGAGTTCTGCCCGCGGTGCTGGAGCGAGGACGTCACCTGGGAGCGGGCGAGCGGCCGGGCCACGCTCTACACCTGGTCGGTGGTGCACAGAAACGACCTGCCGCCGTTCGGCGAGCGGGTCCCGTACGTGGCCGCGGTCGCCGACCTGGAGGAGGGCCCACGGATGATGACGGAGGTGGTGGACAGCGGCCCGGGGGAGCTGCGGATCGGGCTGGCGCTGGAGGTGACGTTCCGGGAGGGCGGGGGGTTCGTGGTGCCGGTGTTCAGGGTGGGGG
>NZ_JODF01000159.1:0-556 GCF_000717945.1 Streptomyces sp. NRRL S-920
CGACGCCGTAACCATCACCGCAACCGACGAAACCGGCACCCCCGTCGCCACCGCGGACTCCCTCGTACTCCGCGCCATCACCACCGACCAACTCACCGCAGGCACCGAGAACTACAACGACTCGCTGTTCAGCATCGAGTGGCGCGAGCTGCCGCTGTCTGCCGCCGAGTCCAAGTCCTACGCCGTACTGGGTCGGGCGACCTCCTTCACGGACGGGCCGACATTCCCGGGCCTGGCTGAGCTGGCTGCCGCCGACGTCATCCCGCAGGTCGTCTTTGTTCCTCTGGCGGCCTACGACGACATCGACGCGGCCGCCGCAGCCCACCAGGCCACCCACCACACCCTGGCCCTGGTCCAGGAGTGGCTGGCCCAGGACCGCTTCGCCGACTCCCGTCTCGTCTTCGTCACACGCGGCGCCATCGCCGCCGGACCCGACGACGCTGTCACCGACCTGGCCAACGCACCCGTGTGGGGCCTGGTACGCGCAGCCCAGTCTGAGAACCCCGACCGGTTCCTCCTCCTCGACACCGATGACGTGTCGCCCGAACTAGGCGCG
>NZ_JODF01000160.1:0-525 GCF_000717945.1 Streptomyces sp. NRRL S-920
GTGCTGCGGAGGGTGGCGGGGCTGGTGGGATAGGTAGCGGGGAAGAGGGCGGTGCGGGGGGCGGGAAGAGCGGCGCCACGGGGGGCGGCGTGGGCCGTGGGGAGTACGGCGCCGAGGGGGTCGGCGCGGGCCGTGGGCAATACAGCGCCGAGGCGATCGGCCCAGGCAGCCGGGAAAGCAGCGCCGCGAGCGGTGGCGCGGGCAGCGCGGGCAGCGCGGGCAGCGCGGGCAGCACGGGCAGCGCGGGCAGCGCGGGCAGCGCGGGCAGCGGACAAGGCAGTGGCCCGAGGAGCGGTGCGGACCGCAGGGCCAACGGCGTCACCGGGGTCGGCGCGGACCACGGGGAATACCGCGCCGAGGGGATCGGCTCAGGCAGCCGGGAAAATAGCGCCGAGAGCGGCAGCGCGGGCGATCAGCAAGGCCGTGTCGAGAGCGGCCCCGCCGGCGACGGGCAAGGCCGTGGCGAGAGCGGTGGTGCGGGGCGTTGCTCCGGGGCGGTCCCTGAGGGTGGGCGGGGGTTTGGGG
>NZ_JODF01000161.1:0-500 GCF_000717945.1 Streptomyces sp. NRRL S-920
GCGAGCATCGCGAGGGAGTTGATGAGGGTCTCGCGGGTCTCGGCGGGGTCGATGACGTCGTCGACCAGGCCGCGTTCGGCGGCGTAGTAGGGGTGCATCAGTTCGGCCTTGTACTCCTTGACCATGCGGGTGCGCATGGCTTCGGGGTCCTCGGCGGCGGCGATCTGGCGGCGGAAGATGACGTTGGCCGCGCCTTCGGCGCCCATCACGGCGATCTCGTTGGTGGGCCAGGCGTAGGTGAGGTCGGCGCCGATGGACTGGCTGTCCATGACGATGTAGGCGCCGCCGTAGGCCTTGCGCAGGATGAGGGAGATGCGCGGGACGGTGGCGTTGCAGTACGCGTACAGCAGTTTGGCGCCGTGGCGGATGATGCCGCCGTGTTCCTGGTCGACGCCGGGCAGGAAGCCGGGCACGTCGAGGAGCGTCACGATGGGGATGTTGAAGGCGTCGCACATCTGCACGAAGCGGGCGGCCTTCTCGGAGGCCTCGATGTCCAGCAC
>NZ_JODF01000162.1:0-485 GCF_000717945.1 Streptomyces sp. NRRL S-920
GCGAGGAGATCACGCAGAACGGCCTGGGCGGCGCCGACGTCCACGCCGAGACCTCCGGCGTCGCGCACTTCGCGTACGACGACGAGGAGACCTGCCTCGAAGAAGTGCGCTATCTGCTGTCGATGCTGCCGTCGAACAACCGCGAGAACCCTCCGGCGCACGGCTGCGACGACCCGGCAGGCCGCGCGTGCCAGGCCCTGCTCGACCTGGTGCCCGTGGACGGCAACCGCCCCTACGACATGCACCAGGTCATCGAGGAGATCGTCGACGACGGTGATTTCCTGGAGGTCCACGAGCGGTGGGCGCGGAACATCATCTGTGCCCTGGCCCGGCTGGACGGCAAGGTGGTGGGGATCGTGGCGAACCAGCCGCAGTCCCTGGCCGGTGTGCTGGACATCGAGGCCTCCGAGAAGGCCGCCCGCTTCGTGCAGATGTGCGACGCCTTCAACATCCCCATCGTGACGCTCCTCGACGTGCCCGGCTTC
>NZ_JODF01000163.1:0-485 GCF_000717945.1 Streptomyces sp. NRRL S-920
GCGAGGAGATCACGCAGAACGGCCTGGGCGGCGCCGACGTCCACGCCGAGACCTCCGGCGTCGCGCACTTCGCGTACGACGACGAGGAGACCTGCCTCGCCGAGGTCCGGTACCTCATCGCGATGCTGCCCTCCAACAACCGCGAGAACCCCCCGACGCACGAGTCCGACGACCCGGCCGACCGGCGCTCGGACGTGCTGCTCGACCTGGTGCCGGCCGACGGCAACCGCCCGTACGACATGGCCAAGGTCATCGAGGAGATCGTCGACGACGGTGATTTCCTGGAGGTCCACGAGCGGTGGGCGCGGAACATCATCTGTGCCCTGGCCCGCCTGGACGGCAAGGTGGTGGGGATCGTGGCGAACCAGCCGCAGTCCCTGGCCGGGGTGCTGGACATCGAGGCCTCCGAGAAGGCCGCCCGCTTCGTGCAGATGTGCGACGCCTTCAACATCCCCATCGTGACGCTCCTCGACGTGCCCGGCTTC
>NZ_JODF01000164.1:0-412 GCF_000717945.1 Streptomyces sp. NRRL S-920
CACCCCCGGCCCCGACCCCCTCAACGGCCACCCCGCCCACGTCAGCCCTTGCACCGGCCACGTCGGTCGCCCCCAGCACGTCGCTCGCCCCGCCCGCTCCAGTCATCCCGCCACTCCCACAAGATCTCGGCCACCCACCTGCACCACATCCGCCAGCACCCGCACCATCAGCACCACGGCAAGCGCCCAGCCCTCACCAACGCCGAACCCGCCGAGCCCGCCCAGCACGAGATGCACCACCCCGGCATCTCAATCCCCCTTCCCCCGCCTGGTCCACCGGGGCCACCCCGCCGTCCCAAGCCCTCATCCACCACCCCAATGACCCCAATCACCCCACTAACCCCGCCAACGCCGCCAACCCCTCCATCCCCCTCACCCCCCCCCCCCCCCCACCCCCCCCCTCCCCCCCCCC
>NZ_JODF01000165.1:0-368 GCF_000717945.1 Streptomyces sp. NRRL S-920
TCGCGGGTGATGCGGGTCAGCAGGCGGGTCTTGCGGCCCAGCGGGCCGCGCTGGGTGTTGCCGTGCATCGGATCGCACAGCCAGATCACCGGATGCCCCGCCTCACGGACAGCGGCCATCAACGGCGGCAGCCACTCCTCGACACGATCCGCGCCCATCCGGGAGATCAGCGTCAGCCGGCCCGGCGTGCGGTCCGGGTCCAGGACCGAACAGAGCTGCGTCAGCTCCGCGGGCGTCATCGTCGGACCCACCTTGCAGGCCACCGGATTCTGCACCCGGGCCAGCATCTGCACATGCGCACCGTCCAGCTGACGGGTGCGGTCCCCGATCCACGGCCAGTGCGTCGAGGACAACAGCAAACCCTGCCG
>NZ_JODF01000166.1:0-362 GCF_000717945.1 Streptomyces sp. NRRL S-920
TCGGTGGCGAGCTGCGGGGCGCCTTCGGCGTCGAGTCCTCGGCGGCTGGTGAGCAGCAGGTTGCGTACGCCGTGTTCGGTGACGAGATGGCGGGCCACTAGCGAACCGAGGGCGCCGGTGCCGCCGGTGATGAGGACGGTCCCGGACGGGTCGAGGGGGGAAGCGGCGGCCTCGGTGAGGGCGGGGCGGGCCAGACGCGGTACGCGCAGGGTGCCGTCGCGGAGTGCGGCTTCGGGCTCGTCGGAGGCCAGAAGCGGCCACAACGCGCCTAGTTCGGGCGACACGTCATCGGTGTCGAGGAGGAGGAACCGGTCGGGGTTCTCAGACTGGGCTGCGCGTACCAGGCCCCACACGGGTGCGTT
>NZ_JODF01000167.1:0-347 GCF_000717945.1 Streptomyces sp. NRRL S-920
GAACCCACACGAACGAGCGACCCCCACCCCCTCATAGCCAGCCAGGCCCGCGCCAGCGGGCCCAACGGTTCTGGAGGCGCAGCCGGAAGGACCGTCAGGCGGGGGAGCGCAGCGGACCCGCCCGGAGCGCCCCGCGCTCCCTCCAACTCCCGCACTGACGACCCCACTAGCCGCACCGTCAGACCCCGAGCGGCCCGGCCGCGCATCGCGCGGCCCGCCGGGCGCGCAGCGGCCGGCCCCACTGCCCCCTGGAGCGCAGCGGAGGGGGGCGCCCGTGCTCCGCACGGGCCAGCGGGAGCGCAGCGACCGCTTCGCTTGCACATCGCGCAGCGATGTGGTACCCGCTC
>NZ_JODF01000168.1:0-335 GCF_000717945.1 Streptomyces sp. NRRL S-920
GAGCCGGTCAGCGACGAGATCATCGACGCCCTCATCCTCCCGCTGGTCGACAAGGCGGTCCCGGAATGGCAAGCCGCCCTGGACGCCCTCCTGTCACTGCCCGGGATCGGCGGCCCCGTCGGGTACTCGGGGGGAGTGATCTCCATCGGCATCCGGCTGGCGGTGGTCGAGCCGCGCGTCTCGGCCGCCGTTCTGTTCGCCGGGAGTTTCGTCCCTCGTGCCATGTTCGAGGAGGCCCGCCAGGTCACCATTCCGCTGCACGTCCTGTTGCAGTGGGACGACGAAGGGAACGACCGGCAGGCGGCCCTGGACCTGTTCGACGCCTTCGGCTCCAG
>NZ_JODF01000169.1:0-322 GCF_000717945.1 Streptomyces sp. NRRL S-920
GCGGTCCCCAGCGCAGACTGGGGGATGTGGGGGAAGGCGGCGCGGGTGCGCAGGGCGATCTCGGCTGAGCGCCGGATCTCGGGGTGCTTCGCCAGCAGGGCCTTGGACTCTGCGGTGGTGGGGCTGATGCGGCGCGTGAACTTCCTGTCGCCCTGCTGCCAGGTCCAGACCCTGCGGAGTATGGCCGCGACCGTGGTCGCATTCGGCTCATCCGCCAGGGACAAGGCGTCTGCCGTGGTGCGCCGCAGGCCGGAGTCCATCGTGGCCTGCGTCTCCGGGGGCAGCCCTCCGACGATGAAGGTGGTGACCGGCTCGTTCGCCT
>NZ_JODF01000170.1:0-322 GCF_000717945.1 Streptomyces sp. NRRL S-920
CATCCCGGTGATCCGCTGAGCACGCTCGGCACCGAACTTCTCCGCGAAACGCGCCGCCGTCGCCTCCATCCGCGGCCGCAGCTCAGGATCGAACATCGGTGTCCAGTGAGCCAGCGGACGGGCAGCCGCCGGCGGCAGCTCATTGGCCCCATGACCCAGACCAAGCGCACGCCCGAAACCACCACGACGCCGCGGCGGCACCGACCCCAACGACTGCATATAACTGACATACCGCTTGTGCAGCGCCCGGAAATGATAGATATCGACGCTGTTCTCCATCATCAGCTTCCAGTTGGCCTGCGCCCCATGCAGCTGCGCGCCC
>NZ_JODF01000171.1:0-322 GCF_000717945.1 Streptomyces sp. NRRL S-920
GGGCGCGCAGCTGCATGGGGCGCAGGCCAACTGGAAGCTGATGATGGAGAACAGCGTCGATATCTATCATTTCCGGGCGCTGCACAAGCGGTATGTCAGCTATATGCAGTCGTTGGGGTCGGTGCCGCCGCGGCGTCGGGGTGGTTTCGGGCGTGCGCTTGGTCTGGGTCATGGGGCCAATGAGCTGCCGCCGGCGGCTGCCCGTCCGCTGGCTCACTGGACGCCGATGTTCGATCCTGAGCTGCGGCCGCGGATGGAGGCGACGGCGGCGCGTTTCGCGGAGAAGTTCGGTGCCGAGCGTGCTCAGCGGATCACCGGGATG
>NZ_JODF01000172.1:0-313 GCF_000717945.1 Streptomyces sp. NRRL S-920
GTCGGCGTTCCGCCACACATCCTGATGCCTCCCCGGGCGCCCCCCGCCCCGAAGGTGCCGACGGCCACTAGAGTGACGGCCAGTCCGCACGCCGAGGAGGACCCGATGCGCCGCCGCACGCTGCTCACCGCCACGGCTGCCGCCGGGCCCGTCGCCCTGATGATGGGGCTCGACGAGGCCCTGGCCGACACACCGGCCCCGACCGGGCAGGGCCCCTTGGATGGCCGGATGGCGGCGGCCCGCGAGTTGTACGACAAGGGCGCGCACTCCCGTCTCCTCGCCGCGCTGCCCGGCCTCATCGCTGACGGACATG
>NZ_JODF01000173.1:0-309 GCF_000717945.1 Streptomyces sp. NRRL S-920
GTGCCGCAGGGGGTGCGGGGGCGGCCTCGGCCGGACGCCGCTGAACGGCGACTCGGCGGGCCGGGGGCCGAGCGGGAGCGGGCGTCACGGGGGAGGCCGGTGACACGGACGAGTGGCGTGGCCTGCGGGGGCCGGGCTTGCCCAGGGGTACGACGGCCGGGGTGGCGGCAGCGGAAGAGGTGCCGGCCGGGCCCGCGCTCTGGGCTGCCTGGAGGGGTACGGGGGCCGGTACTGGCCGCGGGGAGTGGCTGGTGCGGCCGGCTGCCGGCGGCTGGGCCGTCAGGCTCCGGGAGGGGGTCAGGGGGAGGG
>NZ_JODF01000174.1:0-301 GCF_000717945.1 Streptomyces sp. NRRL S-920
AGAGCCCGGAGCCGACCGCGAGCGAGTCCGAGGAGTTCCCGCCGCTTCGCCGGGCGGACGGCTCGGTCGTGAGCGGCAAGCCGAAGCCGAGCGCCAGCGGCCCGGACCGGGCGGAGACGGGGGAGGTCAAGGCCAGCGGGCCGCAGAGCGTCCCCGCCATCGGTGACCACCCGGCCGGCACGGGCGTACGGGTCGAGTACACCGTCACCTGGCCCAACTCCACCACCACCAGCCGCAAGGCCCTGCGCGTCGTACAGCAGGGCGACACCTGGCTGGTCGACCAGTCCGAGGACATTGCCGA
>NZ_JODF01000175.1:0-295 GCF_000717945.1 Streptomyces sp. NRRL S-920
GACCGCGAGGAAACCTACGGATATGCCATCACCCGTCAGCTGAATGAGCTGGGCTTCACCGACGTCATCGAGGGGACGGTGTACACCATCTTGCTGCGGTTGGAGAGGAACAAGCTCGTCCAGGTGACGAAGCGTCCCTCCGGGGTCGGTCCGCCGCGGAAGTTCTACGCGCTCAATGACGCTGGACGGGAAGAACTGGCGAAGTTCTGGGCGAAATGGCAGTACGTGTCATCACGCATCGACAGGCTCAAGGAGGAGGGCGGGAGATGAACTTCTGGGAGAAGGTCACCGGCAG
>NZ_JODF01000176.1:0-295 GCF_000717945.1 Streptomyces sp. NRRL S-920
GGCGGATACGACTGCTACGGCCTGGTCGATGTTGAGGCGGGGGTCGCAGACGGTGGTGTAGCCCACCGGGTCGAGGAGGTCATCGAGGCGTGACTCGTCGGCCACGCATTCGCCGACGGTCTCCGGGGTGGCTTCCAGGTGCAGCCCCCCTGCGACCACGTGCTGCGCGCCGGCCACTTCCTGGAAGAGTTCCACTTCGCGGGTGATGCGGGTCAGCAGGCGGGTCTTGCGGCCCAGCGGGCCGCGCTGGGTGTTGCCGTGCATCGGATCGCACAGCCAGATCACCGGATGCCCC
>NZ_JODF01000177.1:0-295 GCF_000717945.1 Streptomyces sp. NRRL S-920
GACCGCGAGGAAACCTACGGATATGCCATCACCCGTCAGCTGAATGAGCTGGGCTTCACCGACGTCATCGAGGGGACGGTGTACACCATCTTGCTGCGGCTGGAGAGGAACAAGCTCGTCCAGGTGACGAAGCGTCCCTCCGGGGTCGGTCCGCCGCGGAAGTTTTACGCGCTCAATGACGCCGGATGCGAAGAATTGGCGAAGTTCTGGGCGAAATGGCAGTACGTGTCATCACGCATCGACAGGCTCAAGGAGGAGGGCGGGAGATGAACTTCTGGGAGAAGGTCACCGGCAG
>NZ_JODF01000178.1:0-295 GCF_000717945.1 Streptomyces sp. NRRL S-920
GGGGCATCCGGTGATCTGGCTGTGCGATCCGATGCACGGCAACACCCAGCGCGGCCCGCTGGGCCGCAAGACCCGCCTGCTGACCCGCATCACCCGCGAGGTGGAACTCTTCCAGGAAGTGGCCGGCGCGCAGCACGTGGTCGCAGGGGGGCTGCACCTGGAAGCCACCCCGGAGACCGTCGGCGAATGCGTGGCAGACGAGTCACGCCTCGATGACCTCCTCGACCCGGTGGGCTACACCACCGTCTGCGACCCCCGCCTCAACATCGACCAGGCCGTAGCAGTCGTATCCGCC
>NZ_JODF01000179.1:0-288 GCF_000717945.1 Streptomyces sp. NRRL S-920
GCCACGAAGATCCACAAGATCATGGACATGGCCATCGCCGCGGGTGCTCCGCTGGTCTCGCTGAACGACGGCGCGGGGGCCCGCATCCAGGAAGGCGTCACGGCGCTCGCGGGCTATGGCGGGATCTTCCAGCGCAACACCAAGGCCTCGGGTGTCATCCCGCAGATCAGTGTGATGCTGGGCCCGTGTGCGGGCGGCGCGGCCTATTCGCCCGCGCTCACGGACTTCGTGTTCATGGTCCGTGAGACCTCGCAGATGTTCATCACCGGGCCCGACGTGGTCCGCGCG
>NZ_JODF01000180.1:0-288 GCF_000717945.1 Streptomyces sp. NRRL S-920
CGCGCGGACCACGTCGGGCCCGGTGATGAACATCTGCGAGGTCTCACGGACCATGAACACGAAGTCCGTGAGCGCGGGCGAATAGGCCGCGCCGCCCGCGCACGGGCCCAGCATCACACTGATCTGCGGGATGACACCCGAGGCCTTGGTGTTGCGCTGGAAGATCCCGCCATAGCCCGCGAGCGCGGAGACGCCTTCCTGGATGCGGGCCCCCGCGCCGTCGTTCAGCGAGACCAGCGGAGCACCCGCGGCGATGGCCATGTCCATGATCTTGTGGATCTTCGTGGC
>NZ_JODF01000181.1:0-286 GCF_000717945.1 Streptomyces sp. NRRL S-920
CCTCAAACGCGTCCGCACCGAGATCGACGCCCACTACCCCGACACCGTCCTGCTCGCCGAGGCCAACCAATGGCCCGAGGACGTCGTCGACTACTTCGGCGACTACACCAAAGGCGGCGACGAATGCCACATGGCGTTCCACTTCCCCGTCATGCCCCGCATCTTCATGGCCGTACGCCGCGAATCCCGCTACCCCGTCTCCGAAATCCTCGCCAAAACCCCCGCCATCCCCAAAAACTGCCAATGGGGCATCTTCCTGCGCAACCACGACGAACTCACCCTGGAG
>NZ_JODF01000182.1:0-286 GCF_000717945.1 Streptomyces sp. NRRL S-920
CCTCAAACGCGTCCGCACCGAGATCGACGCCCACTACCCCGACACCGTCCTGCTCGCCGAGGCCAACCAATGGCCCGAGGACGTCGTCGACTACTTCGGTGACTACGCCAAGGGCGGCGACGAATGCCACATGGCGTTCCACTTCCCCGTCATGCCGCGCATCTTCATGGCCGTACGCCGTGAATCGCGCTACCCCGTCTCCGAAATCCTCGCCAAAACCCCCGCCATCCCCAAAAACTGCCAATGGGGCATCTTCCTGCGCAACCACGACGAACTCACCCTGGAG
>NZ_JODF01000183.1:0-279 GCF_000717945.1 Streptomyces sp. NRRL S-920
CACCTCCACCGACGGCTTCGGACTGCACCCCGCACTCCTGGACGCCGCCCTGCACGCCGTGGCCCTCGGCGACTTCACCGAAGCAGCCGACCACGCACTCCTGCCCTTCGCCTGGACCGGCGTAACCCTCCACGCCACCGGCGCCTCCGTACTCCGCGTCAAACTCACCCCCGCCGGCACCGACGCCGTAACCATCACCGCAACCGACGAAACCGGCACCCCCGTCGCCACCGCGGACTCCCTCGTACTCCGCGCCATCACCACCGACCAACTCACCGC
>NZ_JODF01000184.1:0-271 GCF_000717945.1 Streptomyces sp. NRRL S-920
GGCCAGATCTGGAAGCCCGGTAACGGGTGGAGGTGACTGGTACTAATAGGCCGAGGGCTTGTCCTCAGTTGCTCGCGTCCACTGTGTTGGTTCTGAAACCACGAACAACCCCGTACATGGTCACGTACGGTGCGGTTGACAGTTTCATAGTGTTTCGGTGGTCATAGCATGAGGGAAACGCCCGGTTACATTCCGAACCCGGAAGCTAAGCCTCATAGCGCCGATGGTACTGCAGGGGGGACCCTGTGGGAGAGTAGGACGCCGCCGAACT
>NZ_JODF01000185.1:0-270 GCF_000717945.1 Streptomyces sp. NRRL S-920
CCGGCAGCACATGCCACGTCGCACACAACGTGACCTCGGTCGGCCCATACAAGTGCCGCACCTGAACCCCAGGACACACCTCACGCACCCGCGCCACCGACCCCGCAGGCACCACATCCCCACCAGTCAGCACCTCACGCAAACCCGCAAAACACTCCGGCGACTCCTCCACAAGCACCCGGAACAAACCAGCCGTCACATGCAACGCCGTAACACCCTCCGCCACCGCCTCCCGCACCCGCCCCGCATCCACCACACCAGGCCCCGCCA
>NZ_JODF01000186.1:0-270 GCF_000717945.1 Streptomyces sp. NRRL S-920
CCGGCAGCACATGCCACGTCGCACACAACGTGACCTCGGTCGGCCCATACAAGTGCCGCACCTGAACCCCAGGACACACCTCACGCACCCGCGCCACCGCCCCCGCAGGCACCACATCCCCACCAGTCAGCACCTCACGCAAACCCGCAAAACACTCCGGCGACTCCTCCGCAAGCACCCGGAACAAACCAGCCGTCACATGCAACGCCGTAACACCCTCCGCCACCGCCTCCCGCACCCGCCCCGCATCCACCACACCAGGCCCCGCCA
>NZ_JODF01000187.1:0-253 GCF_000717945.1 Streptomyces sp. NRRL S-920
CGCCCGGTGGGCGGGGGCTCCCCTCGGTCGGTCGGGCAGGCTCGCCCGTACCCGGGTTCCGGCGGGGGTGCCAGGCTCGCGGAGCGACCGCGAAGCGGCTCGGCCTGGCGGCCCCGCCGGGTTCCGGGTAGCCCTCCGGGTGACCGACCGGCCGAGGGGAGACCCCGGCCACCCCCACACCCCAGCCACCCACGGCCCGCACACGGTGACGGAGCCCCCGCCCCCTTGGGAGTAAGGGCCCCCGCCGGAGGCG
>NZ_JODF01000188.1:0-253 GCF_000717945.1 Streptomyces sp. NRRL S-920
GGGGACCTCCTCCAGGGTGCGGGCGACCTTCAGGCCGCGCCCGCCACCACCGAAGGCGGCCTTGATCGCAATCGGCAGGCCGTGCTCCTCGGCGAAGGCGACGACCTCCTCGGCACCCGAGACCGGGTCGGGGGTGCCCGCGACCAGCGGGGCGCCGGCGCGCTGCGCGATGTGCCGCGCGGCGACCTTGTCACCCAGGTCGCGGATGGCCTGCGGCGGCGGGCCGATCCAGATCAGGCCCGCGTCGATGACG
>NZ_JODF01000189.1:0-253 GCF_000717945.1 Streptomyces sp. NRRL S-920
GGGGACCTCCTCCAGGGTGCGGGCGACCTTCAGGCCGCGCCCGCCACCACCGAAGGCGGCCTTGATCGCAATCGGCAGGCCGTGCTCCTCGGCGAAGGCCACGACCTCCTCGGCACCCGAGACCGGGTCGGGGGTGCCCGCGACCAGCGGGGCACCGGCGCGCTGCGCGATGTGCCGCGCGGCGACCTTGTCACCCAGGTCGCGGATGGCCTGCGGCGGCGGGCCGATCCAGATCAGGCCCGCGTCGATGACG
>NZ_JODF01000190.1:0-247 GCF_000717945.1 Streptomyces sp. NRRL S-920
CTGCACCCGGGCCAGCATCTGCACATGCGCACCGTCCAGCTGACGGGTGCGGTCCCCGATCCACGGCCAGTGCGTCGAGGACAACAGCAAACCCTGCCGGCCCTGACGCAGCAGCGGCAGCTCATAGTCCAGCACGAGCGCCTCATGACTCGTCCACACCGGCGCCCCGGCCGGCCACCCCCACGCCCCGCCGAGCCGGCGCAAGAACTCCGTACCGGCATAAGCCGCCCGGTAACCGGCGAGCAGA
>NZ_JODF01000191.1:0-247 GCF_000717945.1 Streptomyces sp. NRRL S-920
TCTGCTCGCCGGTTACCGGGCGGCTTATGCCGGTACGGAGTTCTTGCGCCGGCTCGGCGGGGCGTGGGGGTGGCCGGCCGGGGCGCCGGTGTGGACGAGCCATGAGGCGCTCGTGCTGGACTATGAGCTGCCGCTGCTGCGTCAGGGGCGGCAGGGTTTGCTGTTGTCCTCGACGCACTGGCCGTGGATCGGGGACCGCACCCGTCAGCTGGACGGTGCGCATGTGCAGATGCTGGCCCGGGTGCAG
>NZ_JODF01000192.1:0-213 GCF_000717945.1 Streptomyces sp. NRRL S-920
CCCTAGGGCCTGTCCGGCGGATCATGCCGCGGCCGCGGGGTCTGGCACTTCCCCAAGCTCTCGGCTTCGCTCGAGCAGGGGAGACCCCATCACTGCGGCGTTGTCGTCGGTTGGCAACTCCCCCAAGCTCTCGGCTTCGCTCGAGCAGGGGGCGCCCCCATCGCGTTGCCGCCCTCCTCCGCCTTGCATCTCGACGCACCAGACCCCGCTCAC
>NZ_JODF01000193.1:0-208 GCF_000717945.1 Streptomyces sp. NRRL S-920
GGGTTGAGGCCGACCACGTCCAGGAGGTCCTGGACCTTCTGGCGGCGCGAGCCCTTCGGGGCCACCTCGGGGTGGATCTCGTAGGGCTCCCCGATGATGTCGCCCACCGTCATACGGGGATTCAGCGAGGTGTACGGGTCCTGGAACACCATCTGGATGTTGCGGCGGACCGCCTTCAGCGCACGCCCCGACAGCTTGGTGATGTCCT
>NZ_JODF01000194.1:0-207 GCF_000717945.1 Streptomyces sp. NRRL S-920
CCCTGGGTGTGGCGGTGGTGGGCGAGGGCGTCGAGGAAGGTGTTGGCGGCGGCGTAGTTGGCTTGGCCGGGGTTGCCGAGGACGCCGGCGGCGGAGGAGAAGAGGACGAAGGCGGAGAGGTTCAGTTCGCGTGTGAGTTCGTGGAGGTTGAGGGCGGCGTCCGCCTTGGGCCGCAGGACCGCGTCGAGGCGTTCGGGGGTGAGGGAG
>NZ_JODF01000195.1:0-205 GCF_000717945.1 Streptomyces sp. NRRL S-920
GCACTCCTTCGAGTTCCGCATCAACGGCGAGGACCCGGGCCGCAACTTCCTGCCCGCCCCCGGCACGGTGACGAAGTTCGAGGCTCCCTCGGGTCCCGGTGTGCGCCTGGACGCGGGTGTGGAGTCCGGCTCGGTGATCGGTCCGGCCTGGGACTCGCTGCTGGCCAAGCTGATCGTCACCGGCGCTACCCGCGAGCAGGCGTTG
>NZ_JODF01000196.1:0-205 GCF_000717945.1 Streptomyces sp. NRRL S-920
CAACGCCTGCTCGCGGGTAGCGCCGGTGACGATCAGCTTGGCCAGCAGCGAGTCCCAGGCCGGACCGATCACCGAGCCGGACTCCACACCCGCGTCCAGCCGCACCCCGGGACCCGAGGGAGCCTCGAACTTCGTCACCGTGCCGGGGGCGGGCAGGAAGTTGCGGCCCGGGTCCTCGCCGTTGATGCGGAACTCGAAGGAGTGC
>NZ_JODF01000197.1:0-205 GCF_000717945.1 Streptomyces sp. NRRL S-920
CGAGGCAGGTCTCCTCGTCGTCGTACGCGAAGTGCGCGACGCCGGAGGTCTCGGCGTGGACGTCGGCGCCGCCCAGGCCGTTCTGCGTGATCTCCTCGCCGGTCACCGCGCGGACCACGTCGGGCCCGGTGATGAACATCTGCGAGGTCTCACGGACCATGAACACGAAGTCCGTGAGCGCGGGCGAATAGGCCGCGCCGCCCGC
>NZ_JODF01000198.1:0-202 GCF_000717945.1 Streptomyces sp. NRRL S-920
TCCGGCGGATCAGGCCGCACTTGGGCGACGGTCACCTTTCTGCGCAGGTGAGCGGGGTCTGGTGCGTCGAGATGCAAGGCGGAGGAGGGCGGCAACGCGGAGCGTTGTCAACCGACGACAACGCCGCAGTGATGGGGTCTCCCCTGCTCGAGCGAAGCCGAGAGCTTGGGGAAGTGCCAGACCCCGCGGCCCGCGGCATGAT